>NZ_CP178750.1:3206271-3526898 GCF_047323225.1 Bdellovibrio sp. HCB-110
ACTGTTAAAAACCGTTTCATACCTCTTTCCAATCTGCACAATTGGAAGATGAGAATATAAGGATGCTAATTAAGCATAGATGTATTCTTCACCATTTTCTCCAATATGCTGTTCATTCCTGTTTTTTCATCTGATGAAATTTGATTCCAAAAAGCGGCTACTTTCGGAGCCCACAAAGGAAAGATCTCTTTGATCAAAGCCTCGCCTTTGTCGGCAATTTTAATCACAAAAGAACGCCCGTCTTTCTGATGAAGTTCACGTTTGATCAATTCCGCTTTTTCCAAACCATTGATCAATCCCGAAATTGTCGCTTGGGTTACACCCACTTTTTGTGACAACTCCGAGGGCATCAATCCCTCGGAAGAATCGCTTAAAAGGTAAAGAAGGGTGAAACGACCACTGGAAAGATTATACGGAGCAAGCAAGCTGTCCATATGATTCTCCAGTTCTGTCGCGATCTTCAGGAAAAGAAGGTTGGAGTACAAGGCACTGGTGTCGACTTGCTCATCGATTCTTGTCGCTGCGGCTTTAAATTCTTCCTTCGAAGGTAAGTTCTGAATAAATAATTTTGCCATAAAACCTCCAGTCAAATTAGCTTTCTGATACCAGGTCAGTGGATTCAGAAACTGAACCTTCAGGACCTGTGACTTTCACTTCAACGTGTCTGTCTTGTTTTTCTTTTTTATTCGATGTCAATCTGCCGCCAATATTATTAGCCCAGACTCTAAAGCGATCCACATATGTGAACACGGCTGGAACGACGATCAATGTCAGGATGGTTGAAGAAATCATACCACCGATGATCGCCACACCCATCGCCGTACGAGATTTTGAAGCTTCATTCAGACCGATCGCGACCGGCAAAGTACCCGCGATCAACGCGAAAGAAGTCATCAAGATCGGACGAAGACGTGTCTTACCCGCTTCCACCAAAGCTTCGCCACGCTCTTTACCAGCGGCCATCATTTGTCTTGTGTAGTCGACAAGCAAGATACCGTTTTTCCCCGCAACCCCAATGAGCATGAAGAAACCGAAGATCGCAAAGATTGTCATTGTTTCGCTCATCAAGAACAAACCAAGGAAAGCACCACACAGAGCCAGTGGCAAAGCCACCATGATCGTGATTGGCGTGATGAAAGATTCATACAGACTTGAAAGGATCAAGTAGATGAACATGATCGCAAAGCCTAGAGCAAGTACTGTTGACGTTGCCAACTCTTGCATGTTTTCCGCGTCACCACCCCAAGAGAAACGAACACTTGAAGGGAAGGCCGTCTCGCCTGTGGTCATCATTTTAATTGCATCATTCACCACTTCACTCAAGCCCGCACCTGGAGCAACGCCCGCTGTAATCTGGATATAACGACCACGGTCTTGACGCTCAATCGAAGCCGGACCAGAAGCTAAATCTCCGGAAGCAACGTCAGACAAGCGCACCAGCTTTCCATTCACGTTAGGAACATAAACTTGGTTAAAGCTTTGCTTAAGGTCTCGTTGTTCTGGCATCAAGCGCACGCGCACTTCATACTCACGGCCTTTTTCACGAAATTTTGCGGGAGTTAAGCCTTCTACTTGTGCACGAAGCTCTCCACCCATTGTTTTCGTGTTGATACCGTATTGTTTTGCGGCACCCGGTTTTAAGTGAACTTGCATCTCGGGTTTACCGGGACGGAAATTCGTATCGACGTCTGTCAAACGAGGGTCCGCTTTAAGTTTTGCTAAAAGCTTTGTCCCTGCTTCTTCCAACGCTTGAGGATCGGCAGAGATGATGTTCAAAGTGAATGGTTGTCCCCCCATACCACCTGTTGCATCGTATTCCTTAACAACTGGATTTGCTGTTTCTACGAAACCTGTCAATTGTTGACGAACCTTATCGCGGAAACCTTCTGTTGTGTATCCGTTACGTTCCTTGCCATTTTTCATACGCACGTAGAAAGACGACTTGTTGGATTCACCGTAAAGACTACCAATAATCATCGCGGTGTAATCCACTTCCGGATTTGCGCGGATGATTTTATCCACTTCATCGCCAACTTTATTCATACCATCCAAGCTGGTGCCTGGTTGCATTTCAAGAGTCACTGTGAACTCACCAGCATCGTCGTCCGTGATGAACGCACCTGGAACTTTTGTCACGGTATAAATACTGAGTACGAACACCATGAAAGTCGCACCAATCGTCATTAAAGGATGGCGAAGAGTGATGCGAAGAAGTTTTTCATAAACTCTTTCAAGCCAAGCTTGTACACGGTCGAAACCTTTTACAAGACGGCCTAAAGTTTTATCGTACAATCCAGGGGTTGTCGGCACTTTATGTCCGCCATGACCCTCTCCTCCGAAATAAGCCGTCAACATTGGAATGATGGTCATAGCCACAAACCAGCTGATCATCATCGAGAACACGACGGTCATACCGAACTGTTTTAAGAACTGACCGATGGTTCCCGACATCGTACCCACTGGTACGAACACGGCGATCACGACCAGGGTAATGGCCATAACTGCCAATTGGATTTCTGTCGTTCCTTTTTCAGCGGCTGTGAGTGAGTCTTCTCCCAACTCCATGCGACGGTAGATATTTTCGATAACCACAATGGCATCGTCGATCAAAAGACCCACAGCCAATGTCAATGCGAGCATAGACACGATGTTAATCGAGAAGCCTGCGACCTTCATAATCATGAAGGCACCGATCAATGAAATCGGCAATGAAAGAGCCGTGATAAACGTCGAACGCGCACTTCCGAGGAAGAAGAACACAGTAATAATCGTAAGAATGATACCGATGATGATCGTTTCATTCACGTCATAGATGTTGTTTTTAATTTTTGTAGACGCATTCGTAACAAGTTGAACTTGAGGAGCGCCTTCCATTTTTGCAAGTTCAGGCTTCAATTTATCAAGTTGCTTAATGATGTCATCAGCCACTCTGACAGTGTTAGAACCGGATTGACGGTACACCTGCAAGAAGAGGGCTTTGTTCCCGTTTACGAAAGCGCGGGATTTTTCATCCTCCAATGTATCTACAACCGTTCCGAGATCTGCAACACGTGTTGGAACCTCATTCCCATAAAGGTTGACAAGAGTGTCGGCAACCTCCGGAACGGTTTTAAATTCACCTAATCCACGAAACACAAGTTCTTTACCACCTTGTTCCACCTTACCACTCGGAATGTTCTCACCCGAAGCACCTACTTGCGCCGCTACTTGGCCTACGGAAATTTCACGAGCTTTCAATTTGTTACGATCCAAAATGACGTGAATTTCTCTTTCACGGCCCCCGAAGATCTCAATGGCACCAACGTTGTTCACTTGTTCCAAACGAGGTTTGATGAACTGGTCGGCGATATCAAATAGTTGCGCGTCTCCCAAACCATTGGCTGTCAAAGACACCATGATGATGGGAGTATCTGAAGGGTCGAACTTTTTAATAACTGGATCGTCCACCTCTTCAGGAAGTTTTGGTTTCGCGATATTTACTTTGTCGCGCACTTGTTGTTCGGCGTATTTCACATCAACGCTGCTGTTAAATTCAACGATAACTTGTGAAACACCTTCCAAACTTTTTGAAGTCAAACGTTTGATACCAGAGATGGTACTAACTTCTTCCTCAATCGGACGGCTGACCAAAGTTTCGATCTCGGAAGGACCGGCACCTTGATATGTCGTTTGTACTGTCACGACAGGGATACTGACATCCGGGAACAAATCCACGCTCATGGATTTGAAGGAGGCCCAACCCACCACCACAAGGGCGATCGTCACGCACGTAATAAAAATAGGTCTGCTAATGGATATCTTAGGTAAGCTCATGATTAGTTACCTCCTTCAGTAGAAGAAGCTTGATAAAGTTTAATTTGTGCTTGAAGTCCAAGGATCTGAGAAGCGGCTTGCACGCGGCTTACTTCAGATTGAGAGAAGTCTTGTTCAAAGAGAAGAACTTGATACGTCGTCGTTCTTCCTTGGCGCAAGCGTGTTCTCTCGTTTTCAAGTTTGGCTTTTTGCGCATTCACGATGTTCGTTGCCAAACGAAGGTTTTCTTTTGCTTCACTCAATTGTTGAGTCAGATTTGTCCAATCTTGCTCTTGAGTGAATTGTTTGTATTGATAAGAAAGGTCTGCGGCTCTTTCAGCTTTCAAAGCGCCAGCTTTTGCATCCGATGTCGCCGAGAAATTAAGAGGGATATTCAAGCGAACACCAACAAAAGCTGTGTCGCGCTCTGTTTTGCCCGCGTTTTTCATAGCTTCATTGAGCTCTTCGTCACGACCATTCAGAGCGTAACTCCCATAAAGATCCAGTTCAGGTTTGTTTCTTTCAGCGACTAAACGAGAAGATGACTTCGCCAAACGAGCTTGCGCTTCCGCGGCCTTCACATCATAGCGATCGCCCGGTTTTGCTGTTGGCACTGCCACCTTTTCTAAGTTTCCATAGTTGATAGAGTCCAGAGCCGGAGCCGCTTCTTCCGCTGACTTATTAATATAAGTGTTGAAATTGCGACGAGCTGCTTTTTCTTGATTTTGCGCTAACTGCAATTGGAAGGTTGTCGCTTCGACAAGAGCTTTGGCTTGCAACACATCCGCGTTTTCACCCAAGTTCATTTTTGCTTTACGACTGACGTAATCCAAAATGCTTTGCGCTTGTTTCAAAGCGCGAGTTTGTACTTGCACAACCTCTTGAGTAGAAGCCAATCCCCAGTAAGCGGCCTCGGCTTCAACAAGGTAACCTTGGTTCTGCGCTTGAGCTCCGTATTGTTCCGCCATATTCTGCTGACGAGTGAGTTCTTCATTCGCACGAGCCGAACGACCAAAACCATTCGCCCACAAAGGCATTGTTAATTCTAATGTTGGAGTCGCTGTCCAAAAACTATTTCCCATTCCCGCAGGAAGAGTCGCTCCCTCCACCTCCGTTTTATCTAAGGCATAAGACAATTTGGTCTGCAGACCAAAGCTGAAGTCTTGAGAAACTCCCAATGAATAGTTTTGCATTTTGAGACGATCATAAGTGATGGCAGAAGCAAACTGCTCTTTTCCATCGTGTCCAAATCGTGCATTTGCAAACAGCCGCGGAGTAAAAACAAGATCAGCTTCACGAGACTTCAAAGCTGAAGCTTCGGCTTGCTCATCGCTTGCTTTATACCCCAAGCTTTCTTGTTTAACTTGGCCCAGATACTCATTTAATGAGAGGGCGGAGGCTGAATTTCCCGAGAGAAGGGCCGCGAAAATCAGCGTCAGACTAGAGAATTTTAGAACGTCGGATTTCTTCATGTATGCTCTCCGTTAAGTAATCGCTTACATACTTAACCTACAATAAGGTTCTTAAGTATGCAATCAATTACTTTCTTGATCTGGACAAACGCTTATGATACATTATATAAAGTTAAGTACTTTTAGGTATTTAGTTTAATTCTCAGGAGGTTTTCATGACGGAAACATCTCAAACAAAAACGCTACAAGACGGAAGTCCAGCTCATGTTAAGGGCAAAAAAAGGGACCGTTCAGCTTCTGAAGACCGCCTTCTCCATGCGGGCTTGGAGATGTTCTCAAAGCTGGGCTTTGATGGCGCGACCACTCGTATGATTGCTAAAAAAGCGGACGTCAATGAGTCCTTGATCGCTCGTTACTTCGAGGGAAAAGAAGGTCTTTTGGTTGCGATCATCGAGAAGTTTATCGAAGAGATGAATGCGCGCGAACTTCCCTACTCTTTGCACGACAATCTCGCTGATGAATTGGAAGCGTATGTTTCTGACCGTATCCAAGAAGGATGCACGCATGAGGATTTCGCGAAAATTATTTTCTCTCAAGCTCTGGTGAATAAGAAGTTTAAGAAACGCGTGACTGAGACAATCCCAATGCAGCTTGATCCCCGCTTGCTTGCACGCGTGCAAGCCCTTGCCGATCAAGGAAAACTCAAACCTGGAACGAATGTGGAAGAGCTTTGCCTAGATGTAGATACATATATGGACGGCATGTTCTTCTTTGAGTGCATCTTGCATGAGACAACAAAGGATGAGCTTGTGAAACGCACAGTGCGCTTTGTACGCCTCTACGCAAAACTTTACGATCCTTCTGCCAAATAACCCAACCCGAAGCTTCGCGCTTCGGGTTTATCTTTAGAACTGTCTCAAATCGAAACAGCACTTCCCTTTAGATTTCACGTAACAATCCGATACGAATAGACGAATATCGAGGTAAATCCACATGAATTACTGGAAATGGATTGCTGTTTTTTTAAGTCTATTTTTCGCTATCGCCTCTCAGGCTTCATCTCCTAGGAAACAGATCGAAGAAAAAATCGTCGCGGACTTGGCGCAAAGCCTTGGGGGAATAAAAACTCCCGAAGAGGCTCTTGCGAAATACAAGTCTCACCTTTCAGCGCAGGAAATCGCCTATCTTGAAGAATTGATCAGTAAAAAACTCTGGGTCGAAATCCCTAGCGTTTCGGGAGACAAAACTAATATCAATATGAAGTTTTCCAATGGTACAACGCTGGAACTGCAAGTCGTGGATTACTGGAAAGGCGAATTCGCTTTAGGTGACTATAAGCTTGAGATGGATAAGTATCCGCGCATCGAAGACAGAATGAATTATCTGCGCCGAGTGATTCAGAGCAAGGTTCTAAAAAAAGAAAGTCGTGGCGCTTGGCTCTTCTCATTGATATTTCCCTCTGCTCACGCGTCGTTGACTTGCAACGCCTTGGTGAGTTCTGGATGCATGGAAGTTTCCATGGCGGCGAGTTTGTGGCTCGCTCGCACAGCCTCTGATGAATCTCCACTGCGTCGTTGTACAGAAAACTACTATCTAAATAAAAATCAAGATGCCACCAAAGCTTGTATGAAACAATTTATGAATAGCCCCACTATCACTTCTATTCAAGAGCTGAGCGAAGTCCTGGTGATGGCTCCGGATATGTCCGTTGAACTTGCGTGCAATAAAGGGGATGGGCCCGACATCTGGATCAACGGCTCTCAAGTGACTCGCTTGGGAAAAGGAACGGCGGCTTCCGACTACTCGATTTCCATGGCTCAAGACCCCAAAATGAAGCTCACTAAAATTCCTGATCTGGCGATTCGCTGTTGTCGAAAGAGCTCTGGCGATGCTCTTGCCGGTCAGTGCGAGGAGTTCGTAAACAATCATTTGGGCTCGCGAGAAAAACGCAAACAGGAATTCAAAGACTCCAACTTGCGAGTTCGCGGGAAAAGCGTTGAGGGTATTAAATAAAGTTTGTAAGGTGCAGTCCCTATAAAAACTAGTATGCATTAAAACGCACAGACAAGCTGGCCAGTTCTAAACGGGAACACTGTTAATACCAAAAGTTTTAATAGACCTTCGCGAATTATGAGCACGGCAGAGCAGGACCAAGTTCTCGATGGAGTTGTCTCCGCCTAAGGCAACGGGCTTCACATGATCGGTTTGCAATGCGAATCTCGAATTACAACGCCTTTGGGATTTCGGATCGGTATACTCACAACACCCTTGAGCCCTTTTCCATAGAATTCCTTTAGAATGAATCGGAATTGCCGATCTTAAAGAAGTCACCTTTATCGATGATGGCAACTGTGCAGCATTCTGATTGATTTTAGAATTTGATTCCGGCTTGTCGAATGTGGGTTCATCAGCATCAGATTTTTTATTGGCAACTTCGTCGAGGCCTAGCTTCTTTTTCTTATCTTTGACAGCCTTCTTTAAAAGAAACAGCAAAACAGACAAGGCACTTCCATCAGGCAGTTCATGCGCAAAAAGCTCTTTAAACTCTTGGAGTAATTTTTGATTTTCTTGATTGAGTAAAGTTTCGAATTTCACAAACTGCTCGACAGGCTCGGAATCTCGGAAGACATTCCCGTTTAATGCCTTCTCACTCAAATTAAATTTCCCCAGCAAAAGCTCCGGCTGATGGGATTGTCTTACCAACTCTTTCTCTGCTTCTCGAGTGGATTTATCTTGCAGGTTTTCTAACAACTGCAACTTGTCCGTTTTGGAAAGAGGGTGGTGAGCCTGCTTTTCTGCCCGTACAAAACTTTGAACTTTAGCCAGAGTTGTGATGTTTAAACTTCCTGACTGAATTTTTCCTTCAATCTCAGGAAGTTCTTTTAAGAGTCTCGCCGCCGACAATCTTCGCTGTGCCTGGCCTTCGGAATATTTATAGTGTTTAATGCACATTTCATACATGGATGAAAATCCCAGATCCACAAATAAACGACGAATTTCTATTTCGCGCAAACCTTGCAATACTTCCAAGGTCGTTGCTCTTTCTTTCTGCACAAGCATTTCAGTTTGTTGCAAAAGATCGTGATCTGATAACTTTCTCAAGTTTTGAGTTCCTTGATTCATAGTCTTCCTCCCGCAAGATGAGTTCTATCACGACTTTTAAAGCCGATATTTTTCATTCTAATTTTCAATTAGAGGCGATCATTTTTCTGAATAACGGTCACCCCTTCGTCTCCACAACAGAGGCTTTGGAGAAGGGCATTACGTGCCTTAGAAAGGCTCAGTTGGACAATAGTCTTTTGAAGGAAGACTTCTTGAAAAAATACAAGAATATGTGTCAATAAAAATTGAATTACAAATGTTGCGCACCCCTGCCATCGGCGCTAACGGTAAAGGACTCTCAGACCGCAGAAAAACAAAGCCCACACCTCGTTAAAAAGATGTGGGCAATCGAAATCATTAAGTGGCCATTTTATTCTTATTCGAAGTTAGGAAGGTCGACGATCACTCCGCCACCCGTGCCACCGTTGCTTGGAGCTGGTGGATTGGATGGTTGTTGTTGCTGCTCTTGTTGCTTTTTCTTTTCTTCTTCCTCTTTTTTCTTACGAGCTTCTTCATCTTTTCTTCTTTGCTCTTCTTGCTGACGACGTAACTCTTCTTGACGTTTTTGTTCTTGAGTACGTTGGTCACCTTGACGGCGTTGATCTTCTTGGCGACGTTGTTCTTCAATACGACGTTGCTCCGCTGCACGCTGTTCAGCTGTACGTTGTTCCGCAGCTCTTTGCTCTGCCACTCTTTGAGCTGCTGCACGCTGTTCGGCAGCACGTTGCTCAGCCGCACGACGTTCCGCTTCTGCGCGTCTGCGTTTTTCTTCTTCGATGCGACGAAGTTCTGCTTCACGACGGGCTTTGGCTACTGGATCGTGTTGTTCCAAGCAGATACGAGCAGCTTGGGAACCAGATTTACCCTCGTTATTATAGGCTTTGATAATACAGCTATTTAATTCTTCATTAGTGGCGTTACGACATAAACGATTTGCATCGGTCTGGAGACTTGCATTGTTAATCTCTTGCCCACCACGCGAGTAAAGATCAATAACGCATCCAGCATACGAAGGATTTAGGCTGCTTTGACAAAGACTCAATGCATACGAACGGTAGTCAAAATTTGGATCTCTGGCGACATCAAAAAAATAGTTAGTTAAAGACAGCGTACACTGATGAACCTGGCTACGAGCCTCATTTTTTGCACAGAAAAAACCAGCGACCTCAACATCTCTAAACTTTTTTTTAGTTAACTCGATTGTACATTTTTGAAATTCGCGATCCGTTCTACCATGCGAACAAGCTGCATCAGTTGCAGACTCGTACGTGCTTAATTTCTGATATAGATTTGCGGAACACTCCTCAACAGTTACATATCCAGGTGGTCTTGGTTGCTCCCATTTCTCACCTTGAACAATCCAGGCATTGGAAACGCTGGAAAACATGACGACTGAAAGTGTAAGTGCGACAAACTTATTCATATAAACCTCTTAATCCAGTCCCAACTCTTGCAACTGTTGAGCCATGCTTTCTCTATCGACCAATGGGATCTGAGATATTCTGTCCTTGATTAAGTCTTTTACGTAGGTGACAAAACCCGCCCTCTCTAACTCCTCTGGGGTAAATTTATAGCCGGGAGGTGGTGGCGGCGTAGGACGAATAATTTTTGTTTTCAAGTCGCATGATTTTAAAACCGCATAACTGGTCAAAACTTTATCAAGAGGCGCCTTCTGAATGAAAGCCGGGAACTTATTCGATTGCTCTATTTCGACGACCCAAACGTGTCTATTTAGATACCGATCAACACCGCCAATAATTTCTTTGTTAGCTGCCACAAATGCATTGTAGAAAATCTCACCCAAGTTGTCTTCGTAAAGCTCACGCTCCTGCTTCAAGTAAGTTTTGAGAATTAGTTCTGCATTCTCAGTGTCCACAGGATTATCTATGAAAGAATATTGAAAGAAATTAATATCACCACAAACTTTATAAGTGGGTTTAAGATAGTTTTCCTCTAAAAAGGAAATCGTTTTTTCTACATTGTCGTCAAAACAGACTAATGATGCCTCTGCCAAAAGCTTTCTTTGATAAGTCTTTATTATGTCTTCGGCTTCTTTGTTGGTTTTAACCATCGCAGTCCATTTTAAGCCCTCGACCGATTCTCTAGTCGGACGATATGGAGAAGCTCCCGCTTTTAGAAGAGAGACGAGAAAATCTATCTGATTCTTATAAATCGAATATTCGCCTAAACTTTGCCCGGATGATGACAGAGAGTTCAAATCCGCCTTGGTTGCTTTTGGCAAAACAGCATAGAACAACTGCGAGTCCCCTTTACCAATGGCTGCATGCAGTTTTTCAAACACTGAATATCGGGAATCCTGAAGAACTTCGTCAACACGGCTTTGTGGAGTTCCATTTTCATTCACGGAAGATTTCTTAGAAAATGAGCATCCGACTAGCGTCGCCAGAATTGAAATAATAAATGCATTTTTCATTGAGAACCTCCTCGGGCATAAAAAAACCCGGAGTGGGAAGAGAGAGAAACCACTCCGGGCTGCTAGAACTTTTTAGATTACTTCATCGGTTTTGTGTGAACCGCGAACTTTTCAAACTCACCGTATTCGTGAAGTTTGTTATAAAGAGTCTTGATCGTGATACCCAAGTTGTTCGCCGCTTGAGTTTTGTTTCCACCGAAGTGAGCAAGAGCTTTCAAGATGTAACGCTTCTCAAGCTCGTGCAAAGTCATTTGTGGATCGTAGTCGATCACGTCTTTTTCCATCTCGCCATTGCGGATGTTTTCTGGGATATCGTTAAGCATGATCATGTGGCCTTCAGACAAGATCTGAAGTCTTTCGCACACGTTTTGAAGCTCACGAATATTTCCTGGCCAGTCGTAGCGAATAAGGGCTTTCATCGCCTCTTCGTTTACTGAACGACCACGGTTCAAATAAGCGTGTTGAGAGTTATTCAAGAAGTGGTTCACCAAAGCCGCGATGTCTTCTTTACGACGACGAAGAGGTGGAGCACTTACTACGATTGTGTTGATACGATAGAACAAGTCCTCACGGAAGTTGCCCTTGATAACTTCTTGATCCAATTCTCTGTTCGTTGCACAGATCAAACGGATATCAACTTTGATAGGGTCTTTACCACCAACACGGTAAACTTCACCTTCTTGGATGAAACGAAGAAGCTTCGCTTGGATAGCTGGGTCCAACTCACCGATTTCATCAAGGAACAATGTTCCGCCGTTAGCTGCTTCTGCCAAACCGATTTTACGAGTGTAAGCGCCTGTGAAAGAACCTTTTTCATGACCGAAAAGTTCTGACTCAAGAAGAGTCTCACGAAGAGCACCGCAGTTGATCGCAACGAAAGGTTTGTTTTTGCGACCTGAACGATCGTGGATAGAACGAGCGATAAGCTCTTTACCAGTTCCTGACTCACCAAGAACCAAGATGTTCGCGTTAGACGGAGCTACGCGATCAATCATCTTCATCAAGTTGCCCATCACTTCAGATTGATAGACAATAGTCTTGTTTTCCAAAACTTTTGAAGTTTGATTTGTGTTCCACATAACTTGATTTGCATTCTGAGAAGAGGGCAAAATCGTTGAGTTGTTTTCGTTCATGAGCTTCCACCTTTCGGTAAACGTACTTTTTAAGAAAATGGGGGTGGGCGTCTCAATTTGACTGGCTTGCACTCCGACTTCGCCGGAGTAAGTCTCAACTTGATACACCGCAGCAACGCATTGAGTTATAACCTTGGTCGTGTAAGATTTGCAAGTAAAATTTTGCATGGCGTTATATAAATTTTAGGGTTATAGCCTGCAACTAATAGGATTTCAGATCATGGCTAAGGCATTTAAACTGGCCGAAAATATAGATAAGTATCTGAAATACATGACTTTTGTGAAGTCAGCTTCTCCCCTGACAATCAAGCACTATAAATTGGATTTACGACAGGTTTATAATTATGAAGATCCTTCGCTTTTATCAAAAAGCTGGAACGAAGCCGATCTTCTGGCAACAGCCCGAGGGGCGTTCAATGGATGGGCTCACTTATCCTTGGCCTCCCGAAACCGCAAGGCCGCGACCCTGAAGAGCTTCTTCTCCTGGGCCTTTGATGAGGGCCTCACAGAGCGGGATCTTTCCCTGCAAATCACAAGTCCAAAGGTTCCCAAGAAACTCCCCCACTTTCTCAGTGTCGACGAAGCTCTTTCTGTCTTGAAGAGTTTCGATACACACAAAGAAATTCCCTTAAGAGAAAAAGTTCTCTTCTTGCTGCTCTATGGAGGAGGACTGCGCGTGAGTGAAGCCTGCAATTTAAAATGGTCGGAAGTGCAACTGACACAGCAAACTTTGCGCGTGAAGGGAAAAGGTTCCAAAGAAAGAGTCGTGGTTCTCCCTTCTCTCACCACTCAAGTTTTGCAGCGCTGGAAAAAAGAAAGTTCCTTTGATGAGTTCGTCTTTGGAGAAAAACCCCTGAACACACGCACGGCTTACGAGATGGTTCGTCAAAGTGGAATTCGTGCAGGACTTTTAAAGCCTCTGCATCCGCATGCTCTTCGTCACAGCTTTGCGACACATTTACTCAGCAGCGGAGCCAACTTAAGAACTCTGCAAGAGATGTTAGGACACGAGAGTTTGCAAGCCACGGAAAAATACACGCACTTGGGAATTGATCAACTCGCTCGCACGATGGAAAAGATGCATCCACTGGGAAACAAAGCAAAATAGATTTTACTTGGAATTGGTTTTTTGGACGGTACAAAACGAAAAAAGGATGTGATTCCTATTTTGAAGGTAAGTGTGATTTGAATTATCAATTGAAATCCAAGAGATGTGACTTCTCGTTCCACGGTCCCGCCTATAGAGGAATGCGGCTAAAAAATACCGAATCGCGATAAGATTGCGCCAACTCCTGTTCGTCAACGAGATCAACTATAAAAGGAAATCGAGACTCATCAATTTGTTCCTTTATTTCGGAGAGAAATCCCGCAGGAAAAGGCTTGCCATCACTTTTTTTAAATAAGAGATCTACATCGGAATGGGGATGATGGGATCCTTTGGCTCTAGATCCGAAGATATAAACTTCACAGCCGTGACTCTTCAGTGGCTTGATGACAAGATTCTCTAAAATAGAATATTGTTCATCCGTCATTCCCCATTTCATGCAAGCTTTTCCAAGTTGAGGTAAAGCGATTCAACTTCTTTTTGGAAATTCAGAATTTCAGAAAAAACTCGTTGAGCTATCTCCTCATCATAAGAGTGACTGGAGTTATTGCGCGCTTCAATGAAATCAAGCCAGATTTCGGCCGAGGAAACAAGATCCGCGCGAGCCATCTCTCTTACAGCTTGTTTAGGAAACTTGGTCATCGAGCCAAGTTTTTTCATAGAAACCTTCCATGAAAGTTCAATACAGTATTCAAAACGCTGGATGCAGGCATCACGCGCAATTTTAAATTGAGTGGGATGAGATTTCACGCTTTCAGCGAAATCAAGAGCTTCGTTGAGTGTTAAAATGGCCTTTTTTAGTTCTTCCAAAGAAAGCGTCGCAGCCATTGTCGTCCTCTCAGATTATTAGGCATCGATATTTGTAGAAGAGATTCTTAGTAATGCTATCAGAAGATAGGTGTATTTTCCAATTCCAATCAATGCGCAAACGAGCCGCGTCCAAAACACGCGTAAAGGCGTCAAAGAGTCGCGTGCTCTAAATAGTGACGAACCATTTGCTCTACATTGTAGAGTTCTTCATCGACAGTTTGACGATACTTCACCAACTGATTGGTATCTGCAAGATTCGCTTTCAGGAAAGGTCCCATCCACGGTTCTGCATTGACGACACCTTGTTGTAACAAGAATTTCAAATAGAAATGCATTTTCAAAACTAACGGATCTTTCGCTGTTTCGATGGCCTTGAGTGTATTGCCAAGAAGATTGAATAAAAACTCGGAGTTCTTATCCCCTTCCTGACTCACTTTGCTCACGCACTCCAACGCGTGCAGCGCGAGTTCTAAATGATCGTAGTCTTTGCGAATGCCGGGGAAGTCATTGATGATCGTCGCCTCTTGAAGAACATGGAGCTGCCCTTCCTCGGACGCTTGCTTATATGTCAGACTCACGAAGTGAGAAGGCTCCAGAACTCCGCCGCCAAAACGTTTTTTACTTTTCAAAGCACCGCGAGCAATAAATGACAGCTTCTCTCCTTTGGGGGAAAGAGCATGAATAATCAAGTCCGCCTCGGAATACTTGATTTTTCTAAGAATGATAAAGCGGTCTTGGCCTTGGGTCACAAATTCCTTTGGAATCCTACTTAGCCCTATCTTAAAGGATTTCCCGACGAAAGTATTCTTCATTATTTCAGACAGATCGTGTCGAATTCTATTCTGTACAAAATGTTACAATGATTGTAACATTTAAACGAACTTCCAGTTTACAGAGGATCAAAATGAAAGACCACTCCTTATTTCAGCCCTTCCAATATAAAAACCTTCAATTAAAAAACCGTATCGTCATGGCGCCTATGACGCGATCAAAATCTCCCGACGGAGTTCCTACGGAGGAAGTCGCTAAATATTATCAGCGTCGCGCTCTTGGCGAAGTCGGACTTATTCTCTCTGAAGGCACGGTCATCAACAGACCTTCTTCATCCAATGACAAAAATGTTCCGCACTTTCACGGAGAAACTGCACTTAAACAATGGAAAGTCGTTATTGATGCCGTTCACGAAGCAGGTGGAAAAATGGCGCCGCAGATTTGGCACATGGGAAAAATGCGCCCTCATCAATCGGGATGGCTTCCTCCTGCGCCCTTTGAAGGACCTGCTGACATGAGCCTGGATGATATTCACAAAACTGTGGAAGCCTATGCGCAGGCCGCATTAGATGCAAAAAATTTGGGATTTGATACTGTTGAAATTCACGGTGCCCACGGATATTTGATCGACCAGTTTTTCTGGGAAGGGATGAATACGCGCACGGATGAATTCGGCGGCTCTACTATTAAAGAAAGAAATCGTTTCGCTCTTGAAGTTGTGAAAGCCATTAGAGCGAAAGTGGGTCCTGACTTCCCTATCCTTCTTCGACTTTCTCAATGGAAGCAGCAAAACTATGAAACCAAAATCGCAAACACCCCCAAAGAAATGGAGCAATGGCTTCTTCCTCTTTCAGAAGCAGGTGTCGATATTTTCCACTGCTCACAAAGACGTTTTTGGGAACCTGAATTTACTGAATCCGATTTGAACTTTGCAGGATGGGCGAAAAAAATTACGGGTAAACCGACCATCACAGTTGGGTCTATTGGTCTTAGCAATGTGGACTTTATCCAAAGCTTCAAAGGTCAAAGCGCTGAAGCGGGATCTTTAGAAGAGCTAACGAGACGACTGGATCGTGGCGACTTTGACTTAGTCGCTGTTGGCAGAGCGATTTTGACAGATCCCATGTGGGCAAAAAAAATCAAAGAAGAAAAATTCGCGGAACTGAAAGGTTTTAATCCCGCAGATTTAGCGGTTTTAACATAACCGCTGTCATACCCTTAAGGAGCCCAGCCACGCGTGGTGTACTTCTCGATATCGCCCCCCCAGCAGACGACGGAGCCGTCTGCTTTAAGAGCAATGAAGGTGTTTCCCATTGCGTGGATAGCAACGACTCCAGCGGAAAGCTCCGCTTTGAAATAATCGGAATCTCCTCCACCATAAGCATCTCCCCAAGTAACAACAGATCCGTCCGACTTAAGAGCAGCGAAAGCATAATAACTTCCGACAACATTCACGACTCCTGAAGCTAGGTCAGAGGCTACGGCACTGGAATCTCCTCCGTTGTCCACATCTCCCCACGTCACGACGGAGCCATCAGATTTGATTGCCGCAAAACCGTTGCCATTTCCCACCACACGCACAACTCCCGAACTGAGATGAGAAGCCACAGCGCTCGAATCGCCACCATAATAGGAGTCTCCCCAGGTAACGACCGAGCCATCGGACTTCACGGCTGCAAATGCGGAATAGGGATTACTAACTACGCTCACGACTCCTGAAGAAATCTGAGACGCCACGGAACTAGAATCTCCGCCAACGTAAGCGTCCCCCCAAGTGACAACAGAGCCGTCGGATTTGAGTGCAGCAAAAACCGACGAATTGGAAGTGACATCAACAACTCCCGAGGTCAGTTGCGCAGCAACAGCACTCGAATCTCCTCCCGAAGAAGAGCTTCCCCAGGTGACAACAGAACCATCTGATTTGAGCGCTGCAAAGGCAGAATCGGTTCTGAAAACTTTCACGACTCCCGAAGTAAGTTGGGATGCGACGGAACTGGAGTCACCTCCCCCCGATGAACTTCCCCACGTAACAACGGAACTATTTGATTTTATCGCGGCAAAAGCGAAATCTGTTGCAGACACACTTACGACCCCAGAGGCAAGCTGTGCTGCTACTGAGCTAGAGTCTCCTCCACCTGTGGAGTATCCCCATGTAACTACAGAGCCGTTTGATTTAATGGCGGCGAAGGCATCTGTATTTCCGAAGACACTTACGACTCCCGATGAGAGTTGGCCTGAAACAGAACTAGAATCACCGCCCGAAGAAGAAGAACCCCATGTAACTACAGAGCCATCTGCTTTAGTGGCCGCAAATGCATAATCGGTTTGGGCAACGGCGACAACTCCCGAAGAGAGTTGCGATGCGACGGAACTGGAGTCTCCTCCGTATGTAGGGCGTCCCCATGTAACAGCGGAACCATCAGACTTAATCGCCACTAATGCATCTCTGTTTGTCGTTACACTTTTAACTCCCGAAGAAAGTTTTGAAATGAGGGGATTCTCTTCACTACGAGCATTCGAATTATTTCCCCAGATGACTACTGAACCATCTGATTTTATAGCAGCGAAGCAATAGATATTCGCGACGATATCCGTGACTCCTGAGGTAAGTTGAGAGGCAACAGCACTGGAATTTCCTCCCATGACGGAATCACCCCAAGTGACAACGGAGCCGTCCGATCTTATAGCGGCAAAGGCCGAAGTATTGGGAACAATCTTAACAACTGAGACAAGCTGTGAGGCGACAGCTATGGAGTCCCCTCCATAGCCTGAGTATCCCCAAGTAACAACAGAACCATCGGATTTAAGGGCCGCAAAGGCAGCATCGGTTGAGGTCACGCTGATGACTCCTGAAGCCAACTGAGCCGCAACAGAACTTGAATCCCCTCCGCCATTAGAAGGTCCCCAGGTCACAACGGATCCATTGGATTTCAAAGCAGCAAAAGCGCTGTTAGTCGAAATGACCTCCGCGACTCCAGAGGCAAGTTGACCTGCGACCGAACTGGAATCCCCTCCCCGATCTGACCTTCCCCAGGCAATGACTGAATTATCTGACTTGATTGCTGCAAATGCACCATTGGTGCTAACGACCTTGATAACTCCGGAGGACAGCTGAGCTGCCACTGTGCTGGAGTCTCCGCCATAAGTGGCATTTCCCCATGTGACGACCGAACCGTCACTCTTAAGTGCTGCAAAGGCATTTGATTTATTAGGAAAAACACTCACCACGCCCGAAGCAAGTTGCGCTGCTACGGCACTGGAATCGCCACCCAAAGAAGAATTTCCCCAGGTAACAACGGATCCGTTTGATTTGATGGCTGCGAAAGCGCCACCGCTCGTGGCGATTTTGCTCACGCCGGAAGAAATTTGCGCCGTTACCGAACTTGAGTCTCCACCGTACGCAGCGTCTCCCCATGCTACAACAGAACCATCCGACTTAAGAGCTGCAAAGGCCAAAGCTCCTGGGGTGACGCTGACTACGCCAGAAGCAAGTTGAGATGCAACAGCACTAGAATTTCCTCCGTAAGCGGATTGCCCCCAAGTAAATACAGAACCATCTGTTTTCACAGCCGCAAATGCGTTCGAGTTTCGATTGTACACGATATCAAGCACTCCACCCGGAAATTCAATCGGCAGTTCACGGATATCACCACCGAAAACTACCGCCGTACCATCGGTATTCTTCACGGCAAAATATTGGTAACCTAAAGGAAGAATACTTGCGATGCTTTTGCGTGCGATAAGGTGATGCGTGCCCTTCATCGCCATACAATCGGAAACCGACCCATCAATCCCTATAGAGCGAGAGGAAAATGAATGATCGCCCCCAGACAAAGAAGGGCTTTCGATCGCTGCAAATGATGAATTCGCATCAGGAGTCGCCGTGGCCCAGACTGAGCCGCTACAATCGAGATTGTGAAAAAATTCGACCTTCGCAACGCCTTCTAAACCATATGCCGTTAACATCGGATTTACATCCGAGAGCATACGCTGATTCGTGGTTATTCCCATGCCTGATATTTTATGTTGATAAGAGCCGGTTGCTCCTTCTGATGCAAACCTATTGATGGCGGCATCCAAAGAACAGGCGTTCATAGCAAACAAACAAGATAATAAGAATGTGACCCGGATCGATACGTTCCAGAAACTCAAGGGGGTCCTCCGAAGTTCATTTCTTATCGGCAACTTACGAGGGGATCCTTAATATATTTGAGTCGTATTCTGAGACAAACTGATCTCTGAGAAAAATCATTTACCGAGGCTTTACACTGTCCAATTTTGAAGAGCTCTTACTTCCTCATAAGAAGAAATTAAAAGTTTTGCGAAATCTTTTGTATTCAGAAGTTCGGGGCCAACAATCAACATTCCTCGAAGCTCCTCTAGTGAAGGAGCTGGCTCCCACCAATGACGGAACATTTTTACGACGGACCAGTGACACATATTTGTGCTGGAAAGTTTACTCCAACCTTGCTCTGACGACAGACCCATTTTTTTAAATAGAACTTCCGCCAAAGCTTCTGCACTCACGTCATTAAAAACACAAACAGCGCGATCAAAAAGGCGTGGTGCGCCTGCTTTGAAGTAAGGAGTCGCGACAGAAGAAATTTCTTGCTCAAATTTTTCAACTAAAAGAGGGTTTGCAACCCGCGATGCACGAGCGTCGGTCAATTCCATTAAGAAGTGGACTTGATCCCATGTCATGTTTTGCGCAAGCAAAGAAGGGGAACGAAATCTCTCCCCTAAAACGGCAACAGCCGCTGTGGGATTGAACGAACACAAACGAACGGTGTAAGGACGCAATTGACTGGGTTCATAAAAATGCTGTGAGTGAGAAACACGGAAAGAGAAAATACGTTTTTCATTAAGAAGTTTATCGAGCTCTTCCGCAAATGGATAAAGCTCCCCTGTCACGGGATGATCTTCACTGAACAAAACGAAGTTGGTGTCTTTCTTAAGACTCTCCACCCACTCCTTTACATTCGTCAGTTTTAAATGCGAGAGCGTGTGAACTTCATAAGTTTCTTTGTAATAGTATGGAAGAAGGCTTTCAAAAACGGAAGTCTGCCCCAGAATCACGCCGATGGATTTTTTGTGCGACATGAACTGCGCTGTTCCCTGAGAAATTTCGAATACTGCTTGCGCAATCCCCTGATAACTTCGCACGCGCAGGCGAGCTTCCAACCCTAAGAAAGTTTTAACTTGGTCATTTAATTCTTCCCAGGATTCCGGGCGCACAACATCGATGAACATACTTATAAAAATTTATCAGATTCCCTCACAAAAGAGAGTGCGACAAAGGTCTTATTTTAAGAGCGAATTTGAGTTACAACCTCTCCAACATTACACTCAAGGGACTTTTAGGAGTTTCAGATGAAAAAGATCCCTTCGCTTTTCTTCCTTACAATTGTCAGTGTTTTGTTAAGCTCTCAAGCTCATGCTCTTTTTGAGGCCCGTGTTTCTTATGGATTACTTGCGACAAACGCCGATTTAAGCCCCCTGTGTCCAACATGCTCTGCGGATGCACCCAGCATTGTTCCTACTTATGGACTCGGTGCAGATGCCATTTTGACTCTGCCGATTCCTCTCATTCCCGGAGTGGGATTGCGTTATGAAAACATGGGCCTAACAGCAGGAGCAGGTGGCGTTGATTTCAAAGCAGATTACACGCGCACGGCTTTGATTCTCAATTGGCGCCCTATTGACACACTTGTTTATTTGGGTCCCATTCTCACATATGGAATTTCGCACTCGACTAAGCTAACGGCCACAGATGGCGGAACAAAAAAAGCGGATTTTTCCGCAGATTCCGTGAGCTCCTACAGCGTGGGTCTAGAAGCGGGATTAAAGCTCATTGGCTTCTCTGTCGGAGCTGAACTCGGTTACCTAGATTTTAGGTGGAACGACGCGGAAGATTCGACAGGTAACGCACCCACTCAAGATATTAATATGAGCGGCACTTACGCTAAAATTATCCTTGGCTTTTCTATTTAAGTGTCGAAATCTAGGCACCTCTGCTAGACTTTAATGCGAGAGGTGCTAATGACTAAAAAACGTATCGAATGGCCAGTGGCTTTATTCTTGGTTCTCAATCCACTGATCACATTGATCCTGACTCCGATTTATTTCTATTACTACGGTTTTCAGTGGGACATCCTTCTTTTTGCTCTTGTTTTTGCGGCAGCCACAAACCTTAGTATCACTGCGGGCTATCACCGTTTATTCTCACACAAAAGTTACGATGCTCATCCTTTGGCAAAAGCGTTGTTCCTGCTTGTCGGAGCTTCCGGCTTTCAAGGCTCTTGCTTGAAGTGGTCTTCAGATCACCGCCGTCACCACACGCATATCGATGGCGAAAAAGATCCTTACAATATCAATGAAGGCTTCTGGTATGCCCACATGGGTTGGTTGTTCTTCAAAGATTCAGTGGACCAAAAAATCCACGCGCCAGATCTTGAAAAAGATTGGATGGTGCAATTCCAACACAAATATTACGTGCCACTTGCAATCATCACTGGTTTCGGTATTCCAACTTTGATTGGTTGGATGATGGGATCTGCTATGGGTGGTTTTGTTATCGCTGGCGGACTTCGTATCGCTCTTACACAACAAAGTACGTTCTTCGTGAACTCTTTGTGCCATACTTTGGGAAAACAAACTTACTCTAAAGAGATCTCGGCTCGTGACTCTTGGTTCGTGGCTGTATTGACTCATGGAGAGGGCTACCACAACTTCCATCACAAATTCCAAATCGACTATCGCAATGGTATCAAGTGGTATCACTGGGATCCGACTAAATGGGTGATCCGTTCTTTGAACTTGATGGGTCTTGCGACAAAACTTCGCCAAATCTCGAATGTCGAGATTCTAAAAGCCCGCTTGCAAGCAGAAGCTGCCGAGTTGACGAAACACGGGTTCGCTGAAGAAAAACTTGTGGCGATGAAAGAGAAAATTCTTGAAGCGCAAAACAAAATGAAAAAGCTTCGTGAAGACTATGAGCAATTCAAAGTCGACGCCGCTCGCAAACGTGAAGAGTTGAAAGAAGCTTATGATCACAAGTTGGCAGAGCTAAGACGTGAACTTGAAATTGCCAAGCTTGAGTTCCAAATGGGAATGAAACAATGGCAAGTGTGCATGAGATCCGTGTAGATCTCATGTTCATTCGTCATTAGACTTTCATTTAGAATTAGAAGTTTTCATTCGGCGCCTAATCTTTTAGAAACCATCTATGGCAAGATTCTGGCGCAAATACCATAGATGGATTTCAGTTATCATCACGATCCCCTTTCTTCTGACTCTCTGTACGGGGATGCTTCTCCTGTTTCGCGGTCAAAGCACGTGGATTTCTCCCAAATATCCTTCGGCTTCTGGTGAGCTAAAAATCAGCTTCGATGAGATTCTCACGGCGGCGCAAAGTGTACCTGAACTTCAAGTTAAAACCTGGAAGGACGTCGGACGGATTGATATTCGCCCCGAGTCTGGAGCCATTACCGTGCGCGCGAAGAATAGCAACTTTGAAGCGGCTATTGATGGAGCAACGGGAAAAGTTTTGGGTGTCGGTGAACGCATGTCTTCACTTCTTGTGTCTTTGCACGAAGGCACTTATTTCGGACTTGGCAATATCGGCCGCTTCTCTATTACTTTTCCCATGACCTTGGGAGTTCTCTTCCTGATTATTTCGGGGGTTGTGATTTTCTTTCAGCCCCTTCTTCTTAAAAGACGAAAGAAGTAAAAAGAAAAAAACCCACAATGCTTCAACATTGCGGGTTCGTTTTTCGTCTTAAGATTTTCTATTAATCGCAAGCCTTAGCTTTGTTATTAAAGAAATAGTGGAATTTTGAAAGATCCGGTACGCGATCGTACACAGAGTTTCTTTGAAATTTCCAATCCAAATGCAACTCGCAGTCAGCCTTACGGTACTGCTCATTTATCGCTAGCATGTCTTGGAAAGAAGGCAGATAGCCATGTTTCTTATAGAAATCCGCTTCCTTCGCGTAAATGTTCTTCTCCAAAGTTTTAGCAACAGCTTCGAATTGAACATTTGTTCTGATGCTGTCTAACGGCATGTACTTCGGCAATGTATCTGCGGCAACACCAAACTGACGAACAATCTTAGCAATATAAGATTTCACTGAGTGTTGTGGTGCAAAGTGGAAGGAATAATCTTTCTCGATCATCCAAGAGTAAACACTTTGCAAAACCGCATCTTGCATACGCACTTGACGAAGAAGCGGATAGAAACGATGTTCCGCCACTAAATCAAACTTCGGATCAACTTCGACGTCATAGGGAGCAAACAGTGATGTCTTAGTGACACCCAATGTTCTTGGATATTCTGAATTCTTAAATTTAGAAACAGTGCTTCTGAATTTTGGAACCATGAATTTCCCACCAGAAGCCATGTCATAGGCGTAACGGATCACTTCAGAACAGAAGAGTGTTGAATAGTCGTCGTCATCCATCGCAAAGTCATACTTGAAACCATTCTTACGATCCAGAGCACCTTGAGCAACATCATAGATCTTTCTCGCAGCCGACTTTCCCAGTGCCTCGTCAGGTTGACGGAACAAGGCCACACGAGCATCTTGTTGCTGTCTCCACTTTTCAAGTGGCGTTACAATCGTTCCGTATTGGATCAAAGCCTCAACAACGTATTTCTTACCGGCTTTGTCTTCCGCAACAATGGCCAAGTGCGAGAAGTTTCCCTCTTCATCCCCGATACGCGCGATCATCGCAGAAACGTGGGATTTACCACGAATCAACATCACGTCACCGCTTTTAAGCTGGAAACCCGCGTATTTTGGGTTAGTCCATGTGTTGGGTTTTGTGTTTGCAAGAATCGGTGTCTCTTTAAAATCATGCACCTTGTTTCTGAAAAGGTATTCAAGAAGATATTCTTCTGCAAAACGTGCATACTGGAAACCTTCACGGATTTTTTGAACACAATCTTTAGACAGTTCATTGCGGGAATCAAATTCTCTCAACTTATCATGAAGAACCACGCGGATTTGGAAAATCGTGTCGATCACTTCACTGCCGTGAGTTTTCAACGCTTCCACTTCCTGATGTGTCTTGGGAATAAAATGATCCGCCGGCAAATAGAAAAGATAGTCGGTGACTTGCCCTACAAACTTCGCACAAGTTCCAGCATTAAAAATCTGCGGGTTTGAAATATCATTCAGAACCTTTTGGCTTCCTGTGATCAACTCTTGAGTGTTCGCAGGTCGGCGATAAGAATCGACATCAATTTTAGTCGACTGACTTTTACATCCGACGACAGTTAAAGCTGCGAGACTATATAGTAGGACGTTCTTCTTCATGTAAACTCCCCTCATCAATCAGCCACTATTCGGATATTTCTCGTAATTCCATAACTCGACTTAGGTTTAAGTCCTGTTTCCAAATATTTTATAAACCATAAAAGCTCTTCGGCCTGTCCCAAGGTCCATCAACTTCGTTCGCCGAACGTACGATAAGAAGATCGCTTAATTTTCTAACATCGGTTCGACAACTTTGAGGAGACAGCATGAGTGACTCAGCTATGAAGCAAGAATTTTTCCATATTGATGAACACAATCGCAAGAAGGTGATTCGTCAAGATCGTACGGCTTTGGAGCCGGGCTCTTGCTTTCTGGATTTCAATGGACGCCAACTTGAGATGCTCAATATCAGCTCATTTGGTTGCGCTGTTTTAGTTTCGGCGACTGAGTTCAACGATCTTAAAGCCTGGTTTGAAACTCATCCGCACATTGAAGCCAATGTTCTATATAAAAATATTCAAACTCAAAACGTCAGCCTTCGCTGGGCTCGCGCCGAAGATCACGCGAAGTCCGTGACTGGCGAAATGATTCTAGGTTTTGAAGTTATGGGTGAACCTCTTAAAGTGGATCGCATCAAAGCCTTGGAAGTTTCATCTGAGGTTATCGCTGAACAAACCCAATATGCTCGTGATCTGGCTCAACTTCCTGCGGAATTTAAGACCTTCGTTTACGAAATGAAGGACTGGTTAGAAAAACTAAAAACAAAGATCGACAAACTTGAAGCCGAAACTCCGGTAGATAACTGGAAAGAAGCGCAAGACTATCGTTTGACGATTGCTGACACCGTGGCTGAATACCTGGGCCATTGCATCCCTGCAAAATATTCGCAGGTGCCACAATTCATCAAGGATTTCACTCCGGAGCAAATGAAATGGGCGACGCAATTTGCTCGCGAGCAAGTGGGTCACTTGGTTTACGGAGCTCCTTTTGCAAACCGCGCTTACTACAAACCTCGCGGATACGCGGGCGACTATGAGATGATGAATCACCTTTACCGCGATGAACTCGTGGGTAAAACGCTTTTTGATCAATGCATGCACAAGTACTTCATTGATGAGCCCGCAGGAGCTGCGGTGAAAAACCGTGGTCAGTATCTTTTTGAAAAGATCACGCAACTTTTCTCCGAAACTCCGGCAAAACAGCCGCTGAAAATTCTTTCTGTGGCAAGCGGTCCAGCTATGGAACAACAAATTTTCTTACAAAATGGAAATCAGTTCTATGGTCGTCCTGCGGAATTCACCTGCTTGGACCAAGACGAAGAGTCTTTAAAACACGCGCAAAGACAGCTTCACTCTGTGGAGCGTTTTGTTCGCTCTGGATTTAAATTCAAATTCAACAACATGGCGATTCGCAACGTGATCGCAGCAGGTTGCCCAGAACAAGATTATGATTTGATTTACTCAGCCGGTCTTTTTGATTACTTCACTGAGCCCGTAGCACAAATGGCAGCACAGAAAATGTTGGCTTCTGTAAAACCAGGCGGCCGCGTTGTCATCGGTAACTTCAGCAAAGACAATCCGTGCGTGCCATTCATGGAGCTTGTTCTTGATTGGCATTTGATCTACAGATCTGAAGCCGATCTTTTGAGAATTTTTAAAGGCATGGGTTCCAAAGTGTGGGTTGAAAAAGAACCTCTTGGAGTCAATCTTTTCGTCGTCATCCAAAAATAAGGACGTTGCTGCTTGTTTTCAGGAAATGAGATCACCACGGCTCAGTTGCGCGAGTCGGAAGTGCTCGAAGAAATTAGATCGGTTCTAAAGGTCATCGCAAACTGGATGGCCGTGCCGCTCTTTTTGGCCTTCTGGGTGGCAGATCTCATTTACGTTCCTCAACATAAATGGCATTTCTTGGCATTGCGCCTGACTATTATTCCGCTATGCCTGCTTGCCAAATACGAGTCGCAACGAGAACAAAGTGCACGGCGCGCCCAGGTATTTTCAGCTTTCTACGTGGGACTTGTCGCCCTCCCCATCAACATTATGATTGCGATGATTCCTGATGTGGGCACGGGTTACTATGCGGGACTCAACCTTGTCGCCATAGGTGGACTTTCTTTCATTCCTTTTTCAATGGGATTTTTCCTGTGCACTGCTTTGGCTATTTATCTTCCTTACTATGCCATCGTTTTTTCCAAGGTTCAGACGCTTCAAGATGTATGGCCCATCGTTCTTAATTCCTTCTTTATTGTGGGCGCGATCGTCATCTGCTTCTTGATTCGCTTCTTTCATGAAAAGCTGCGTATCCGTGAAATCAACAGTCGTTTGGCCTTAAAAGCTGAAATCGCCAATCGTGATAATATTATCCGTTCTAAAACAGAAGAAGCCGTTCGTCTAAACACTCTTAGTACCCAGTTCAGCCCTCAAGTCGTTCAAGCGATTCGCGATGGACGCGTAGATATTGAAAAAGGTGTTCGTCGCTCTCAAATCTGTGCGATTTTCGTCGATATCGTGGGTTCCACAGAGCGCGTTGTTCGTTTGGACCAAGCGAAGGTGGATTTGGTTCTCGCACGCTTTATGGATACTGTGGTTACGATCTTCCTTAAATATGATATCACGATTGACAAGTTTCAAGGTGACGGAATTTTGGCGTTTGCCAATGATCCGATTCGTTACGGTGATTTCGTTCAACGCACTTGTCTTGCAGCTCTTGAAGTCCGCACGGCTTTAAATCAAGACCGCGAGTTCTATCTTATGAACTGGAAAAAAGAAATGCAGATCCGCATCGGCATTTCTTCGGGTTATGCCAATGTGGGTTTCTACGGGAACAAAAAGTTTTTCCGCTCTTACACCGCTATCGGCGCCCCACTCCCCTTCGCCTCTCGTCTAACGAACTTGGCAGAACCCAATCAGATCTTGATTGATTCAGATATTGCTCAATGTTTGATGGCAGAAAATTATCAAGTTAAAAACATTGGCGAAAGAGTCATCAAAGGCTTTGAAGGCGACCAGCATTTCGTTTTTGAACTGATCCGCCCACCCGAAACAAAAAAAGATACAAATACAAGTCACTGCCCGCACTGTGAAGACTCTGTCTTGTATCTTGATACAAACGCCCAAGGAATTTTCGTCATGAAATGCCGCCAGTGCGGATTTGAACTGGCGGACTTACCGACTGCAACGGCGACAACGGCGTAAACGCCGAAATCACTCTTTAAATAACGATATCGGCGGCGTGAATAACCTTAGCATAGAAGGCATTAATATTTGCCAGGGTCAGCCGATGGATTCTTTCCGCTTTTAAAAGCTTTCCGTCGGGGCTGCGCACATCAAACATCGCGGTGGCATCGCCCACAACGTAGGACTCAAATCCCAACGAGGAAGCATCTCTGGCCGTCGCATCAATACATTCATTGGCGGTAAAACCAACTAAAACCAAGTTTTCAGGTTCCAATTGTTTTAATCGTGTTTCCAATTCAGTCTCTGCAAAAGCACTCGACTTCGTTTTCTCTACAATCACTTCTCCAGCAACGGCTTGCAAACTTGGTAAAAATTCACAACTGCCAGAGTTCTTATAAAAAATGGAATCCGCACTTTCAGAAACATGTTTCACGTGAATGACGGGTCTTTTTTGAGAGCGCCAGTAAGTTAATAACTTAGAAATATTTTTCTCCGCATCGGTATTATTTCTACCGGGCTGGGTCGCATCCAATAAACCGACTTGCGCATTGATAATAATCAAAATGGATTTGTCCGAAAGATATTTTTTATCCGGCGTGCTTTGAGGCACTTTTGCCAGCAGTTTTTTATAACTCGTAATGGCTTCTTTGGTGGAAGCGTTGACTTGAAAACCCAGGGGCGTCAGCTCCCATCGTCCTTTTACTTTAACAAGAACTGGATAGTCCTCGGCGATTCTTTGCAAACCCCGAGAGATCACGGAAGGGTCTTTCCCCATGTTTTCAGCAAGTGCTGCTAAGCCCGTGCTTTCCCCGAAGGCCAGCAAAAGTTCAAGTTGATCCGAAGATAAAGGAAAAGTCTGTCGTCCCATACCTCGAAACATATGTTTATTTCCGAATGAATTCAAGAAGAAGACCAACCCAAAGACATGCATTTTATGCATGAACCAACCTGCAACCTTTGCTGTGGTGGCTTCAGCGGGTTTTCGATAAGTTCTGAATCCGGCAACGAGTACACAATGTACAAAAACGGAGGTAAAAAATGAAAACCATAGCTTTAATCATCGCCCTAACTGTAGCAGCGATTCAGTCCCACGCTCAACACCAAGGCTCTTCTATGATCCACGAAATGCAGCATGGGTTTGTATTATCGGCAGACGATACCTTTGCCAGCCACTTGGTTGCAAACGGCCATCACAGTCGCCAAACTGAAATCATTGGCCAGCTCTTCATCAACGATCCACAAGAAATGCAAATTTACCAAGAGCGAAAATTGCAATGTGCCGGTGGCTCTTACTTTTTATTTCAGGCTCAAAGCTTGGACCTGCCAACTTTATCAGCTGGCCAAGTATTAACAGGTCATATCGTCGAATCAAAAATGGGCGACTATGAACCCCAAAATAGAATAGTCAAATCAGCCACCTTCACAGTGCGCAAAATCCTACTGAATATTCCAAATCCATTTTTTAATGAAGAAGTGCACCATGATTCCTCACCGAAGAGACACTGTTGTGATACAGGTGAAAAGCCATGTAACTGGAAGTGCTAGACTTTCAGTGGCATCACTTAATTTCTGTCTTTACTTCGACATTCTTATTAATCACATACATCATTGAAATCGTCACAAGAATGACTCCGACAATGATGTATCCTAAGGTATCAAAGTGCTCTATAGATCCATTGCTGCCTTCCACCACAATAAGTCCCGCGATCACAGACGCAATACCGCCGGAAACTTGCTGAATTGAAGAACTCACAGACATAAACGAACCACGCTTCGCCGGAGCCGGAATCGCTGACATCAGAGTCTGTGCCGGAATCATTCTTGAAAAAACGCCTAAGAACATCACGGCATTCACCAAAATCACCAGTGGCAACGGGGTGATCCCCAAATTCGTATAGGTCACCACCATCACGATCATCAGAAGAGAACCCACGATAAAAACACGGAACTTTCCAAAGTTATCGCTGGCCCGTCCAATCAAGGGCCCGATAATCATCGCGCAGATACCAGAGATCAAATAAATCATCGGCAGTTGCGACATCGAAATCCCCAGGTTATTCACCGTAAAGGCACTGGAAAATGGCATCAGCATGAATCCGCCCGTTGTCAGTAACGCCATCGTGATAAAGGCAAAAAGATATTGCGGAGTTTTCACCGTTTCTTTTAAGTGAGTATAGGCACTGCTCTCTGTCTGCAATTGCAAGTGCCCATCAATGGGTTTGAGATAAATCCAAATCAGAACTCCCGCCACTGTTCCAAAACCTACGATCATCAAGAACGGCGCATGCCACCCCCAAAGATTGGAAAGATAAAGACCCACGGGAATTCCCAAGATCTGGCTTGCAGCAAAAGCGGTTTGCATAAGTCCCATCACCCGTCCGCGCAGTTCATACTCAAAAAGATCCGTAGCAATGGCTCCGCAGATCGCGCCCAACACTCCGCCGAAAAGTCCTGTGACCATGCGAGCGGCCAAGAGGAACTCAAAGTTGGGAGCTAATCCGCAGAAAAGAGTTCCTAGAATAAAACCCACGTAGAAGAACAAAAGCATTTTCTTACGGTCATATCGATCCGCAAATCCTGCCGCTAAGAAACCGGAAACTCCGGCGCTCACCGCATATACGGAAACCACCAAACCAAATTGTGTCGGACTGATTTTAAGCGCGGGCATCAACATCGCACCCAGCGGTGATAAAATCATAAAATCTAAAATGACCGTGAATTGAAGAAACGTCAGAATGGCGATGACAGCTTTTTGATAACTTGTGAATTTCACAAAAGACCCCTTATACAAAGATGATTTCTAAAATTCGAAGTGAGGAGCTCTTTGGGTTCCAGGCGTCTTCGCAGCACCTTTGCTAAGACTATCGAAGCCTCTATATATTAGCAACGTTCTTTTCAAATCTCACGGCGTCGACATTTTAGACAGCCCAGTGACAGAGTTCCGTTTTCGTTCTCCATTTGAGAATCTCATTTTGCGACATCGCCGAATTAAGCCCCGATAATCACTTAGGTTTTATCCTGACAAGGAGGTTGAACATTCCTTGCAATACCCCGTTGTATGAGAATTTTGAAGATATACAAACCATTCATATCGGGCCTTTTGGGCACCATGCTCCTCGCCGGTTTTACCGGTAAGGAAAAGTATGTTGAGCTTGAAGGATATCTAAATGGACGCTCCTCCGCCTCTTTCACGGCAAGCTCTAATAATGTCGTTGAAACTCTTCAGGCAGGAACTCGCGGAGAAATTCTCGAGTATAAAAAATTGCCTTCAGGAAACTACGGATTGCGCATCAAAGTTCTCAATGGCAACAATGCCAACAACGTACTTTGGGTTTATCATAAAGTGAGTGACTCTGACTTAGCACTTTACGAACAAGTTCCACAAGGCTGGGGCTCGGGTCGCGCTATCGCTTCTGTAGAAAAAGCTCGCGGCGTGCAAACAACACGTGAAACTCAAGCCCGATCTGATTCTTCACGCCAAGCTGTGGATCTTATCAATCAGACAAATAAAAATCTGCGCACTGCTGGAGAACCTGCATGCGTGAACTGCTCGATCGCTCCTGTGGCGGGTCAACGCTCTTTGCTGCGCCCACCGACAACGCGTGGGATGTCGAAGGCTTGTTCGAACTTGGTGAATTCAGAAGGCGCCTTGGGTCCTCAAGGACAAAGCGTTTTCTCAATCATGGCAGAATCTAAATACGTGAATTACTTCACGGCACCCTACGCTCTTGGAAGCTTCTGCCCTAAATTCAACACTCTTTCTAAATCGCAAAAGCTGCATGCATGGACTTGGTTCTGGACAGCTTTAGCAAAAGAAGAATCTAGCTGCAACGTCACACAAAGACACGGCACTACTTACAGAGATAAAGCAGGAAATTTGCGCATCCTCAACCCACGCGAAGGATACGGATTGTGGGCTTTGGAAAGAGACCGCAACGTTCGTAGCTGGCGCGGGGCTGCTTGTAACGATATTTCAACGGCAGCAGGACAAGCAAGATGCTCAATTGATATCATGATGAAGACACAGTTATCTAAAGGTAGAACGGCAGGAGTCAATTCGATGAGTTACTGGGGACCGGTTCGTCGCGGAAACTCTCAATTAATGCCACACATGAGGAGACTAAGCTTATGCTTCTAAATATCAGAACAATCCTAGCGGTCACTTTAACATGCCTTAGTTTTTCAGCTCACGCGCAAAAAGCAGCTTTCTTGGAAGCAGGAAAATACCAACTGATTTCCGGAGAAAAAGCTCTTTGCAGAAGTCTTTCGATCTCTGAAGGAGATCTGCAAGCAAAACGCATTTCGATCGGTGGACTTTATGATTTCCAGGTAGGCAACTCTGTTCACAGTATCGAATCTGATATTGATCCAGAGTGCGAATTCAGAGAACAAAACCGTATCGAGAACCGCAGCAATGAAACAGTTCTTGTACGTGTGAATGAAGAACTTTGCAAAGGCACACTTCGCTCTAAAACAGTTTCTGCAGCGATGATCCGTCCAAATGAAATTCAAATCCGCCACCAAGTGGACGGTGCTGAAGTTAACTGCGTTTGGCAAAAATAATAGGACTTACAATGAAGGGCTTATAATGAAAAGCCCTTCATTAGTTTTGCGGCAATAGGATTATCAATCTTACGATCCGCCGCCATCAACCAAATCTCTTCGTAAACGCCTTTTAGATTTCCCAAGATAATTAATTTTTTCTCTTTAATTAAATCCGAAGCCGCCACTTCAGCGATAGGAATCAACCCAACCCCCTCTTGCCCTAAAAGTTTTTGCAAGCTTGTATCTTGGGTTTCGGCAATATGGTCAACGCGAATGCCATTGACCAAGAAGAAATGATCTAAATCTCTGCGCAATTTACTGTGCACCGTGGGAAAGATAAAAGGCTGCCCTTCCAATGAATGAGGAAAGTTCTTACGCAGGTGTTTAAACTTCGGGGAAGCACAGACAACAACGTTGAGCTTTGCGATAGACCTTGCATAGACCTTTTTAAAATCGACATTGGGCGGATAGTTTGAAAGTAACAAATCTATTTGATGGGCTACGAGCTCTCTTAATAAATCTCCTCCCGCTCCCTCTAGAACCGAGACATTGCAATTTCCTTGTTGGTAGGCCTGAAGAATGACTTCTAAAATGATGTGTTTAGGAACACTGTCCAAAGCTCCGATCTGCACGTGCACACGATTGTTTTGCAAACGATCTTGCAGCACTTCCACCATCTCGGAACCTAGTTGAAAAACCTGGTCCGCATATTCAAACGCAACTTTCCCGGCTTCGCTCAAATAAAGTCTTTGCTTGCGACGCTCAAAAAGATTTTTGCCTAATGACTCTTCCAATTGTTTCAATTGCGTGCTCAATGTCGGCTGACCGATTTTCAATTTTTCCGCAGCTTTGGCGATACTGCCTTCTTTGGCTATGGTATAAAAATAATGCAGGTGATGATAATTGAGCCACTGCATTTGATTTTCTACTTTGACCGGCATAAAGACCTCTTCGTTAAAAACAAATAACTTGTTAAAGATTATCGATTTTTTAAAAATAGGGAAAGGGCTTATACTCTGGGTCTGGAGGTTTCTTCGTGACACAGACGCTGCTATTCCCTTTTGCCGAATATTGGTGGTTCTATTTAGGTTTCATTGCCTTTGTAATTGCCATGCTTGCCCTAGATCTGGGGGTTTTTCATAAACACTCGCATACCGTTGGTTTTAAAGAAGCCACTATTTGGTCCGCCGTATGGGTCAGCTTGGCCTTGTTATTTAACGCTGGACTCTATTATTATACACTCCATAAATTTCCCGATCCTGCTCTAGCGAAAGAGGTCTCACTCCAATTCTTAACGGGATATGTGATCGAAAAATCCCTTTCCATAGATAACATCTTTGTCTTCGTCGTCGTCTTCGGATTTTTCGGTGTGCCGGCGAAATACCAGCATCGTGTTTTATTCTACGGCATCATCGGGGCTTTGATCTTCCGTGCGATCTTTATCGCGCTGGGATCTATTCTTATGCAATACCAAGCGGTCGTGATTATCTTCGGCGCCTTTTTGATTATCACGGGTGTAAAGATGATGTTCCAACCCGACAAAGAAGTCGACCCTTCACAAAACTGGATTATCAAATTCATGAAGCGACACATTCGTGTTGCCGATCGCATGCATGAAGATCATTTCTTTATTAAAGAAAACGGCATACGAATGGCAACACCTCTTTTAGTTGCGCTTGTGTTTTTGGAATTCACAGATATCATTTTTGCAGTCGACTCGGTTCCTGCGATCTTCGCCATTACGGATGAACCGCTTCTCGTCTTTACTTCCAACATCTTTGCGATCTTAGGACTTCGTTCTTTGTATTTCTTACTCGCGGGAGTTGTTGATAAGTTCTATCTTCTTAAATACGGTCTGGCTGCGGTCCTTATTTTCGTAGGTCTAAAAATGGTCTGGTTGAACAAGCTCTTCGATGGCCACTTTCCAATTGGCGTGTCTTTGGCGATCATTGCCTTGTTTATCGGAGGCTCCATTGCCGCTTCGTTGATGATAAAACCTAAGAAAGCTTAAATTAGGTCATGACAAGAGCCCCCTTTATAGAGACAATATTTCTATAGGGGGCTTTTTTATGACTAAAAGACTCTTCTTCGCTCTCAATGCCACGGATCCTTTGGCCGAGACCTTCCTTCCCACCTTCAAAAAATTGAAGATCAATGCAGATCGCCGTGAAATATCGGTGAAGTGGGTACCTCTGGATAACTTCCATATCACCGTGAGTTTTTTAGGTGATCGACCTGCCGAAGAAATCCCCTTAATCGCTGAAACTCTCAAAGAAGTCTGCACTCAGTTTGCTCCGTTTGATCTTAAGATCGAAGATATGGGAGCTTTCTCCAATGAACACGATGCCCGCGTGTTGTGGCTCGGAGTTCAGAAAAAAAGATACTTGGCAGAGTTCAAAGAAATTTTGGATCAGGCTTTGTTGGAAAAACAAATCTTACTAAAGCCCGATGAAAGAACCTTTGCTCCGCACCTGACGATCGGTCGCCTGCGCAATCCACGCAGCGTGAAAGATATGATCTCGCCCTTTAAACGAAAAAGTTTCGGCAAGATTCATGTGCATGAAATTGTTTTGTATGAATCAAAATTGCAGGGTGCGTTTCCGGTCTATACGCCGGTTTTACGCTGCCCACTGACGGGCGAGGAGAAGACTCTGGAAGAGCCTTCCCCGACTCTCTTTTACTAGCGTTGGAATGTATTGCCGAAAAGACGGATGTAGATATTGCTGTCGTTAAGCACGAAAGTCAGCTCACCCCAGTGAGGACCTTGCGATGTTGGCCAGTAATAAACACGCGTTGTGCACGTACGACCTGGCATCAAAACTTCAGGGCAATTTGAATCAGCATCATAAGCAAATCCGCGGATCACGATACGACGAACCAACGTTGCATCCGGTCCATTCGCAGTCAGAGTAAAATCCGCCCATGCGCGAGTGTGAACAAAAACAGTTCCGAAGCTGTAGTTGTAGTATTGATCTTGCGCCTGCGTTTGAAGTGCGAACGTGTTCACTTCACCTGCTGCCAAAGACACCACTGGAGCCAAAAGCAAAGAAATCAAAACGATGAGTTTCTTCATAAAAAAGTCCTCCTATAACTAAAGTCTGGAAGAGGACTTTCACGCGAGCAAACTAAAAGCTTTCTTGACGCACTGTAGACCCAAAAAAGAAGCAGGCAACCTTTTTAGCGTTCGAAGCGTTTGTCGGGGACCAGCCATAGGATGGCGACGGCGATGTAGAGGGCGTAAGAAAGCCAGTGCATCCAGAATGATAGGGCTATTGCGACAGCGTAAATGACGACGGAGATTTTTCCTTTGAAGTCTGTTCCGAGTGCTTTAGCAAATTCAGTATTTTTCCCTGTGCTGAGTAAAGCGCGAGTCAAAATGTAATAAGCAACTCCCGCAAAGAACAAAACCACACCGTACAAAGCCACTGGCCAAGGTTCTTGGGAGTGCTCTCCTATCCAAGCGGTGACGACAGGAATAAGCGATAACCAGAAGAGTAAATGCAAATTGGCCCACAACACTTTTCCACTCACGTGCTGAACCGAGTGAAACATATTGTGATGATTGTTCCAATAAATACCGACGTAAATGAAACTCAAAATATAACTGCAAAAAACCGGAACCAGTGGACGAAGAGCTTCAAGAGAACCCTCATGAGGAACTTTGAGCTCCAACACCATGATTGTGATCACAATCGCAAGAACGCCGTCACTAAATGCTTCTAATCTTCCTTTAGTCATTCGCAGGACTCCTTAATAAAATTCTGTAAGAGACTCGAAGTAGGAGCAATAAAAAAGGGAGCTTTGATAAGCTCCCCTTGATGCACTGTAGACGTAAAAAATCGGCTGGCACCTTTTAGATGCCGGCTTTGTTTCTTTCTTCGTCGTCGACGTGTGTTTGGATTCCGCCTTTTAGGTTTGGACGGTAAGCCAAGTAGTTGATGTCGTAGATGAAGTTTGCGCCGTTCACTGCTGGTGTTTGCCATTCAGGGCCCAAACGAACTGCATCTACGGGACAAGCTTCTTCACAGAAACCGCAGAATACGCAGCGAAGGATGTCGATCTCGTAGCTGATTGGGTATTTTTCTACGTGTGGATCGTTATGCTCTGCCGCTGTGATTTTGATACATTCTGCAGGACAGTTCGTCGCACACAACATACAAGCCGTGCAACGAAGAGAACCGTCTTTTTTTACTGTCAGAACGTGGTTACCTTTGAAACGAGGAGAGTATTCATACTTTTCCTCTGGGTAATTCAAAGTCATCATCTTCTTTTGGTTAAAGAGGTTTTTCAGCAAGTGCTTCATAGTGATGCTCAGACCACCAATGACCCCTGGTAAATACCACTTCGCCTTTTCAGAGTTGTTTTGCATTACGCTCATAGGCTACCTCTTCTGAATACAAATTCATTCTTCTTACGAGCTTCCAACTCAACTTGGTCTGCACGTTGATTTGTCGGCAAGAAAGGCTGAGCTGTTGTTGGGATCGCCAAGTTTTTACCAGCAAGCAACAAAGCCGCTTCTGTCAGCGTCAACGCTTCAGAAATAATCGTCGTTACTTTTTTGAACTTCTGTTCAATGCCAGCTTGGTTCACGAATGTCCCGTCTTTCTCTACGAAAGTTTTTGTTGGGATCAACCATACGTTGCCAGTCAAAGCCATCAAAGCGTCGTTTTTACCTGCTTGCAACCAGATCAAGTTCTGAGCTTTTGAAAGCTCTTTCACGCGCTCTGCAAAATCAGGGAATACCGCTTGGTTTTCCGGGCCCGCAACAACGATAGTTTTGATAGAACCATTTGCAAGACCTTGAGACAATTCAGTCCAAGTCGCTGTGATTCCGTGTTTCTCAAGAACTTTCAAAAGACCTTTCGTGTTCGGGTTTTTGTCTCCGCGAAGGAGGATCCCGTCGAAGCTGTCGAAAGTTTCTTTGTTGTTGATCCAGAAATAAACTTTTTTAGTTTTGAATTCATTTACGAATGTAGAAACAATCGCATCGAATTCTTCAACAGTGTATTGCGCCGTCAAAACCAAAGCTGTTGAATCGCCAGAAGAGTTTTTCAAAACTTCCGCAGCGTTCTTCGCAGCAGCCCCAGCGGCCATTTCTGTCCAACCAGAAGCATTGCGCACTTGAGCTTTCAACAAGCGGCTTTCTTTGTTTACGAACTTATAGATGTCACGACCTTCATCGCACATCCAGTGACCGTTTACTTTTTCGTTGTAAACCGGTTTCACGCGGAAGAAACCTTCCTTGTTGTAGTAAACTTTGACATTGCAACCTGCGGAGCAGCCGTTACATACAGTTTCAGCATCTTTTAGATACCAAACGCGTTGACGGAAACGGAAGTCTTTAGACGTCAATGCACCTACTGGGCAGATGTCTACCGTGTTCAATGAATATTTATTATCCAAAGGCATTCCATCGTGAGTGCCGATTTCAGTGCGGTCACCACGGTTGAAAAGACCCAATTCATTTGTCTTAGAAACTTCTTCAGTGAAACGAACACAGCGAGAGCAAAGGATGCATCTTTCAGAATCCAAAACCACTGTCGGGCCCAAGTCCACAACCTTGTGTTTCTTTTGTTTGTGCTCAGCCATTTCAGGATCGTACTTGCCGTATTCCATGTACTGATCTTGCAAACCGCACTCACCAGCTTGGTCACAGATAGGGCAATCCAAAGGATGGTTGATCAAGTGGAAGTCCAAACCCCACTTCACAGCATCGCGAACTTTTTCGGATGTGTTGTTGATCTTCATACCTTCAGTGATCATGGTGTTACATGCGATTTGTACACGTGGATTTCCTTCGATCTCCACCATGCAAAGACGACAAACACCGGCAACGCTCAAACCATCATGCCAGCAATAGTGAGCAATACGCTCGCCAGAATCGACCATCGCTTTGATGATCGACGTGCCTTCTTTTACTTCGACTTCTTTGCCATTAATGGTGCATTTCGGCATATGTCGTTCCTTTTACTTTCGAGCGTCCTTCACGAACGTAGAATTCAAATTCATCTCTAAATTTAGTTACAAAACTCAATACTGGAAGAGCTGCCGCATCTGAAAGAGCACAGATTGTTTTACCTTTCATGTTGTCAGCAACTTTGATCAAAAGATCGATGTCTTGCAAACGACCACGACCTTCCAAGATCGAGTGAAGAATCTTATCAAGCCATCCCGTACCTTCACGGCAAGGAGTACATTGACCGCAAGATTCGTGAGCGTAGAAGTGAGTCAAAACTCCCAACATATCAACCATACATTGAGAATCATCCATCACGATCACTGCACCAGAACCCAACATTGTGCCAAGTCCTGCAAGTGATTCGTAATCAAGATTGGCTTTCGCCACTTCTTCTGCCGTCAAGATCGGAGCTGAAGATCCACCAGGGATGATCGCTTTCAAACGACGACCTGGCTTCATACCTCCGCACTCTTTCATGATCAAATCCATCAACGGATAACCGAGTGGAACTTCGTAGTTGCCTGGCTTCATCACGTTACCAGAAACAGAGAACAATTTTGTTCCCGCAGATTTCTCGGTGCCGTGTTTGCGGTAAGTCGCGGCTCCATCTTTAATGATGTAAGTCACTGCCGCCAAAGTTTCTACGTTGTTCACGATCGTTGGCTTGCGCAAGTAACCTTGAACTGCCGGGAATGGCGGTTTCAATTTTGGTTGGCCTTTTAAACCTTCCAAAGAAGAGATCATGCCTGTTTCTTCGCCGCAGATGTATGCGCCGGCCCCGCGGTACACATCAAGGTCAAAGTCGAAACCAGAACCCAAGATGTTTTTACCAAGAAGACCCGCTGCATACGCTTCTTTAATAGCTTTATAAAGACATTCGATCGGGTAAACGTATTCACCACGAACGTAGATGTAACCTTTATTAGAACCGATCGCGAAAGCAGAAATAATCATACCTTCGATCAATTGATGAGGAGCACGCTCCATCATCATACGGTCTTTAAATGTTCCAGGTTCCCCTTCATCGGCGTTACACAATAGATAACGAGGTTCTCCGTTTTTCGGAAGGAAGCCCCATTTCATGCCCGTCGGGAATCCTGCACCACCACGACCGCGAAGACCCGAAGCCTTCACTTCGTCGATGATTGCTTGAGGTTGCATTTTCAAAGCTTTCGGCAAAGTTTCATAACCGCCTTTAGCTTTGTAGCCTGCAAGAGTTTGATACTCTGGCAGATGATAGAATTCTGTAAGTACTTTTACTTCAGCCATTATTTCATACCTCTTAGAAGATTCATCGCTGTCTCAGGAGTGAGTTTCTCGTGGTAGTTGTCGTTCACTTGCATCATCGGAGCTGTTCCGCATGAACCAAGGCACTCTACTTTAGAAACTGTGAAACGACCATCTGAAGTCACTTCGTCGAACTTTACGCCCAACTCATGGCAGATGTGTTTCGCCATCTCACGTCCACCTTCCAACGCGCAGGAAATATTCGTGCACACTTGCACGTGGTATTTACCCACAGGTTTTTGGTTGAACATTGTATAGAACTTGAAAACTTCATTGATACGCGCTTCAGGAATATCCATCACTTGCGACAAGTGACGGATAATATCTGGCGTGATGAAGCCGTTATTTTCTTTTTGCGCAATATACAAGCTTGGAATAATCGCAGAATCTTTCGCTTCGTAGCGATTGAGTTCTTTTTTTACTTCGGCCAAGCCTTGATCTGAAAGTTTAAACATTGTTGCTACTCCAATTATCTATCTAGCTCGCCAGCGATCAAATTCATCGAAGCGACTGTTGCAATCGCATCCGCAAGCATCGCGCCTTTTACGACAGTCGGGAATGACTGGTAAATCGCGAAGCATGGTGGACGAACTTTCAAACGGTATGGATTCGCAGAGCCGTCAGACACTAGATAGAAGCCCAACTCTCCGTTAGCCACTTCTGTCGCGTCGTAAACTTCGCCTACTGGAGGACGAAGACCTTTGATGATCAACATGAAGTGATTCATCAAACCTTCGATGTTTCCGTAAACGTCTTTTTTCTCTGGAAGAACGATGCCCTTGTCGCGAATTGTGTAGTCGCCACCAGGAACGTTTTTCGCAACTTGCTCAATAATACGAACAGACTGGCGCATTTCTTCGAAACGAACCAAGTAACGATCATAGATGTCGCCAGATGTACCCACTGGGATATCGAAATCCAAAGAGTCGTAACCATAGTATGGTTGCGCCTTACGCAAATCCAAGTTCACGCCTGTTGCACGAAGCATCGGACCTGTGTAACCCCATTGAATCGCATCCGCAGCAGAAACTGGGCAGATGCCGCGAGTACGTTGGATGAAGATTTTATTATCAACAACCATGCTCGCCATTTCGTCCGTGCCTTTGCGGATTTCTTTGCAAAGAGCCAGAACTTCGTCGAACCAACCTTCAGGCGCATCTTGAGCCATACCACCGACGCGAGTCATGGATACAGTCAAACGAGCTCCGCAAAGTTTTTCGAACAAACCGTAAACTTGTTCACGAAGACCGAACATATAGAAGAAAGAAGTCAAAGCTCCCAAGTCCATCGCGCCAGTACCGATGGCAATCGTGTGGTCGATGATACGAGACAGTTCCGCCAAGATCACGCGCATCGCTTGCGCTTTTGGTGGGATTTCAACACCCAACAAACGCTCCACCGCTTTACAGTAACCAATGTTGTTCATTGGAGCTGAGCAGTAGTTCAAACGGTCTGTGTATGGAATCACTTGATTGTACGGATGAGTCTCCGCCATTTTTTCAAAGCAACGGTGAAGATATCCGATTTCATTGTTACAACGAACGATCGTTTCGCCGTCCATCTCTGCCATCACACGAAGAGTTCCGTGCATCGCTGTATGGGCAGGACCGATGTTCAATGGAACATACTTGTCATTCAAAACATCACCAGGAGAGCCCGGCTCGTTGTTGAAGTGAATTGGCAAAGAGTTTGTGCACGGTTGTTGGTAGTTCGCATCGTAGTCTTTACGAAGCGGATGACCCACGAATTGATGGTGAGTCAAGATACGACGAAGATTCATGTGACCTTCGAATTTCATACCGAACATGTCGTAGGCTTCGCGCTCAAACCAGTCGGCACCACGGTAAGCCGGGATCGCTGTTCCGATGGACTCGTTTTCACCCACTTGAGCTTTCATGCGCAAACGTGAAGCGTCTTTTGAAGAGAAAAGGTGATAAACAACGTCGAAACGTTTTTCGCGGTTTGGATAATCCACTCCGCACACGTCCATCAAGAAATCAAACTGTCCGCTTTCACGGAAATGTTTCAGCAACGCAGGAACGTCTTCTTTAGGAACTTCAAGAACGTCATCACCCACAGCGTGCGTGAATTTGTAGTTCCCGATATTGAATTTACCCGTGAGGTTTTGTTTTAAATTCTCAAGCTTGTTCATAAGGGCTCTTCCAGTTGTCTTTCCAAGGGCGAGGTTGATGAGTTGCAATCATACGTTGCAAAGCCATGATTCCATCCATCACCGCTTCAGGTGTTGGAGGGCAACCAGGAATGTAAACGTCAACAGGGATCACCTTATCAACGCCTTGAAGAACGTGATAAGCGCGATAGAAACCACCAGAGCTTGCACATGCGCCCATGGAGATGACGTATTTTGGTTCTAACATTTGTTGGTAAATACGAGTGATGACCGGAGCCATTTTCTCTGTGATTGTACCAGCAACAACAAGCAAGTCCGCTTGACGTGGAGAGAAGCGCGCCACCTCTGCACCGAAACGTGCAAGGTCATACTTCGGTCCCATCACCGACATGAATTCAATACCGCAACAAGCAGTACCGTAAGGCATTGGCCACAAAGAATTTTTTCGTCCCCACGCCACCAAAGCATCGAGCCTTGATGTGAACGCAACATCTCGTGACATATCATCTATGGCTTGAGTTCCACTGGCTCCTTGATGAGACACAGAACCCTGCACTTGATCTTTGTGCATAAAAACACCTCTGCAATTTCATTTAGCTATCATTAAGTAATTACTGATTTTCCGTAGTCCTGACAACTAGATATGTATTATAGGACGCTCCCCCAAATTCTACAACGCGCCATTCCGTAACAGGGCAAATGAAATTGATTCTCTAGTCGACTCACTTCTAAACTTTAATTTCCACTAAATATCATTCGAGGAGAGGTCCAGTGTTGCATAACATCGGATTTCAGAGGGGCCTCGAGAAGGGATAACAAATGAAAAAGATGGCTCTGTACGTGAGTTCTGCCATTGTGGCTTTGAGTTTGGGAGCAAATGCCAATCCAAAAAAGCAAGATTTGCTCATTAAACTAGCACCGGGTTTTGTGGAGTTCCAACTCCAGGGTGCAAAAGTTGAAAAACTCAATGATTCTTGGGTTCGTGTTCAAGCTCCCCGCGCGATGAGCTTGCACAGTCTTGAGAAAAATCCAGCGGTTGAGTTCGTTCAACCAAACTATAAGATCTCTTTGTTAGAAGATTATAAAATCGAAGATCCTCTTCGCAGAGCTGCTCTTGCAAAAATGCTTGCAAGAAATCCTCAGCTTCGCACGGCAGCTCGTGCTGACAACCCAGCTATTCCTAACGCTCCGCAACCAACAACAGGAGCAGATCCTTTGTTCGGTCAACAATGGGGCATGCTCGACATCGGCGTGGCTGATGCTTGGAAAGTTTCAAAAGGCAACCCTGACATGGTTGTAGCCGTGATCGACACAGGTGTTGACTACACCCACGAAGATCTTCTTCCAAATCTTTGGAGAAACTCTAAAGAAATTCCTAACAACGGTATCGACGACGACAACAATGGTTATGTTGATGACGAAATCGGTTGGGACTTTGTTGGTAACGACAATAAACCTTATGACTTGGCGGTAGATACTTTGGATGGATTGTTCAAAGGTGGAAACCCAGGTCACGGAACTCACTGCGCAGGGAACGTCGCTGCTCGCGGTGACAACGGTAAAGGTATTGCGGGTGTTGCACCGAATGTAAAAATCATGTCATTGCGTTTTATCGGCATGACGGGTGGCGGAACAACGGCTGATGCGATCAAGGCGATCAAATACGCTGTTGATAATGGCGCTAAGATCATGAACAACTCTTGGGGTTCTGAAGGTGAAGAGCCCGGCGCTCCAGAGAACCAGGCTTTGCGTGATGCTATTCAATACGCCCAAGACAAAGGCGTTCTTTTCATCGCAGCAGCTGGTAACGGCCACAAAGGTGTGGGTTATGACAATGATACAGACAAGCTTCCAGCTTACCCTGCCTCTTACGATCACGACATCATCATCTCTGTTGCCGCTCTTGATGTGAACGACAGATTGGGTTCATTCTCGAACTGGGGAGCAAGAACTGTGGACATCGGCGCACCAGGCGTGAAAGTTTTCTCGACTGTTGTTGGTCAAGGTTACACAGACACTGTGATCGATAAATTTGGTTTCAAAGCGACTTGGGATGGAACGTCTATGGCGGCTCCTCACGTTGCTGGTGCGGCAGCTCTTTACTGGTCTGCTCACCCAGAGAAATCTTGGCAGGAAGTAAAAGCGGCTATCATCGGCTCTGCGAAAAAGATCAACTCTTTGGCAAACAAATCTGTGTCAGGCGGCAAGCTTGATGCAAAAGCTTTGATAAACTATTAAGCTTTCAGCAACTTAATTTGTAAAAGTTAAGTTCCTCTAAAAAAGTAGAACGTGCACCTGAATCGAAAGGATTTAAAATGCGCGTTCTACTTTTTTCTTTTTTGGCGACGGCCGTTTTTTCTTCTTCCGCTCTTGCAGCTAAATACGAACTCGATAAAGCTCACACGAATGTCAGCTTTCAAGCTCCCCACTTGGTGGTCTCCAAAGTGAACGGGCGTTTTGACAGATTCGACGGCAGTTTTGATTTCGACGAACAAAGTATGAAACTGGACAATGTCGTCGTCAACATCAAGACCGACTCCATCAACACCAATGAAAAAGATCGCGACAAAGACTTGCGCAGTAAAAACTTTTTCGACGTTACCAAATATCCCGACATGAAGTTTAAAAGTACAAAAGTGGAATATGATAACGGCAAGCCCGACAAAGTCCTGGGCGACCTCACTATCCGCGGAGTCACAAAGCCTGTTGTTCTGGAAGTTGAATATAACGGCGCCGTCAATGATCCCTGGGGAAATCGCATGGTCAGCTTTGAAGCCGAAACAAAAGTGGATCGCCGGGAGTTTGGAATGACTTGGAACAAAGCCTTGGATAAAGGCGGCTGGCTCGTCGGCGATGAGATCAAAATTAAGATCGAAGGCGAAGCAAAAATGGCTTCCGCGCCGTCTGTTCCAGCAAAGAAAAAATAACTTTACCGGTTCTTCGCATTCCTTTGAAGGAGATTGTTATGACGAGAAAGACTGCAACAATGGCAGCAATTTCAGGATTGATCGCCGCCGGAGCATTGACGACGAGCCTCCGAGCCCACGCTCAAGAATCCGCTCCCCCCACAGGGGCCATGACCGCTGAAGGCGAATGTCACGGCATCAATTCATGCAAAGGCAAAGGAGATTGCGGCGGCAAAGGCCACTCCTGCGCCGGCAAAAATTCTTGCAAAGGAAAAGGTTGGGTAAAATCCACCAAAGAAGAGTGCGCAAAACAAAAAGGCAAATTCAAAGAAGACAAAGCTTCGAAGGGATAAAAATGCATCCGTCCTCTTTCACTCACAAAGTGGGGTTGGGCCTTCGCCCTCCTCATTATCCGTATTTGGAACAAAGGCCTTCGACAGAAGTCGCTTGGTTTGAAGCGATCTCCGAAAACTACATGAACACGCGCGGTCGCCCCATGGAAATGTTGCAGATGATCCGTCAGGATTATCCGGTGGCTTTGCATGGCGTTTCTATGAACATCGGAAGCCCCGAAGGCATTCGTTTAGATTACCTGCAAAAACTGCGTGATCTTATTGATCGCGTGGAACCATTTATTGTTTCCGATCATCTCTGCTGGACGGGGTCCTCGGATATGAACCTGCACGATCTTCTGCCCCTCCCCTTCACCGAAGACAGTATCGCGACACTCGTAAATAATATTGATTTTGTGCAAAGCTTTTTGCGCCGACCTTTGATTTTAGAAAACGTTTCGACTTACATCAGCTACCGCAACAATGAAATGAATGAATGGGACTTCGTCAGCGAAGTGAGCCATCGCTCCGGTTGCGGGTTGCTCTTAGACATCAACAATGTCTATGTGAACTCTTACAATCACGGGTTTGATCCAAAATATTTCTTAAACCACATTCCACTGGAGCGTGTGGCACAAGTGCATATGGCAGGCCCCACGGACTATGGCGATTTCTTATTTGATACTCACTCGACAGACATTCCCGAGCCCGTGTGGGAATTATTTAAATTGATGGCACCAAAAATCCGTCATCTTCCGATCCTCATTGAGCGCGATGAAGACATTCCTGATTTTCAAGACCTTGAAGCTGAAGTTATGAAGGCCGTATTTATCCTGGAGAGTTCTCATGAATCTGAACGAAGCATTGAGCCTGTTTAAAAAAAATCTTTTAAACTCTCGCTCTGACGCGAAGGCAGAGTCCGAATTAAAACCCGCAGGCAAACTGTCTTTAGATCAAGCTTTGCAAGTGTACCATCGCGGATATATCACCCGACTCACCGAAGCCCTTGGTGAAACATTTGAAGCGGCTGTCTGGGTTTTAGGGGATGAGCTTTTCCGCGAAACCAGTCGGAAGTACATCGCTTCACAACCTTCCGTCTCTTACAATTTGTCGGATTATGGGCATAATTTTCCGGAATATCTCAAGGTGTCCCAGTCAGGAACTGACATTCCATTTTTGTATGATCTGGCTCGCTTTGAATGGACATTTAAAAACATGTACCACACGCCGACACCAGATCCTTTGCCCATTGAGCAGATTCAAGCTTTGATTCACTCTGAGGATTTTAAGGTGCATTTCATTGAAGGTATGGACGTCTTTCAAAGTCCTTATGCGATCTACGATATTTGGCGTCAGCGCAATGAGGCTACATCACCGAGTGCTGATAACAACTGGAAACAACCAGAGAGTCTTCTCATTTATAAGAAGCAGAAAAAAATCTATGTACACCGTATAGATCATATCGAAGCGCAGGTATTGATGGAGCTCAAAGACGGCAGTTCCGTTTCTGCGGCTTTGGCGGATTTTTCCCATCTCTTAACGCCGGAAAAAATCACGCAACTTTTTCAAACAATTATGAAGGCTGGAATTATTGAAGACGTCCTGGTTTTAGAAACCTAGGACGCCTTCTTTGCAGATTTACCAATCACTTCAGAAGCCATATTGTGAACCATGTGCTGAAGAGTGTTGGCTTGTGCTGACATTTCTTCGGAAGTCGCTGCCGTTTCTTCTGCCGCCGCTGAAAAGGCTTGAGTTTGTTGCCCCAAAGATCCCATGGCATCGTGAATAGAGCGGATGCCTTCCGACTGGTGGGATGATGTTTCCGCAATTTCTTGATTGAGCACATTCACTTTTTGTACAGATGTGACAATGCCATCAAGAACTTTGTCGCTCTTCTCTGCAAGATCTAATGACACTTTGGTTTGCGTGACACTGCTTGTGATCACAGTTTTTACTTCTTTTGCCGCTTGTGCTGATTTCAGCGCCAGGCCGCGAACGGCTTCCGCAACCACGGCAAAGCCCTTACCCTGCTCTCCGGCACGAGCTGCTTCGACCGCCGCATTCAAAGCCAGCAAGTTCGTTTGAAAGGCAATGTCGTCAATGATGTCCATCGCAGCTGTGATCTCTCCAGAAATCTTTGACATCACTGTGATCGACTCAATTAATTTTTTTACCTCACCAGCCCCTTGAGAGGCTCCCGACTCGGAACTTTTTGCCAACTCCGCGGCGGCGCGGGCTCTTTCCTGATTTGATTTCACTATTTCATTGAGATCCTTCACCGCATTCAAAGTTTCTTCAATGCGGGCTGCAGATTCAACCGCTCCTTGCGCGACATTTTGTCCCGCACTCGAAAGCATGTTCGAAGCCTCTAAAACCTGTTGGCTGGCGTCGTTGGTGTCGTTCACTGTTTTCGCCAAGAAGTTCATAAGCTTTCCTGCAAAAACATAGAACAAACCGAAAGCCAAAACGAATGCGAGAGAAAAACTGATCAGAACTTTATTGCGGAATTCTGCAATGGCTTTCTCAACGTCATCGACGTAGACACCACTACCAACGATCCACTTCCATTGTTTAAACTGTCTCACGAAACTGATTTTGGGTTCGGGACTTGGAGAGCCCGGCTTCGGCCACAAATATCTTACGAAACCTTCGGCCTCGGCTGTTTGTCCCACACGCACAAACTCCACAAACAAGCGCAAACCTTCTGGGTCTTTCATGTCAGAAAGATCTTTTCCATCAAGCTCTGGCTTAATCGGATGCATCATCATTGTTGGATGAAGATCGTTGATCCAAAAATATTCATTGCCGTTATAACGAAGTTTGGAAACAGCCACCAAAGCCTGTTTCTTTGCTTCGTCTTCGGTAAGAACTTTAGACTCATACAAATGATAATAGTGTTCCAGTACTTTCCCCGCGATATCCACAGTGTTGCGAATGGATGTCTTACGATCTTCGTATAAATTAGTGCGCACCAACGGCAAAATATAGAACAAGACAATCGCCCACAAAGGAATGATGGCTCCCACAAGCAAAGCCAAGATTTTGTAACGGTAGCTTCGCGACTTCCAGATTTTATTCCACATACACAGTACTCCCCTGGTAGAATTTCATGGGAGTACATCGGAAGATAGTTAAGAACCTGAAGCAGTCTCTAGTGTTTGCGAATTTGATTTGGAATTTCGTCTCAGAATGAAACGATACTTGGCAAGAAGTCGAGCCCCCCACCCTCACCCGGAGTCCGACTGGTATTAACTCCAGGAGGAACGATCTCGTTTCCCACCATAGCCTGCTCGGATGGATAACGGCGAGAAAATCCGATCAGGTCTTTATGATAGGAAAGAAGAATGCTGCCGTTTTGCAAAACGCTAATGAGGTAGTTCACGTGCTCCAAACCCACTGCAAAACACCCCTCACTCCATCCTAATCGGCCATTTTTTAGAATGAACTCATCGCTCACGTATTTGGCTCCATGTAAAACTATCGTGCGATTCTTGGCGTTGCTGTTAGAACGGTCAATACCATCAAGATACAGAGAGATGCCATTTTTCTCACTCATATATGTGCCTTTGGCAAAATAAAATCCCAAGGAGCTTTTCCACGAATCTAAAAGATTGGAAAAACTGCGGGTTTCTACAACGCCGGAGCGTATGCCATGGGCCACATAGAATTTTTCAATCCCACCAGTCGTAAGATTGATCAGGTAAAGTCTTTTTTCAGTCGAGGGACGAGAGTAGTCCACTAACACCGTATGAACAACATTGGGCACACGTCCTTCATTGTAGTCAAACATACGAAAAATTAAATCCAAAGGTTCTCGTGGAACTCCCTGTTCTAAAAGCACATCAAAAAGAAAGCGCCCGTTTCCCAGGCGGCGATTGAAAAGAGAATCCGCCCCTGCAGAAGTCACGAACAGATTCACCGACAAAAATAAAATTAATGGAAAGATGCGTACTAATGAATCCATGCTCCCACTCTCGATGGAAGTGAATATATCAGCAAATTAAGTTTACGAAAGGGTCGATCAAGGCCAAGGAATGTGCGGCACATCCTGACAGATGATTGGCAAAGCTTCGGCTTGCAAAGGAGCCGCAAGGGCATCAATTTCTGAGGATTCAGCAAGAACATCTATGTGCGATTTCAAAAGAGCCCTCGACAAAAGCAAAGATGAAATCTTCATTTTCGCGCGGGCTTTGCGGTCATGTATTGGCGCAAGGGCTGCTGATCGACGAATGGACTCCAACACATGTCGCACCATGCAGTTGTAGCGCGGAACTCTTTCAAGCTCGCGAACCTGCGCATCAGCATAATGAGCCATTCCATCATAGTCTTTTGCTTTATAGAACTCTGTTAAACGCTCAGAAATTTCTGCGACATTCGCCGGATGGAAGTTATTCAAAGAATCTTTTCCGTCAGGATTCACCGCTTTAAAAGCCGGCGTGTGAGACATATCAATCAAATCCTGACACAGAATCGGCACTCCCGCTTTTTGATAGGGAGCTGCCCAGGCATCCACTAAGGGCGCAATAAATAAAACTCGGCGTTCTGCGCTGATAAGTTTTTTAGAGACCGCGAGACTCTGTCCCAGAGAAAGTCTTTCGTAAACTGGGGATCTTTGTTTGTTGATCGTCATGGCTTCGCGCAGATGCAGGGACAGACAAGAACGCACATCTTTCAGAGCGGCTTGTCCAATCACAGGGAGAAATAGAAAAATGACCAAGAGAAGTCCTGAACGTAGAACGCGCCGGCGACTGTCTAAGCTTAAGTCACCCTGACAAAATACGGATTTTACCAGGTTCCAGGTCATTTCTACTCCCTCTAAGGACTGTGTTTTTTAAGAGAGCAAAGCAGGTGCCATCAGTCTTTCTTTTTGATGGCGCCCATATACGAATACTGCCATGGACGGTAAGAGAAAAGAACTCCCATATCCATGACCGGCACATTATGCTCTCCTTCAAAACGCGCTTCTTCCTGCATCTCTAGCATCATGCGCTCTAACTTCGTTTTGTACTTTGCCAAAGTCGGAGGGCTGAGTTTTAAAAATGAAAAACGGATGTAGTCCTCGGGACGGAAATCATAGTTGAGGTAACTTGATTTCGTCTGTTCAAAAAGAGCTTTACCAACCGGCCCATCACGACGGAAGCGCAGAAAACCGTGCCGTTTCAATTTCACTTTATCGCGGGGATGAAGTTCGATCAAATTCAGACGATCCAATTGGAAAAGATATTTTTTAGATTCAGAACTGTTGATCTGATACTCGCGCTCGATCTTCTGTGCGCTTTTTCCCTCTTGCAACATCATGAAGTAATGCAGAAGGCGCGCATTTTCTGCGAGGGCTTTTTCCTGTTCGTCCGTGAGCGTGACCACCTGAGAGGCCTCTTCCAGATTCGCTGACTTGACCACTTCAGAAAAACTGATATCCGCGACTCGACAAATTTCTTCTAGGCGCTCAAGGCTTAAACTTTTATTCGAAAGAATTCTTTTAACGCTAGACTCACTCAAGTTCAGTGCTTTCGCCAAGTCTCGATATAGAACGTTCTTCGCTTTTAAAGATCTCTTTAAGGAATTCAAGAATTGGTCAATTTGTGACATATCAGCCCCCAAAACCATGGTATTACATGGTAGTACTTAAAGCAAGGGTATTGAATTATAGGACCAAGCAGCCGATCCTAGTTGGGAGAACGCGGGAGGTTCTATGAGCATTCTCAAGTACATTTTAGATAGATTTATCCACCAAAGGCCGTTCTTTTATGGCTGGGAACAAAGAGCCTATGAACGACGCCAAGAGCAATATCCTAGCTCTTTCCAAAACACTTGCAGGCTTTATAAGGATTAACTACAGTCCCTAAAGCATGCAAAGCCCCACGACTACTGAATCTTCAGTCCTCTTTAATCGTCCCTTGTGGTTTTATATAAAAAATAATCCCCGAGCCTTCAGCTTGGGGATGCTTTTTTTGTTCATCACTAATGCCCTTGATGGCATTTATCCTCTGATCATGAAAACCGCCATTGATCAGATCGAATCGCAAGTTCCTTTAAACGATATCGGTAAAACCTGCCTGATCTTTTTCGCGATCATGTCGGGCCTGGCGATCAGCCGTTACGGATGGCGCACCAACTTCGGCCGTTTTCACACTTATGCGGCTGAACACATTCGCCAGAAATTATTCCGTCATGTGACTTCTCTGGGACCCAACTTCTTCCACAAAAATCAGGTGGGGGAATTAATGAGTCTTTTAACCAATGACGTCCAATCTTTCCGCCAAGCGATTGGCCCTGGCCTTTTGATTCTTGCCGATGGTGTGATCATCATTGCCGTTGTTCTTCCCATCATGGCTTCGATGAGCTGGGACTGGACTTGGAAAACTTTGGTGTTTTTACCCATCGTTCCTTTCCTTATTTGGAAGGTGATGCGCCTTATTCACTCAAACTATAAAACTCAGCAAGATCGTTTCTCAGAATTGACAGGTGTCGCTCAAGAAACCGTGGGTGGCATTCGTGTGATTAAGAGTTTTGCCCAAGAGGACAATCGCACGACTCTTTTTAACGGCGTGAGTTCTGCTTTTGAAAAAGCCTGCAATAAAGTCGCGCGTATTGATGCTTTCTTCGTCCCTGTCATGGAGTTTGGTGTCACCTCGGGAAGCGTGATCCTTCTTTTTATCGCGAAAGATGATATTTACTCCGGCGCCGTGACTATCGGTACCTTTGTTGCCTTTCATCGTTATATCCAAAAAATGGTGTGGCCGATGACGGCCTTGGGAATGGGATTTTCTTATTTCCAAAAAGGTTATGCTTCGTTTGATCGTATCAAAGATGTTTTAAAAACAGAGACCGACATTCCAGATGAAGGAACCTATGAACTTGAAAAGTTCGAAAGTCTTGAGTTCAAAAACGTCTCTTATAAACACAAGGGCGGCACTCATTACGTTCTTAAGAATGTTTCCTTTTCCCTTAAAGCTGGAGAAAGCTTAGGGATCATGGGTCCCGTGGGCGCAGGTAAAACAACACTGCTTCATTTGCTCTCGCGCATGTATCCTCTTGAAGAGGGACAAATTCTTATCAATGGGATTTCCATTGATAAGATCACTCAAGAGTCTTTAAGAAAGACCTTCCTTCTTGTTCCTCAAGAAGCCTTCTTATTTAGCGAAAGTATTTCTGAAAACGTCAGCTTTGGATTGCCAGAACGTGCGGCGGAAGAAGAAATCTTACGCATGACGGAGATCGTGGACCTCAGTAAAGAGATCGACACTCTTCCTCATAAATACGAATCCCAATTGGGCGAAAGAGGCGTGAATCTATCCGGCGGACAGAAACAACGTCTGACCATTGCTCGTGGCCTTATCATGAAAACTCCTGTTCTGGTTTTGGATGACTCACTCAGCGCCGTCGATACACGCACTGAAAAAGCCATTGAGGAAGAACTCTCAAAGAGTCGCTCAACGATGAGCCGTATCATCGTGGCTCACCGCCTTTCATCACTGAAAGCTGTGGATAAATTGTTAATTCTGAAAGATGGCCAAGTGGAAGCTCATGGCTCCTACGAAGACGTTTTGAAAGTCAGCCCCACTTTCCAAAAAATTGTGCAAATCCAAGGGAAAGGAGATCACCATGAGTGAGAATTTCATGCATGAAGACTTGGTGAAAACCAAGATCACCTACCCTGGACTTTTTAAGCGTCTTTGGCCCTACGCCCGCAAAGAAAAGCTTTTGCTTTTTTCTGCAATCTTCGCCGTAGCTGGCGGAGCCCTTGTTGCCCGCTTGATCCCGGCTTTGATCGGCTATGCCATTGATCATGGTGTTAAGGGCAAAGACTACAGCGTGTTCACGCAAGTGGCTTATGCTTATTTGGTACTGGAAATTTTCCGCTCTTGTTTTTCTTTTGCCAATGTTTACTTGTTCCAACTCTTTGGCAATCGCATGCTCTTCCACTTACGCGAAGACTTGATGGGTCACGTGCAAAGATTGCCTTTGCAGTTTTTCAATAAAACTCCCACAGGTCGCATTGTGACGCGATTGACGAATGACGTGATGTCTTTAGGTGAACTTTTCACCGACGGCGTGATCTCAGTATTCACGCATATGGTGATTATTGTTTCTGTCGTCGTCGCCTTGGCTTTGATTTCTTGGAAACTCACCTTAGTGTCTCTGATTTTAGCGCCGTTTTTTATTGGGGCTTCCTTTTATCTGAGCAATCGCATCCGTGACATCTTAAGAGAGCAAAAGAAAAAGCTGTCTCTTATTAATGCCTTCTTAGCCGAAAATTTAAACGGCATTAAGGTTGTCCAACTTTACAATCGTGTGACTCGCAACCGCGACAAGTTTGGCGCGCTTTCCACGGACTATCGCGACACCAATATGCGCTCGATCCGGGCTTATGCTCTTATGCAGCCGATTATGAATCTGTTCAATGCGACAACGATCACGGCGGCTCTTTATTTCGGTGGACTTTTGAGTGCGCAAAATTCCATCGCCATTGGTTCTTTGGTGGCGTTCTTGATGAACATTCAAGACTTCATCCCTCCTCTTCGTGAGATTCTAGAAAAATACCAGCAGTTCCAAAACTCGTTGACGAGTGCTGAGCGTATTTTCACTTTAATGGATGAACCCAAAGAGTTTGAACTGGAAAACCTGCAAACGCCGGATGTGATTAAAGGTGATATCGAAATTCGTAATTTGAATTTCCAGTATGAAAGCAATTTGCCATTCGTACTTAAAAATATTTCCCTGCAAATCAAAGCCGGTGAATCCATCGCCTTAGTGGGACGCACAGGCAGCGGCAAGTCGACGTTTATTTCTTTGCTTCAACGATTCTATGATGCTCCGGAAAAGACTGTCTTTGTTGACGGCCTTGCTATCGAGCGCATTCCACGCACAGAGATCCGTCACCATGTGGGTGTCGTTCAACAGGACAATTTTATTTTCCGTGGAACTATTCGCGACAATATCGGTTTAGGTGATTCCCGCATTAGCGAAGATCAAATCCTGAGGGCTTGTGAAAAAACGGGCTATATGGATCTTTTAAGGCGCACAGGTCGTGATCTTTTCAGCAAAGTTGAAGAGCGCGGATCAAATCTTTCTGTGGGCGAAAGACAGTTGATCGCCTTTGCGCGTATTCTGGCTTTTAACCCCGACATTTTGATTCTGGATGAAGCCACTGCCAACATTGATTCCGAGAGCGAGCACATCATTCAGGAAGCAACCAAAGAGATCACGAAAGGCCGTACCAGCATTATCATTGCTCACCGTCTTTCCACGATTGAGCAATGTGATCGTATTGTCGTCTTGGATCATGGCGAAATCGCCGAGATTGGCTCTCACGCAGAACTCATGAAAGCCCAGGGACTTTATTATCAATTGGCTTCAGCAGGTTTGAAATCCACTTTGATGGATGCATCTGCTGCGGGCACGGCAGAACCGTAGAAGCGAACGGCATTCGTCGCTGCAATATAGTCCCAGCCATTCACGTTACTGCGCGGAATGGCTTGGCCATTGATAGTGACTGTGATGCTTTCGATCACTGGTTTTTTAGAAAGCTTGAAGTCTGTTAGAATTTGGTAGATGCGGGCGCGAATGCTCGATACTGCCGAAGACAAATTAGCAGTACAGATAGACTCTTGTACACCGCCAGATTCCTCAGCGATACCCATAAATCTTAGACCAGATTCCGAATAATCGTTAAAGGTTGTGCAGTTCTTGCTCGTAGGCAACACACCGATAAAGTTAAAAACCCATGACCTTGTGCCATCCACCCATGGACGCTTTAAACCATCCAAGAAGTTCACATAGTGACTTACTGGATTGGAAACCACGCTCTTATCGTCTTCATTCGAAAGTGCAATCACAACAAGCAAAGCGTCGTTACGGAAAAAACCTTTGCCTTCATTTGCAAGGTAACTTGCTGACAAAGCTGTCTCCATTGACTCCAAACCACGTTCGTTACTGCTCCCCGCTTCGCCGACAAGCATACGATTTTTTAAACTATTCACCAGATCCGGAGTTGATGAGGTCACGTACTTAGGGCTTCCGATAAATTTACCACCATCAGGAGTCGTTCCACCCATACTGGTTGTCACAACTGCCATATGATAGTCCATTTTTAAGGAATTTAATTTACTAACAAGCTCAGGAAGTTGAGCCCCAAGATTCTGTTGATGTTTCAGCATCGAAGAGGAGTTGTCGACGATCCACAAAATGTCGACTTTATTGTTGTAGGTCACACTCTGATCAAAGTTGTCGGACGTTGCGGGAAGATCAAACTGCACACCGGAAGAACAAGCCATCAGAGTCGAAGAAACCAAGGCCGCCAACAATAATGAAAATTCCTTTTTCATAAATCCTCTTTCAATGGATACGAAAAACTTATGCTGCTTTCGTCGTGAAGTTTTTAATCGACTCACGGGCCGATTGACTCAATGTCGTAAATTTCACGCCGTATTTCACCGGATCTACAGCGCTGGAAGTATCTTTCACAAACTGCTTGCTCACGATTTGGCAGACAGCATTGAAAGGAGGAACTCCGTCACCGGGTTGGAAGTGCAAGAAGAGCGACTGTCCAGGTTGCAAGTTGGGCGTGTCGATCAAAACACCGGCGCCACCTGCGCTGATTTCCAAGGCTTGGCCACGGAAAACTGTTTTATTATTATGAACAATCAAAGAAGCTCCGTAAGAAGCACGCGCATGACGACGACGGAAGAAAATTTCTGCCACATCGACGTCCTTAGAATCTTTCATCCCACGAATTTTATCTGATGAAAACTCTTCGACTTCGGCAACACGTTTCCATGCGGGAAGTTTGGCATGCCAGATATAGTCGTATTCAAATAATGTTTTTTCTTGGAGCATTTGGATCAGCTCCAACTGACAGAATGGACCGTAGTTATTTCCTTCTTTTAGGATGAACCACTCTTTGTCCTTCATGGCGTTTGGAAATCCCACCTTTGCCGTGGGTGTTGATGTTGGACGAACGGCAGGCTTCTGTGCCAGCTTAGAGGCAAACTCTGGATGCTCAAGTAGCATCATCCATTCCCCAACGTTTTCATCATAAACGTAATCAGTCCATTGATGTTCCTGGGCTTCGATCTTTTTTAGGACAGTCTCATGCGTATACGGTCCGATATGAGTCCCATTGTTAGAAAGATAGTACTGTTTTGCCATTGTTCCGTTACTCCTTAGAGCACCTATCGGCGCAAACAAGACTCGACTTAACTGTAGGAAATTAAACAATTTGTAAGAAAAATGGTTGCAAGTTTTCGTCGAACTTTTAGGCGGTTTCAAGAAATAGTTAAGAGCGAAATAAAGTTAAAGGGTTCCTCATGAAAGCCGAATAGATTGCTGGGGCTTAAGAAAACCTAACTTAAACCGATACTAGTTTATGGTTTTTATCCAGAAGAAAGAAATGAAACTAAGAAAAAACATCCTTATAGTTGATAATAACTGCGCGCTAGAGCAATCGGTGAAAGAGCCCTTGCTCAAACAGCTTGAGAGTTCAGGCGTGTCCCCTATTGTGGTCCGCGCAAAGGACGGAGCTGAAGCCGCTATCAAATCGGAAAATCAAAAGTTCGATATGGTTATTATTGATACAGACGTGCCACGCCTGATGGATGGCGGTTTCGTTTATGGTATCCATACTTATAAAAACACCCAAGATGCGGAAGTGATCGTGATCTCGCAAAAAGATCCAGCGGATCTTCCGGAATCTTTGCGCAGTTCTAAGTTCTTTAAAAAGCCCGTAACGCCGGAAGAGCTTATCACGGCGATGATCAGTGTTTTGAATGTTCAACATCACGGTCAAACAAAAGATCCTTGCACCGCTGCGGCCGCTACTAAATATGCCGTGGATGTGCGCGTGATCAATGCCGTTATCAAAGCGACCACCAATGTACTTGAACAGTTCGGTGTCACTTCCGTAAAAATGGAAAAAGCCGGCCCCAAATCTCCTCAAGAATGCATGATGGGAGAAGTTTCTTCGGTCATCGATATTAAAAGTCAGTCTTTCCAAGGTTATTTAAGTATTTCTTTTGATAAGGGCAGCTTTTTAGAGGTTGTTTCTACCATGTTGATGGAAGAACAAACTGAGCTTACGAAAGACAATCAAGACGCCGTCGGCGAGATCAATAATATTATCTTCGGAAATGCGAAATCAGAAATCACTTCTTACGGAGTGCAGATGACAGTTCCTCGCGTGGTTTTAGGCGCGGGCCAAGTCATTCCCTGCGATCCGGGTTCTGCGGGAATGATGATTCCGTTTTCTACTGCCAAAGGAAAGTTCTACCTTACGGTGGTGGCGCTTCCTATTGCTAAGGCCGCTTAGACCCACGCCGTTGTCGTGTGGGTTCTTGCCACTCTTAAATTTTCTACCTCCAACGTGACTTCTGAGAGAGCACTCTCAGAAGTTTGAAATGGAATGGTACGAACTATTCAATCCTAACTCGCATATTACTTGATTTCTAAATGCCTTCTCTCAGATGATCGAACTATTACCGTGAAAGATATTTTATTCCTGCCTCTTGGCGGTATTTAAGTCTGTTATGTTGAGCGCAAAGAAGTTGTGCATTCTCAACAACACTCTCTCCATCAGCCCATCGGCTTTGCTTATGATCAGTTTGCAAGAACCATTGATTGCGACACCGTCTTCCAGTTACCGGATCTCGATACTGACAGCATTGATCTTGATTGACTAGAATTTTTTTAATTTTCGCGGTGAAGGGTTTTACTTCCACGGTGGCAGTGCTTTTTCGTTCTGTACTGCGAATCTTGGCGTTCTGTTCATCGACGATTTTTTCTTGCTCAACAAAATTATTACGACTGTTATCTAATTTAACTCTCACAGAGGTCTTCTGCTTGATTACGCGATCTGTAACATACTCTAAATAGTCCACAATATCATTTGAGGAAATAGCGTGGGATAAAAGAGCTTGAGCTTGTTGGATTTTATCAGCCAGTTCTTTTGAAATCGTCAAAGACAAACGAACACTTTCATCCGCTTGCACAACTTGAGTTGTCGCTTCGACCACAGGTAAATCAAAGAAAGAAGCCACTTCCTTTTGTGATTCTTGAAAGTTCTTTGCAGTGATTTGCTCCAACAGTTCTTGCTTTTCTTCGGCGGTAACTTTCTTATGAGTCGTCTTATAAACGTCTCGCGCCGCCTTCTGAATTAAAGAAACTTGATGGAGCTTCACTTCGCCAGATTGAATCTTGCTTCCCAGGGAAGGAACTTCTCCCAACAATCTCGCCGCATCTATTCTACGCTGAGCACTACCTGCGGAGTAGCCGACACCTTCAACAAGATACAAGAATAAGTTGGCAAAGCCGTATTCCAAATACAACTTGCGTTGATCTATTTCTTTGATGGTTAAGAGAATCTCGTGAAGCAGTTCGCGTTCTTTAGAAACCAATGATTTGATTCTTTGATCGAGTTCAAATTTATTCAAGATTTTGAGATTCATTTTTTCTCCTCTGAAGCCTGAGCAGATCACTTACTGCCACCGTGGAAGTAGGTATACCATGGAAATCTCAGTGCGAATTTTACGGATTTCAGAAAAGACAATAGAAGGTTGAAGTCCATTAATAAAGACGTCTATTTGCTTCTAACTTGGTCGTTACGAAGAAATAAATTCTAAAATAAGAAGCGGCTCTCCGAGAGGAATATCTTTCAAAAGCAGCTAGACTAAAGCTCGACGAAATCTCCGCAAGAGAAATCTTCATTACAAACGAATCAACACAAGGCGATGGATTCATATTGATTCTAATTTAAAAAAGCGTTGCTCGCCGAAGTATGCTGGCAATGTGATCACGTGAAATCGACCGCTGTTAGAGTCCGGATATCTTTAGACAGATGACAAAGTCGTGCATCCTTGGTAACTCTTCAATATGTCAAAAAAGCCCAAAAGAATCTATTTAACTTTTCTCGAACAACCTAGCTCACTCGGTGATGTCGCGTTTTTACCAACTGATCCTCTTACCAATCAAGGTGTTGAAAGACTTCGTTCTTATACCAAAATCGAAAAGATTATATCCAAGGATGAAACTGATTTTGTTCAAGCTTTGAAAATTGCGAAATTTACCTCTGAAGCATGGGGACACGATGGATTTAATTCTAATCCTAAAAAACAAGATGCGCTGACGATTTTGAAATTGGCAGAAAAAGGCGCTTCATTCGCATGCGTGCAATTTGCTTCGGTTTTCGTACAACTCTGCCAAAGTGTTGGCATTCCTGCTCGTGTACTTAATGTCACGACAAAAAACCCTGGTTTGGGCTCCTCCGGGCATGGACACGTTACTGCTGAATATTTTGATAACCAACTTTGTAAATGGGTGTGGATAGATCCTCAGATTCACGCCTACGCACTTAGCAGAAATATTCCATTAAGTTACAATGAGCTTGCTGAACTTATCGTTGATGGAAAAAAAACCATCTATTAAATTTACAGAGCGAACTTTGGCTTATGTTAAGAACAATAGGGCTCATTTAAAAGTCCTTGAGAACTTTGTAAGACGGTACGTCTGGTCAGCGCGAATCGGTGGCCTCAAGGCATTTTATACCAAACAGATGAATTTAAAAAATATCGGCTGCAAAAGAAACGGAATTCTACCTGCTATCACCTTCCAAGGTTTTGCAGATAAATCTCCGGTCTATGTCTCGCGAGAAATTTTTGATGCTCCGGTAAATGCCTGCCATATCCAGTTTGAAACACGTCCACCCAGAAGAACAGTAAGCTGGAAAGATCTAAAGGACTATAAAGAGCACGCGTACTTGAATTTCGCGAAACCCGAGATCACTCTGCTTCTTAGGAATAGCATGCCATGGTTTCAGTCGTACGTAGTATTCATTAACGGTAAGAAAAAGATTTTAAAGAAGAATCAAATTACATTTAAACTTGCTGACGGCATAAATACAATTCAGGTCCAGGCAGTGAATGCCTTTAAACGTTACGGCCCGATGACTACCGCCGAAATTCGTTATGATAATCGCTATAAGGAAGTTAAGAATTATTGGTAGCGACTTAGTAAGACTTAATCACTACCACTAGTTTTTTCGAACACTAAGTGCTCACTCCCTACTCTATCGCCAGAGCCTTTTTCCACTCTGGAGTGGGCTCAATCAGTTTTCTTTCTTTCATATCGAAAAGACCGAAGGTGAAAACCGCTTCGCTGGCCACGGTGCCGTCGTCTTTGACCATTTGTTGAAGCATTTGGCCGACTTTGCCCTTGTAGTGCAGAAGCTTTGTCGTGATCGTGATGTTTTCACGCAAGCGGATTTCTTTTAAGAACTTTAAATTCACTTCCAGAATCACAGGGCCTTGTTTGAGTTTGTGAATTTCATTAAATCCATATCCGCGCGGTGTGATCAATTCCCAACGAGCCTCTTCGTACAACGACAAATAAGTGGCATTGTTGATATGACCATAAGAATCGACATGGTTTTCACGAACTGTGATTTTGTACTGACTTACTTCCGACATATTAAACCTCTACTTCAGCGCTTCACGGATATGGGCTGAGGCAAGATCCAAAGCCCACACAACCACCGCGATCACCGCGATAATGCAACCGACTTCCCGCCACATCGCCTGCCCTTGATACTGCACCAGCATCGTGCCAATGCCACCACCACCAACAAGACCGATGATCGTTGCCATACGCACATTGATGTCCCAGCGGTACACCGTAAATGAAATATACGGCAAAAGCACCTGAGGAACAATCGCATACCAAATAGTCTGAAGTTTATTTGCGCCCGTGGATTCAATCGCCTCAATCGGTCCTTCTTCCACCGACTCCACCATTTCAGAATATTGTTTTGCTAAAGAAGCAATGGAGTGAATCATCAAGGCGAGCATTCCCGCAAAAGGACCAATGCCCACCCACACAGAAAAGATAATGGCCCAAATTAATGCCTCAATGGATCGAGTGATGTTTAACATTGTTCGGAGGACAAAATAAATTCCCTGAGCCCAAGGTCCTCGCATAATATTTTTTGCGCAGAAAAAGCTAAGAATAAATGCCGCAGGGATGGCAAGACTCGTTGCCAGGAACGCCATAAAAACCGTTTCGACGATATTGAGAACCGCGCGAGGAAGTACATCCCAATTCGGGTGAAGCAATCCTTTAAACAGACGAACCGCTCCGGCAAAGCCATTCTCGTCAAAAATTTCGATGAAGGAAAATTCCGTTTTCTTAAGAGCAACGATAAATGCCACAAGCAAGGACAGCAAAAGCTGCCATCCCCAAAAGCGACGATACCAAGCCTTGTCCGCCAAAGTCGGAGGCGACGTCTTAAATAAAACATCCCCCAACGTCACAACACTTTGCTTTTTTAAAAGAAGGCTGAACCCACAGCCCAAGGCAAAAAAGACCAAAACAAACACACTGACTGCGCCAAGATTTAGAAGCTGCTCTTCCGAAGTGACGAACACAACAACGGCCGCCACCGAGAACAGAAATGCGAACAGAATGCCATCAAAGATCGTTTTTCGAAAAATCATGAGCACCCTCTCCGTAAATACGTTTGAACCACTCTTCCGTGATTTCTTCCGGACGACCTGTGAATACCAACTCCCCGTCTTTCAAGGCTACGACTCGTGTCGCATATTTTCTAACTAAAGAAAGAAAGTGCAAATTTACGATCACCGTAATGCCAAGTTCCTGATTAATCTTCTTGAGGCAATCCATCACCACATGGCAAGTGGCCGGGTCCAACGATGACACTGGCTCATCAGCAAGTAGCAACGTCGGCTTTTGCGTTAGAGCTCTGGCAATGGCCACACGCTGCTTTTGCCCACCCGACAATTGATCGGCACGCACCAAAGCTTTTTCCGCAATACCGACTAATTGTAAGTTTTTAAGAGCCTCATTCTTTTCGGCCTCAGAAAAAAGACCCAAGATACTTTGCCACGTTGATTTTTCAGCAAGGCGTCCCATCAAAACATTCTTAAGAACACTCTGACGGGGAATTAAGTTGAAGTGCTGAAAGATCATGCCCATCTTTTTTCGCAAAGAACGAATGTCTTCCGTTTTTTGCAAACCACCAATGTCTTGACCTTCAAAATAAATTTGACCCGACGTGGGTTCTTGCAAACGATTCAAACAACGAAGCAATGTGGACTTACCGGAACCACTTAAACCAATGACAACAAGAAACTCTCCTTGTTGCACTTCAAGGTTCACGCCCTTCAGAGCTTTCACTCCGCCGGGATAAATTTTTGTCAGGTTTCGCACACTCAAAAGAGGGGTGCTCACGTTATTTCCCCTCTGGCGACAAGGTTTTTAGCATCTCTCGGACGGTGTCGTAATCACCATCGGTCGCTTTTTTAAAGTTTGTCGCTCCCAACATCAAATCAATTGCTTTTTTTCCTTCATCTGTCGCGGCAAACTGCAAAAGGGTGTCGACGATTTTTTCTTTCATCTCTTCCGGCATGTCCTTGCGGAAAGCGATGGGATCATTGGGAATGGGCTCTGAAAGTTCGATGATTTTTACTTTCTGTTCAACATCTGGATACTGAGTCTTCACCAAACGGCGCGCATCTTCGATATGTCCATTTTGCGGAGGACTGTAATAAGTGGCCCCGGCATCCACTTGACGTTGGTAAATCATTGTCACAACCGAATCGTGCTTCATCGCAAAGACAATATCTTTGGGCTCGATCTTGCGATCTTTCAAAGTCTTTAATGGCAAAAGATAACCTGACGTCGACGCGGGATCGACAAAAGCAATTTTTTTCCCGGCAAGATCTTTGAGAGATTTAATTTTACTATCCGCATGAGCCAAGAACTGAGATTGATAAGTGGCAAGACCGTACCGAATCACCGTCAAACGCGCTTCAGCTCCGTACTGCTTGTGAGCAAGATAGTATCCATAAGTGTTGATCGCCGCCACATCCGCCCGTTTTGTTCCAAAGGCCTCAACCACCGCAACAAAAGATTGAGGGATCGTAATTTCAAATTTGTAGGGTGTGTTTTTTTCCAAATACTCTTCAAGAATTTTTGCATTGTCGGTCAAAACCTTCGCATCAACCGCAGGCACAAGATGAAATTTGATAGGATTTTTTTCCGTTCCCAAAGCGTCTTTTTTAAACGTACAAGCAGACAAAGAAAGAGCGCCCATCAGGACTATCGTTGAGAGAAGTCTATTCATGTTGTTGCCTCCCAATTCATTATAGAAAATCACCGTCTTCGGGCAAGAAAAGTCTTTGATTTCACTAGACTTGTATGGGCGCTTGGCGCAGGATGTGGGAACTGGACTGTGCCAGAGGTAAAAATGTTGAGTCAGATTCTTGTTAATATTCAGGACCTCACCAAGCAGGGCAAAAAAAGTCTCGTAGTCTTCGATTTGGACTCCACACTTTTTGATGTCAGCCCTCGTGTGGAGCGAATTCTTCTCGACTTTGCAGCATCACCTTTAAATCAAAAACGCTTTCCGGAACAAGTCGCCCTTTTTAAAAATATCAAAACTCTTCGTACGGATTGGGGCATTCAAGGAGCGCTTCAACGCGCAGGTTTGGATGGACATCATCCGGAATTTCAAGAAGCTGTTCGCGAATACTGGCAAAAACATTTCTTTTCAAATCACTATCTGCAATTCGATAGCCTCTATGATGGGGCTCTTGAGTTTGTCGAGGCTGTCGACAAAGCTGGCGCCGAGATCGTTTACCTGACAGGTCGAGATGTGGAAAGAATGGGGATTGGCTCCAAAGAAATTTTACAACAATGGGGTTTCCCTCTGCATGAAAAAGCGACTCTGGTTTTGAAACCTCATCGCAGTATGGACGATGCTCAATTTAAAACGGATTATTTTATTGAGGCCGACAAAAATGGCTTTGCTAAAATTTATTTCTTTGAAAATGAGCCCGTGAACCTCAATCATCTTGTTCAATACTGCCCTCACGTGGAAATGATTTTCTTTGAAAGCACTCATGCAGGCAAAGCTCAACCGCCTGTGAATATTCCGCGTATTATGAATTTCCTTCTTTCGCAAAAAGGATCTTAATGCTTTATCTGGTTGCAACTCCCATTGGTGACACGACTGAAATCACATTGCGCGCTTTGGAAATTCTTAAATCCTGCGACGTGGTGATCTGTGAAAGCACGAAAGAGGCTTCCAAACTTCTCCGTTCTCACGGCATTACGGGGAAAACTTATGAAGTGCTCGATGAACATTCGACCCCTGCGGATAAAGCAGCCTTAGTTCCCCTGTGCGCTGAAAAAAATGTGGCCCTGGTCACAGACTGTGGAACACCCGGATTTTGCGATCCTGGAGCCGATCTAGTGCGTCTGTGCCGCCAGAAGAATGTTCCGGTAAAATCAGCTTTAGGCGCTTCAGCGCTGATGGGGCTTTTGTCTTTAAGCGGTCAACGTCTGGATGAATTTGTCTTCCGTGGTTTTTTACCTGCGGAAACAGAGGCCCGCGGAAAAGCTTTGAAAGAATTAACCAAGGAAAAACGCGCCATCATCGTGATGGACACTCCCTATCGTTTGAAAAAAACTTTGAACGATATGAAAGAGCATTTCTCACAAAGAAAGTTCTTACTGACTCTCAATCTTTCTCAAGAAGATGAAAGTGTCCTTGAAGGACCTATTGATAAAATTATTTCCGGACTTCGTTTCGAAAAAGCGGAGTTCATGCTTTTGATTTATCCGGCATAAGATGTCGCAGTTGATCTCCCTTCCCATTGATGACTTTACTCCGGCCATTGAGGAACAACTCAAGAGCGGAAGCAATTTAGTCATCACAGCATCCCCGGGAGCTGGTAAAACAACTCGTCTCCCCCCTGCACTTTTAAAGGTCGTAAAGAAAAAAGTGATCGTACTGGAGCCTCGTCGAATGGCGGCTATCGCAGCCGCACATCGTATTGCCGAGGAACAAGGCTGGCAGGTCGGGCGCGAAGTCGGCTACCAAGTCCGCTTTGCTAATAAAACTTCCTCGGAAACACGTCTGATTTTTATGACCGAGGCCCTTCTAGCAAGACAGATGATTCAAGATCCTGAACTGTCTGACGTAGATCTTGTGATTCTGGATGAGTTCCACGAAAGATCCATGCATGTGGATTTGGCTTTGGGACTTTTGCGGGAACTGCAAGAACTTGGGCGCGACATTAAAATTCTTGTGATGTCGGCAACCTTAGAAGCAGAAAAAATCTCGGCCTACTTGGGACATTGTCCCGTCGTCACAGTCCCCGGAAAATTATTTGAGTTGGATGTCCGCTATCAAAAAGGCTCGCAGCTTTTACAAACTCTGCCCTTTTTCTATGACAGTCTTTTGCAAACAACCAAAGAGGCCCAGGCTCAAACGGACAAAGATATTCTGATCTTTCTTCCCGGCGTCGGTGAAATTGATCGCGCGCAAAACACCCTGCAAAGCTGGGCTGAAAGTAAAAATATTGATTTGATCCCTTTGCATGGTTCTTTGAATCTTGAAGATCAGCGACGAGCTCTGCAAAAGTCTGCTCGACAAAGAATTATTCTTTCCACAAATATCGCAGAGTCCTCCGTCACTTTAGATGGCGTGAATACGGTGATTGATTCAGGTCTAGCGAAAAACATGAAACAAGATCATCGCACGGGATTTTCTCGTCTGGAACTAGGGCGCATCAGTCTTTCAAGTGCCATTCAAAGAGCGGGTCGTGCCGCCCGCCAATTCCCCGGCGTCTGCTATCGTCTGTGGAACAAAATGGATGAATTGTCGTTTAATAAAAGTGAACTGGCAGAGATTCAAAGAATTGATCTGACGGAAAGTTTACTTTTCTTAAGTGCTCAAGGTGTTACGGATTTTGAAGCCTTCAGTTGGTTTGAAAAACCTCCGACGGTGGCCTTGCAAAACGCCACACGCTTTTTAAAGATTGCCGGTGCCATAGATGAAAAGAATAAAATCACCGAATTAGGAAAAAAGATTCTTCACTTCCCTCTCCCCGTCCGTCTGGCCAAACTGATGCTGGTTGGAATGGAGATGGGAGCTACGGAACTCGCCTCTGAAATGGCCGCTCTACTGCAAGAGCGTGATATTCTCAAAAGAGAAGCCGTAAATTCCTTTATTGGCGATAATTTTGAAAATGATCTCGCGGTTCGTATCGAAGTGTTGCAACAATTTCGTCGGGACAAACGAGCTCCGAAAGAAGCTTCTTTTTATTCTTTGCAAACCGTCGATCAATCGGCGCGCCAAATCGCCGACCTGGCAAAGCGTTTAAGCAACTCGCAAGAATCGGTCAAGAGTAAAGAAGACTCGTTACTGCTGACCAAAAAAATTCTCTTAAAAGCCTATGCCGACAGACTATGCCGTCGTCGAGGGAAATCCGAACGCGCTTTGATGGTGGGGGGGCGCGGAGTTAAACTTCAAACGGAAAGCCTGGTGAAGTCCTCCGAGTTTTTCGTCGCCTTAAATGGAGTTGAAGGCAGCTCTGATGCGGAAACAGTGGTGAGCCTGGCTTGCGGTTTTGACAAAGATTTTATTCTGCAAAACTTTAAAGAAAATATCGAGAAGTCCAAAGATGTCACTTTCGTGGAAGAAAAAGGACAGTTTTTCACTCGGGAATATCGTTCTTTGCATGATCTTCCTTTAGATGAACCAGCCCTCACTCCGGCTTCGGCGTCGGACATTGCCGAAAAACTTCCACAGATTTTGACTGACAAGTTTGATCTAGTTTTAAAAGCTAATGAAAAATTAGCTCACTGGTGGACTCGCTTTGCGTTCTTAGAAAGACAAGAGGCGCAAAACCTTGATAGTGAAGCTCTGAAACTGGAGGCCTTTAGCCAAGCATGCCTCGGTGAAAATAAAATGCAAACGGTGATGGAAAAAGATCTCGTCTTTTTCTTTGAGAGCGTGTTCCCTCAGGACGTTGTTAAGACTTTAAGAAAGGAAATTCCCGAGCGCATCGAAGTCCCCAGTGGCAGTAAGATCCTCGTGATTTATCCGTCGGATAAAAGTCCTTATCTGGAAGTTCGTATTCAGGAAATTTTTGGAATGATGGAAACACCGAAAGTTTACTTTGGAAAAATCCCCGTGACCTTACATCTCTTGGGACCGAACTTCCGCCCGGTGCAAGTGACGTCAAGTTTGGAAAGCTTTTGGAAGAATGGATATCCGGAGGTTCGCAAAGAACTTCGTATTAAATATCCGAAGCATCAATGGCCTGAAGATCCCGCTGATGGAATCCCCGAGGCCAAAGGTCGTCGTCGTCAGTGAACTTTGACTTCGAGATTTTCACAAGGACATGCGCCTTGCTGTTCTTCTCGTCCCTCTAAGAAAGACAAGAACGCGGCACTACGAAAAGCCAGATCGTACAAAGTATCCATGTCGATCACGAACTTTTCGTCGCCGAGTTTTAATGCAACCCAATCTGTTGTGACTTCTTCGAAAGCAATTTGTTCTGCTTCGATGAATTTTGAAGTTTTCATTAGCCCCTCATTGAATAGTAACCGATGACAAGACCTGGTTCGAAAGCAAAAGGAACTGCTTCCAAATTCGGCTCATCTGTCAAACGGCCTTCTTCCTTACCTGCAACTTCTTCTTTGCTCATAAAGCTTGGAAGAGGAAGACGCGGAGCTTGTTTTGCCTGCAAGTAAACTTGATTTTCGTAAGCTTCAGGTTTCAAAGAAATTTTGTCGCCCACACGGATCACTTGAGACCCGATGTTCACCTTCTTGCCATTCACAAGTACTTTGCCGTGAGAGATCAATTGTTTTGCCGCCGGAATGCTGGGTGCAAATCCCATACGGAAAACCACATTATCAAGGCGTTTTTCAAGAAGGTTTACCAAAGCCTCAACCCAGTTCGTAGCTTTGGATTTTTTCGCCTTATTGATCATGCGACGGAATTGTTCTTCATGAAGACCGTAGTGGAAACGAAGTTTTTGTTTTTCTTCTAATTGCAAAGCAAATTCAGAATACTTACGGCGTTGTAAACCGTGCTGACCCGGAGGATAAGGGCGTCTTTCCAGCGCACCCGCCTTCCCCATTCCGGGAAGTTCCGTTAGAAGTCTTCTTTGTCTTTTAAAACGAGCCGTTTTGCCTTTTCTATTCATAGATCTCTTATCCTTCAAATGTCGTTAGACGATTTAAAAGCCTCTGCGTGGAAAGAACAGGATTTCCTGAAATTTCTGGTGAAATGAAAATCGGAAGAAAACCGAATGAAAGGAAATTGAGATTGAAAACAAGTTGAAAGTGCTAGTGAGCTTTGTTAGAACCCGCTCCAACAAAAGGATTAACGATGAAAACACTTATTGCCTTAGCCTCTGTCTTGTTCGGTTTCAAAGCCATGGCCGCGTCTGAAGTTCTTCTTAACTGCAAAAACCTCGATCAAACTGATATCACATCTGCGATCGTGCAAACTTACGAAGACCCTGCAAAAAGATTCTCATTGGAACTTATTTTGATCGCTCCCAACGGAGAAGTAAACTCTTTGGAAATTGACTCTGAAGATTACAATGAAGGTTGGATCTCTCTTCCAACTGACGACACAGCAGAACGCTACTTAACTCGCCAAGCAGATGGCTGGGAAATTTTCGGAACTATCGGCCAAGCAAGCTATTCCGCAAAAGCTGAGTGCGAAGAAAAACCGTTATACTAAAAAATACTAGGACGCAGTAACAGCAGTTTTATCAAGGCGGGAGGAGGAAGGCGTACTACTCGTACGTCGACGACGACCAACGCAGAGAAAACTGCTGTTGCTGCGTCCGGGTCCTACCACGCGGGTAAGCGACGACGGCGACTTCTCTTACGAACTGGAGTAGCCGTTACTGTGCTCTCCTGAAGTGTGTTCGTAGTTGGAGTCGTCTGGATTGTTTCTGTCTGCTTCATAGCCGAACTCCTTTCTGCTAGATTAAGAACTCCCTCATTCTCTCAGAAATGCACGGCAGCAAGCGATGCTTTTAATATTAGTATTGGGTCATGAAAACGGGTTGAGAATTAGAAAGCTCTTTTAAACAGAGACTTCGCCACCCACAACGGCCCGATGAGCAAAAACTGTAAGTCTTTGAAAAATGAAGGTTTTTTTCCTTCAATCTTGTGCCCAACGAATTGTCCGATCCAGGCTAAAACGAAAATAACGATGAGTGGAATAAGAGGCTCAGCCACTTGTCTCAGCGCGTAAAGAAGGACATAACAGATCGCTATTTGGACCAACATCAGGACGAAAGCCTTGGGTCCCAAAGTAAAATACCACCCTAAAGCAACTGCGATAACCAGTTCCCCAATACGAATCGGGCCTAAGCTATAAGGAATCAAGATCAAAAGACTGACGACGGTGAAGAAGATCAAAGGCACACAGATCTTATGAATTATCTGATTGGTACGGTTTTGATGACTGTCACTGTATTCGGTAAACCACTGATCCAATGTTTTCATAAAAACCTCTCTTTGAGATTCAACGTTACTTCTGCTGAGCGAGCGGTCCCACCATCGTAGCTCCCGCAGGAACATCCTTAGTTACAACGGCATTAGCTCCGATCATCGCACCATCACCGATGGTCACAGGTCCCAAAACTTTCGCACCCGTGCCGATCAATACCTTGTTTCCCACGGTAGGATGGCGTTTCACAGGATCAAACTTTAATCCGCCCAACGTGACACCGTGAAAAATAATACAGTCATTCCCGATAACCGCAGTTTCACCAATCACAACACCCATGCCATGATCAATCACCAAACGTTTGCCCACTTGCGCTCCAGGATGAATTTCAATACCTGTGAGCAAGCGTGATATTTCAGCGACCAAGCGCGCGAGGAAATAAAGATGAGCCTTATAAAGCGCATGGGCAATACGATGACAGAACAAAGACTTCGGCCCCGGATACAAAAGAGCGATTTCGATTAAAGATTTCGCTGCGGGATCGTAGTTTTTATAAGTGCGCAAAAGTTCCAGAACACGATCAATCATTGAGTTTCTCTTTTAGGTCTTCAAGCAGGAAGTACCGGTCAAATAGTTCATTATAGCGAGACCACTTTTCACCCGAACCACGCTCGGCTTCAATCACAGATTTCAGAGTGCTCACTTTGCTGTCAAAGTCATCGACCATAGCTACAACCATGGCCTCCAGGAATTTCGGTCTTTTCGGAGACCCATATTCCAACTTTCCATGATGGCTTAAGATAATATGCTTACAGATGTCACGCAGTTCTTCGTTAAATCCCAAAATGCGAGACGCCTTTTTATCTATGAGTTCACAAGCAATCTGCATGTGCCCAATCAGACGACCGCGATCCGTGTAGGAAATGCCGTTATCGTAAGAAAGCTCCCACAGCTTTCCGATGTCGTGAAAAATACCGCCAAAAATCAGCAAGTCACGATTCAAGAATGGATAATGAGTTCCCATGAAATCCATGATTTTACAAATCGAGAGAATGTGCTCCAGCAGTCCCCCCAACCACGCATGGTGAATGGATTTTGCAGCGGGTGCTTTTAAAAGCATCGGGCGAATTTCCGGATCTTCCAACGTATCGAGCACAAGTTGACGAAGATGATCGTTCTTCATCGTGCGCACCATCTGTAAAAGCTCAACAAGCATGTCTTCAACATTCTTTGAAGCTTTAGGAATAAAGTCCTCAAAGTTCACTGTCGCTGAATCCACACGTTCCAAACGATGGACGATCAACTGTTTGCGATTCTGAAAAAGCTGAACCTGCCCTTTGACACGCAAAACGTCGCCCACTTCAAATTCACGGGACAATTCATCCACGCGATCCCACAGACGGCCATCAATAGAACCCGTAGAATCCCCTAATTGCAGCCCCATAAAAGGGCGGCCATTTTTACCGACAGCGACGGTTTTTTCTTTAACGAGGTAAAGAGAATCGACAGCGTCTTTGTCTTTAAGACTTTGGATACTTTGTCTTTCCATTATTGCACCTCGCAAAACAGTGGTGAATACTGAGCATTCTTAAATGTCACTTGGGCCAAGCGCACATCATTGTCTTTTTGCGCGGCAAACAAGAAAGTTCCGCCCAGAACGCTGAGATAACGTTCTTGGGTGGTGTTCACTTTAAGCCCCTCGCCCTTCATTTCTTTAAAGAATCTCTCTGTGATATCAAAAAACTGATTACAACCGGCACCAAACACTTGATGACCGATTTTTCTTTTGCGGGTGCCGCTGACAAAAATGACTTTTTTAGCGGTCGCGGTTTCAAATGCAGGAAATTCAAATCCCACATAGAAAGAACCTTTCTGAGTCGTGATAAAGCGAGAAAGATCTATCGTACCGCCACCCTTTGGCAAAACGATTTTCACCGCCTCACCTTCGACAATGCCTGAGTTCTTTTGCACTAAAAACACATTTACTTCGGAAAAAATTAAATTTTTGGTCGCACTGACCTGGGCTTCTTCAGGAGACTTCAACTCCATCAGCTCCCACGCTTTTGTCGGAACCTTGATATCGTCCGCCAGATCTTCAAATTTTACTTCTTGATATTCTTCCACGTGATAGCCGGGATTCACCGTGCAGGCACTCAACGCCAAAAGCAGCAGGCATAAAGGCTTTTTCATCACTCGTACTCCAGTTGATCCCTCAACTCTAATAACGGAAGAAAGTTAGGCTCTGATTGCAAACCCGCACGAACGTAGTCGTAAGCGGAGGTTCGATCGTTATTGCGCATCACCACCCACGCCAAACCATAAAGAGCAGTCGCACTTTTCTGATCTTGATTATAAATCTGAGTATAAGCAGTTTGAGCACAACTGACGTCTTGTGTATTAATACAAATATCACCCAACAAAAGATTCTTTACTGACAAAGTTTGTAGCTCTGGCATTTTTAAAAGGGTCGTTGCTTCAGGCAAGCGGCCAATTTTAGCAAGATAACTTGCTTGAGTGGCCAAGACATAAGGATCTTTCGGCGCTTCCGCCAAACCCTCTTGCAAAAGTTTCGCTGCATCCGAGTCGCGATTTACTTCCATCAAACAAACGGCACGCAAAGCTTTAAGTTCTGGGTGAGGCGTTTGTTTCTGATAAACTTCCGCACAATATTTTTCCAAGTAATCCCATTGGGTAAAACGCCACTCTACATGCAAAGGATGGGTGTAGTTGCGCGCCTGTCCCGGCATCTGATTGAGGAATTGCACGACGGATTGATTTACTCCGTCCACATCTCCCAACAAACTTTGTGCATAGACAACAAACAACAGAAGTTCCTGGCGCAAGTAACCTGTCTTTTGCACGTTGGCTTTAATATCACGGATCAAGGCGAGCAAAGCGTTGGAATCGGAATTCGCTTTCGCATATTCCACCGTTGAAAGAGCACGACCAAAAAGAGCCAAAACAGATTGAGGATTTTTACGGTAGATGCCATCGAAATCCCGCATCGCCTCAGAATAGTTTCCTTTTTTCTGCTGAATGATGGCCAAGTTCAGTAAAGCAGAGACGTTGAAAGGTTCGTGGCCAATGGCTTTTTGCAGAGTATCTTCGGCCTGTTTTAAATCACCATCCATCATATAAGAAACGGCAATTCCAAGATAAGCATCAACAATCTCAGCACGACTGCGACCTTCTTGCACCAAAGCTCTCTCTAAAATTCTGCGTCCTAAAAGACTTTGACGGTCTTCAGAAATCAAGACCGAAGCCATTTGCACTTGCGATTCCGCATCAGGCTCTTTGAGTTTGCTGGCCTTCATATAAGCCTGCAAAGATTTTTCGTAAAGACCGAGTGTCTTATAGCGAATCGCCTGCCCCATGAGCTCTTCATAGCCCATGCTTTTCTTTTTGTCTTTTTGTGAAAGACCAAAGATCACAATTCCCGCCACAGCCACTGCTGCCACGATCATGCTCCAACGAATGACATTGGATTTTTGACGAATCTTTCCCTGCAAACGAGAGTCGCCGCTGGCGCCATAACTTTTCGCCGCCGCCGGAGCTGCAACAGAACGTGTATTCACAGGCTCCACCGTCGGAGTTACATCTTTCATCGTCTCACGTTGAACGGGAGGCGGTGTCAGATCTAAATTCGGCGGAACCGGAGTCGGCGTCAAATCATCTGTCATATGGATGACATCAGTGCGTGTGATGGCCGTGTGTTGGGCAATTGACTGAGTCATGGTTTGTTCGGAGTGAGAGTCCTGTTCTTCGCGAATGTTACGCACGATATCCATGAAAAGTTTATTTTCACGAATATAGCTCCAACGTCCTTCAGGCTGGCGGACTTCATCAATAATGGAAATTTGTTTCGATCTAAGGTGCTCTGTAACTTCACCCAACGTAAAAGGTCCGAGAATCCTGGTGGAGGATTTAACTAGCCAGTTTTTCTCGGTGCTGTTCACGTCGCCTGCCATAGATTAAAAAGGTGCTTTGGTTAAGAGAAGTTTAAGATCGTCGTTCGTCAGGAAAAGTCCCGCACCCAGATATCCGGATCTTGCACCCGCTTTATCGAAGGCATCATTAATACCACCCGTAATGTAGATACCACGATACAATGTGTACGAAAGAGAGCTGCGGAAATTTGTTTTACTAAAGTCGAAGGCTTCCATAGAAAGTTTCAACTTACGACGGAAGAAGTAATAGTCGATTCCAAAACCGCCCGAGTTCTCGATCAAACCCCCTTTAAGAGTCAGATCCCAGAAATTCTTCGCGAATAAAACAGTGAACTTAATTTTATTCTGATACGTTTTAACTTCCGTGTAATCCGAAGGAGCTCCGCCGCCCGTGCCAGTCACTTGCGTGCGAGTCGTCTCAACCACACCAGCCGGGTCATCCACCACCGCGATATAATAGTAACGATCTAGACCCGGTTGGATTTGCACACCGATATAAGATTTCGTTGCGCCCACATCACCCAAATATTCGGCTCTGAAATCAAACGCCGTTTGGATTTTGTTGGCTGTGTCCATCAAACCACTTAAACCATCAATCGCAGAAGAAACACTTTCAGCCGTTTGTTCGTCACTGACGAGCTTACCGATGGCCCCTTCACCCTTGTTGATTTTTGACGTGATCTCATCCAGGTTTTTCATAGAGTTCGACAAACGTTTCCAAGTTTCTTTTAAACCCGTTTCGCTTTTGTCATTCATGACCTCTTTCAAAGAGGCCGTGATCTCATGAACGTCATCCACGATATCGCCGACTTTATCTTTGTTCTCTGTCGTCATTTGCGCCAGATCACCGGTCAACGTTTCGATATTTTTTACGATGCGACCCAAGACGTGTTTGCGAGTGCCGTCTTCAGATGTCGCTTCCTGAAGATTTTTCGCCACTTCTTTTAACGACGAAGTCACTTCAGAAACTTGCGCCATCAAGTTATCCAAAGAACCCCCATCTCTAATAGTCAGAATCTGAGCATTATCTTCAAGAGGAGGATCTGTTGGAGAACCCGGATAAACTTCGACGTGCTTGTCACCCAAGATCCCTTGCGCCTTCACTTCAATGGAAGCAGAAGTCGTCAAAGGCACATCGGATTTCACCGTGATATCAATACGAGCTTTGCCGTCTTGAAGAGTGATATTTTTAATCACACCGACGGGAATACCTGCCGAACGAACCGCGGAATTTTTAACGAGACCGCCGGCGTTGGGAAGAAGAAACCAGGCTTTTTTTGAGCGTCCAAGGTATGAAGGATCATCGCTCACCTGCATAGACATGACGGCGATCAAAGATCCCACCACGATCACTAACATTCCTACTTTAAACTCTGCAGCGCGAAGCCAATTCATTGATGTTTCATCCCTTTATTCACGAACCTCTTCACCAACTCGATATCGGTTTTGAAGAAATCCTCTGGAGTACCAAACAGTAAAACTCGGCCACTATCCAACATCGCAATGTAGTCGGCAATCCTAAATGCGGCGGATAAGTCATGGGACACCATGATAGAGGTCGTCCCCTCTCTTAATTTATGCGTACTCAGAATCAAATTATCCACCATTTCCGTCAGAATGGGATCTAAACCCGTGGTCGGCTCATCATAGATCAAGATTTCTGGATCTAGGGCGAGAGCTCGGGCTAGACCGGTTCTTTTCTGCATTCCTCCGCTGATCTGACTTGGAAGTTTGCCAAAATGTTTGGCCTCCAAACCGACTTGCACAAGTTTTTCTTCGGCTATACGAAGGACCTGCGCTTCTTTCAAATCACGACGATGTTCAAATAAAGGAAAGCAGACATTTTCCAACACGGTCATATCATCAAATAACGCCGCCGATTGGAAAAGAACCCCAAAGTTACAACGGAATTTTGTCAGTTGATCTTCTGAAAGAGTGCTGATGTCTGTGCCGAGAACTTCAATGCTCCCCGAAGTGGGTTTAAAAAGTCCCAAGAGATGTTTGAGCATCACGCTTTTTCCCGTTCCGGAAAAGCCGATGATTGCTGTCAAACTGCCCTTAGGAATTTCCAAGTTGATCCCTTTCAGGACAAACTCTTTCCCGCCATCAAAGGATTTTTTTACATCACGAAGTGAAACTGCAGATTCACTCATTACGAAATTCCCATCACGTTATAGTAGAAACGAATCAAGTTAGTCACAAAGTAATCAAGAATAATGATGCCGACCATACTTTGCACAACGCCTTGGTTGGTAGCATCACCCACACCTTTTGCTCCGCCGGTGGTATTAAATCCGCGGTACGTGCAAATCACAGCAAAGTAAATTCCAAACACCATGCCTTTAAAAAGACCTTCGTTGATGTGCTTCACTTCAATAAAGTCAGCGATCTTTTGCCAGAACACGGCCTCATCCAATTGCACAAGTTTCACGCACAAGAAGTAACTTCCCAGCATAGCCACGAAATCGAACACCGCTACAAGCAACGGCATGCAAATCACCGCCGCGACAATACGCGGAGAGATCAAATATTGTTTCGTGTTCACGCCCATCACATCCAGGGCGTCAATTTGTTCATTCACACGCATCGTTCCTAAGCGCGCAGCCATCGCTCCACCAGCACGAGCGGCCACGATCAAACCTGTCAACACAGGTCCTAATTCACGCGTGATACCTAAGGCCACTGTCGGGCCCACCATATTCACGGCATTAAAAAGTTTAAAACCTAAATACAATTGAAACGAAAGAGCCAGTCCCGTGAATATACCCGTAAGGCAAATGATACCGATAGACTGATTTCCGATAAACTCCATATGACGAATGATTTCCGGAAATCGCGAAGGTTTTGCAAAAATCAAACGCACGCTTTCGTTGAAGAAAAGCATGATGCGACCGGTTTCGGTGATCAATCCACGGGTCATTTTCAGAGCGAAAGCTCCTAAACCCGAAATAAAACTAAATACGTTGTGCGACATAGTTTCCACTACTGATCTCCGACCTGTTCACTGATAAACCCGGCATCAAGCCCCGTATAAATACGCGGCACGCGTTCACCAACACTCGTGAGCATTTCCCATGTGATACTTTTTGCGTGTTGGGCAAGCTCTTCTGGAGACAGAAAATTTCCATCCGATCCATAACCAAACAAAGTCACTTCTTGATCTTTGAAGTCTTTCAGATCTTTTCCTTGCACAATCGCCGTCACATCGAGCATCAGATAATCCATACAAATATTGCCCACCACCGGAACTCGTTGGCCCGCAAACACCACCGTGGATTGATTGGAAAGAATGCGGTGATAACCATCGGCGTAACCGATCGGCACCACGGCAATCACAGAATCCTGCTTGGCTGTCCAAGTTCCACTGTAGGACACGGTTTCTCCGGCTTTCAGATGTCTATAAGTTCCCACTTGGGATTTTAAACTCATCACCGGTTTTAGTTCGCAAATATTTTTATCCGCGAGAGGATTGTAACCGTAAATCATGAGACCGGGACGGATTCCCCATTGTTGCAATACCAAAGGATGGCCTGCGGGAACCCCGTCTCTTTGCAATGCGAGCAAACTCAAAATTCCCGCACTATTTAAAGAATGGCAGAAAATATTGAACGGTTTAAAAATCTGGCTCACCCGATCGAGTTTTCTTAGTTGCTCGGCACTGTGGCCTTTATCTGAAACGGCGTCTTCCCCGTTAAACAAATGTGTAACCAAAGCTTTTAAGCGGATTTTTTTATTCTGCCAAAGACGATCAAAAAGTTTTTGTGCTTCTTCAGGTCGGAAACCGAGACGATTCATTCCCGTATCAAACTTAAGATGAATCCCTACAGGAGAAGAAGCTGCTTCTTCGAGATGTTCAATTTGCTCCCACGTGCTTACCACCGGAGTCATATTGTACTGAAGAATTTTTTCCGCGCCTTCACGATCAAAACCACGGAAAACAAGAATTTCCGCTTTCACGCCAAAGTTACGAAGCAAAAGACCTTCTTCAATCAGACACACACCCAGATGTTCGATCCCCAAAGTTTCTAAAAAGCGGGCCAACTGCACGTCACCATGCCCATAGGCATTGGCTTTGACCATGGGACAAAGGAAGGTTTGCGGAAAAGCTTTCTGCAACACACGAATGTTGTGAGCCAAGTGATCTAAATTAATTTCCGCAAAAGTGCGACGGTACATTTCCATCTAAAATCTATTTTCCAATCTCTATTCTCTGTTTTCTATCTCAAACTCGGGACGATGAGTTTCTGGCGCTTTGTACAAACAAATTTTATTCCCGCCCTTATCCGTGATGTGGAGCAGAGCTTTCGTCGCCGTTTCATCCAAAGTTTTCGCCGAATCGCAAAGCGATGGGTACTCACTGATTCCCAAACTGATAGAAACCTTCATGCCATTATCCATGAACGAAGTGCCTTCAATAATTCGACGCAAACGTTCCGCACGCAAAGCTGCCCCTTTTTTCGGGCAGTGAGGCAAAATCATCGCCATTTCGTTCGCGGCCGTTCGGCAAGTCACATCATTCGTTCGGCTGGTCTTAGTGATGATCGTTGCAACCGACTTTAGCAACTCATCTCTCACCGCTTCACCTAAAGATGACTCAATCTCATAAATATCGTCCAAGGCCACTTTCACAACCGAGATCGGCTGCTTTAATCGGCGCGCCCGGGACACTTCATCGCTCAAAACTTTTTGATAGTAATTGCGATTAAATAGTTCGGTGACAAAATCTTGGACCTCCAAGGAGTCCACTTTTTTCTCTAAGGCAAAGTTCACGTAACACAAAGACAACAACGTGAACTCTTCGTTCATCGTTGCGATCTCTCCCGGTGTGAGGCTACCGGAATAAACAAAGAGACCTTCCAAAGCATTGTGTGCATAAAGCGGCAAAGCTTTGGGCGGATTAAAGTGAAAGGCCTCAATCAACATTTCAGAAAAACGAACAGGCAAAAGACCCATCGCCATTTGCGCGCTGAGATCTTTCATATCGTTGGCTTCCAACTGCACACCCACCCCTTGAATATCAGAGGCCGGAATTCCTTGGGCATGAGTCGCCACAAATGAACGAACCGATGGCAGGAACTTAAAGAATACGCACAAAGTTCCTGATTGCAGGTGATTCAGATATTTTTGAATCAAATCTTCTTTGCTTTGAGCCGTGCGATAATCTGTGATTCGCATCGCAATAGAAGGAGCTACGACCTTTTCCGACTCCGCTTTTTGCATGCTCGTCACCGCCGCGGAGTGGATTTCCTCGGCTTTGGCATTGGCAGAATTCAAATCATCAAAAAGCTGTTCATTCTGATAGGTCAGATACAGTTTTTCACAAGCGCGATCCACAGACCACACGATACGGGATTCTAGGGCTGCGGTTTCGTCTGAAATCACATCGACAAAACCATGAGAATTGTATTGAGCCAGAATATCAAATTGCGAGATTGAAGAAATCGCGATGAAACGAATCTCATCGTTGATCTCTTGCACCAGGCTTACAAAATCACTGAGTGATCCCGCCAACGCCGCAGTTGAAAAAACCAAAATGTGCGGAGGATTGTCGCGCAGTCTTTGTTCAAATGTTTGCGCGTCTTGAAAGTAATAAGCATCATATCCGGCCTGCGAAAGATAAACCTTCGCAGAAGCCCCCAGATCCACATCTGTGGTGAAAACATAAACTGTAAACTGAGAACTATAATCGCGAATGTTCAATTAAATCCTCTTTCCAGGGCGACGAATCTCAACATGATAGGAATCAAGTTTTGAAGTTTTTTGTTTTGCAGGTGCTTTCGGAGGCGCAATAAAATTCACAGGTGTTAATTCATCATCCATTGCGGCAAGCTCCGCACTTGTCGGAGCACCCAAGTCTTCCGCTTTTTCAGCCACCGGAGCTGCCGTCACTTCTTCAACAACGGGAGCCGCAGGAGCCGGTTTTGGTTTTACTTCCTCACCCAGGAAACCGTCGATAAATGTAATTTCGTCATCACCGAATAAACTTGTCGAAGAGGAAGACGAAGTCGGCTTCGCCGCAGCCGGAGCTGGCGGAGGAGGAATGACAGGTTTCACTGGCTCCGCAGGAACTTCCGCCACAGGAGCCGCCGCAACAACCGTCGGCATTTCGGATTCTTTCGGCGCCGCTTCAACGGCTTCTTGCACAGGCGCTACTTCAGGAAGTTCCAAAAGGCTGTCAATATTCACATCTAGAGGTGATCCCGGAGGCGTCGTTGCTTGAACTTCCGCAAATTGAACTTCAGCTTCTTCACGGTGCACAGATTCTTCTTTCAGCTGAGGCAATTCTGGAGAGATCATCACTACTTCTTCCTTTACTTCCGGCGCTTTCAAAACGGCTTGAGTTTGCAATTTTCTAAAGAGCACGATCACTTTCGTTCCCTGACCGCGTTGAGACTCCACTCGAACTTCGGCATTGTGCTCTTTCAAAATACCGAAAGCGACGGAAAGACCCAAGCCCATGTGGTTGTGGAAAGAGCGAGTCGTGAAAAAGGGATCAAAGATTTTTTCCACGTTGTGAGCTTCAATGCCCTCCCCCGTGTCTTCGATCACCATGTGAATACCTTCAGCATCTTCAAACAAATCTACTTTCACTTCTTTCTTCGCCATTCTTTCCATGGCTTCGACAGAGTTTTGCAGAATGTTTGTTATCGCGCGAATCACCGCATCGACATGCAAATCAATGGCTGAAGTGTCTTGGATGTTTTTAACAAGCTTCACACCTTTTTGTGCAAACGTCGTTTCCAAACCTTTGAGAGCTTTAACCAAAGGTCCTTCAAGCTTCATGGAGTTCTTTTCTTTGACCTCTTCGCCCGCGTAACCCAAAAGTTTATCCAACACTCCACGAGCCGCACGCGTTTCACGCAAAATAGATTCCGTGCTTTGCACGATTTCAGAGCCTGGCTCTTTAGCCAAAATCATTTGTGAATAACCCAAGATCGAAGCCAAAGGTCCGCGCATTTCGTGAGCCAAAGCCGACGCCACTCGCATGGATGCTTCGACTTTTTCTTTCTGCGCAATCTCAGGATCAAGTGCGATGACTTTTTCAGGAACCGCGGGAGCTGCCGGTTTTGCCTTGATCTCTGCCAATTGATTTTCAAGACGATCAATTTGCTTTTCTGTCGGCATGACGATCCAAAGAACGCCCGCAACACCGACAAGCGCCAGACCACACCCCATCAACAGGAACTGCCACCAAAGGCCGGCGCGGCCTTTCATGGTTTCTTTCAATGGAGCTGAACTAATCACCAACAAATTACTTTGCGGAACCATCTCGTACATTCCGTAAAGATCGCCACTCTTCAATTTGTAAGTGTTGCTGCCATGAGAAGAACCACTTTGTTGCGCGTCTTTGAAAACAGGATCATCGCGCATCACCGTTCCCAAATACTCGGGCACCGAGTGTCCCACTGTAAGACCCGTTGAAGTCACGATAGAGAAAGCGCTTAAAGCTCCTCTTTGCGCATCAATCAGAGATTGAAAAATTTCGCCAGAACCAAAAAGCGCGTAGGCTTTGCCGCCCTCTAAGAACAACAACCCGACATAACGGCCGTGCTGTGAATCTTGAAAAGGTTTTACGTAAAAACGCAAATCAGAGGTACGTCCCGCGATAGAACCTAGAGCTGATTTCACAAACTCTTTTGTCCAGTTCGCGGCTTTTGAATTTTCTTTCGTTAACAAAACTTGCGGCTCAAGATTTCCACCGCTGACAGAGAAAGACGCCGCTGCATAATAGGGCGCCAAAGAATTCCAATTTAATTTTCCTTTTTGAAAGTTTTCTGCATTGAAAGTTGAAACAACTCTTTGCAAGGATTTTAATTCCGTTGCTAATGAGTGATTCATGGCTCCCAGTTGCGTGCGAGTTTGCGACTCCACCCAACTCATTCGGTCCCCGTACACAAAGCTGTCGGTACGCCATAAAACTGCGCCAATAAATAATGCTGCAACAGCAACCAAAACGGCGATGAGTTTTACTTTCATTTCGATCCTTCCTCGGCGGATGTCGGCAGTGCCAAAGCGCCGTGGCGCGTAGGCTGAAGCAGTTCCTCTTGATCTGCTCCGACTGGCCCGAACATCATTGATATTATTGTAGTTTTAGAAAGTGATAAGATGCAAGTAAGAGTCCTTTGCAAAAGCGATTAAAAGGAGTAGAAGATCGTCACTATGAGTACTCATCGCTCCGATGTTTTGATTATTGGTTCCGGCACTGCCGGTCTCGCTCTTGCCCTGAAGCTTTCCTCTCACGGGAAAGTCATTGTTCTTGCGAAGGAAACCGCAGGCGGAACAAACTCTGCCATGGCTCAAGGGGGAATCTCTGCGGTCATGTCGGAAGAGGATAGTTTTGAGTCTCACATTCAAGACACCCTGGTCGCCGGGGCTGGACTTTGCAAAGAAACAGTTGTCCGAGACTACGTCGAGCAAGCCCCTGATCGCATTCATGATTTAATAAACTGGGGCGTCCATTTTGACGTACGAAAAAGAGGCTCTGAAGAGACCAATGAGATTGATTTGACGCGCGAAGGCGGACACAGTTTCCGCCGCATTCTTCACTTCGAAGACCAAACTGGTTTGGAAATTCATCGCACTCTTTTGGCCCGTGTTCGTGAAAATCCTAACATCACTTTGATGGAACGTTTTTACGCTATTGATCTGATCGTGAACAAAGAGGTCGACCCGGAAGACATGAATCCGGTGAATTGCATCGGCTGTTATGCTCTCAATAAAAATGATAACGAGGTGCATACATTTTTAGCAAAGAACACGATTCTGGCAACCGGTGGTGCGGGCAAAGTTTATCTTTACACCTCCAACTGGAGCGGCGCTACGGGTGATGGCATTGCCATGGCCTACCGAGTGGGTGCACGCATTGCGAATCTTGAGTTCATGCAGTTTCATCCGACGTGCCTCTTCCATCGCGAGTCTCGCAACTTTTTGATTTCCGAAGCTTTGCGTGGCGAAGGCGGTGAACTTATCGACAGCAAAGGCAATGCTTTTATGTCGAAGTATCACAAGCTCGGATCTTTAGCTCCCCGTGATGTTGTGGCTCGCTCCATCGACAACGAAATGAAAAAAACCGGAGCGGAGTGTGTTTACTTAGACATGACCAAACTGGATCGTGAGTTTTTGAAATCTCGCTTCCCGACTATTTTCAACAAGTGCATGGAGTATGGCATCGACATGAGTGTGCAGCCTATTCCGGTTGTTCCGGCCGCTCACTATCTTTGCGGCGGAGTTCTTACTGACATCAGTGGACGCACGGACATTCCGGGCCTTTGGGCAATTGGTGAAACGGCTTGCACAGGATTGCACGGCGCAAATCGTTTGGCCTCCAACTCTTTGCTTGAGTGTTTAACGACGGCTCACAATTGCTCTGAAGAAATTAAAACTCATTGGAATTCTTATGAGTTCTTTAAGAAAGAACCAAAACCCTGGACCCACCCGCAAGAGTCCAATGATGACGAGATGATCGTTATCAATCACATGTGGGACGAGATCCGCCGCTTGATGTGGAACTACATGGGGATTCTTCGCTCTAACAAACGTCTGGAAAGAGCGCAGCACCGCCTTAAAAATATTCTGGCAGAGACGAAAGAGTATTATTCAAACATGAAAATTCACTCTGACATTTTGGAGCTGCGTAATATTGCTATTGTGGCCGATCTATCCGTGGAGTGCGCTTTGCGCCGCCATGAATCCCGAGGCATTCACTACAACATCGACTATCCAGAAAAGAGTCCAAACCCGCACGATACAATCGTGGTCCGGGGCCTGATTTGACTTGCGCCGCGAGGTCTCTCGCGGCAAGCTGAATGGGTATGTACAAAAGATCTGAAGGCTTCTTTAAAGGTTATCAGGACGTTAATTTGTTCTTTCAAGTTTGGGAAAATCCCGAAGCTCAAGGAACGATCATCATCACTCACGGTCACGGCGAACATTCCGAATCTTACAGCCGCTTGGTCAAAGCATTTGAAAACGACAAATGGAATTTTTATGCCTGGGACTTGCGCGGCCACGGACGTTCGGAAGGACGTCGTGGTTTCGTCGCCGAATTCGATGACTACTGCCGCGATTATAAAATCTTTTTAGACATGGTGATGCAGAATGAAAAAGTTCGTAAAGGACCCGTCATTCTTTTCTGTCACTCCATGGGCGGTTTGGTGCAATTAAAAACTTTGTTGCGCCATTCTGATATTAACTACACAGCCTTGATCGTCAGCTCGCCACTTTTGGGTCTTTCTGTTCCTGTGCCTCTTTATAAATCCAAGGCAGCAACGATCTTTAATAAAATCCTTCCGCAAATCACCATGGGCAATGAGCTTAAAAACGAAATGCTCACTCGCGATCCGGATGTGATTCGTGAATTTGAACAAGATGCTCTTCGCCACACGCGCGTGTCACCGGGCGCTTTCTTAGGTTTCTTGGATTCTTTTGAGTTTGTTCGTCCTCGCGCGAATGAAATCAAAAAGCCCGCATTATTTATTATTGCGGAAAATGACGAAGTGGTGAGCTCTCCGGAAGCCAAAGCCTTCTATGAGAAAGTCGGCAGTGCTAAAAAAGAACTCTATGTCTATCCGGGCGCCAAGCATGAGTTGATCAACGACATCATCCGCAACACTGTATTTGCTGATATCAAAAAGTTTTTAGATGGTTTTTTGGAGTCTAAATAATGAAATACTTCCTGGGTCTCTTCTTGTTTCTTACAGCTTGTGCTTCTTATGAAGTCACTCCCGCCGGTCGCACGATGCGCACGACGGGCGACTACATGTCCGTAATTGAAAAGCACTCTGACAATGTCCGCCGCTATTCTGGTTTTTACAACACCTTGGATATGGAAGCGACGCTGATCAATTCTGACGTAGCGATGGCGCAATTGGATCAAAGTGCGATGCTTTATCAATGGGATGAAAAACGATTCGCAGAGGAAAAAGCCAAGTATGAAACTCGCCTTAGTAAAGAAACGGAAGTGTTCTTGAGTTTTTATACGCCCGAAAGAAAGAACGACGATTTATTTAAAGCCAACACAATGTGGAAGATTTTCTTGGACGTGGACGGCAAACGCTACGAAGGCAAGGCGACGAAAATCAAATTGCAGCTCGCGGAAATCGAAGGCCTTTATCCTTACCACAACCGCTTCTACACGCCTTATTCCGTGACATTCCCGGTGCCAATGCGTTCCCTGGAAGGTAAGCTTTTAAAAATGACGGTGACCGGGGCTGTGGGCTCTGGAGCCCTGGAATTTAAACCTTAGTTTTCTAAACGGCGAAGAGCTTCTTCTTTGCTCATGTATTTTGAAAAGACGCGAAGGAAACTTCCGTCTTTTTTCATTTCAGCCAAAGCCTTTTCAAACATCTCTTTTTCAGAGGGACTTACCCGACGCTTGGAAAGGTAAACTCCAACCTGAACTTTCTTGCTATGATCGACGACCGTCTCCACCTGATCCTTCATCTTGTGTTTTTGCGTATGATAGGTATTCACAAACGCTGAAAAGAGCACGGCTTGAACACGGCCCTCTCTGAGCAAGCGAAACGCATCATCAGGTCCCGGCACTCCCACCAAACGCGAAGCTTTAAGAAGACTTTTTTCTTCGGCTTCGGTAATCACAGAACGATTGGCAATCATGTAGGCAAATTTGATTTTATCGTCAGCCAAATAGTCTTCGATCTTTTTACCTTTGACGAAGGACTTTTTAGAGACCGTCAATTCACGATGACTGTTGTAGAAAGGAAGAAAATCTCCGCCGCCTTCATACTCGGAAGACTTCACCATCAATGCCAACATGTCGAGGCGCCCATGGTTCATTTGATCAACGGCCGTTGGACGAGCCATATCGGATTCGATAAATTGGCAGCCCATTTTTTCCTTAAAAACTTCGACAATATCGTGAGCTAAACCTTTTAGGCGCCCCCCTTCTCTATACGCGAGAGGTTCAAAGTTATTCAGACCCACGAGGAATCTTCGCTCACAAGCATTCTTGGAGGTCATATCTTGGTATTGGGCAGGCACTTGCTGCGCCAAAAAGCCAAGAACTAAAAGTAAGAGGGCTGAGCGAAAGAGTGTGATCATTTAACTTCCTGCACTCTTTCTCGGAACTTTGCTAAGGGCAATAAAGCACCCTTACGCGAAAGTAAGACTCACATTTTATGAGTGGCCGTCTAAGACCTCTTAAATCGCCGAGCGACCTCAATCTCAAAAAGAGGCTTTGCAAATTTAGCGATTTTTAGGCCCACACCCGTAAGTCCAGAGGGCTCTAAAACCTCGATATCGTGAATGATCGCATCGCGAATCATCTGGGCATACTTCGCTGGCGAAATAGTGTCGTTGGGAATCTGAAAGTTTTTAGAATAAAGAGTCTCAATTTCAGAAAACATGCGGGTGTTAATTGCGGGAGTCACCAAAAGAAGTGTTGAAACCCCGGTGTCTTTTAATTCCATACGAATGCAATCCGTAAAGGCCGCAACGGCCGCTTTGGAGGCGGCGTAAGTCGAAGCGCAAGGGAAATGCATGAAAGCCGAAACGCTGGAGTTATTGATAATCTTGCCACGTTTTCTTTGCAGCATTCCTGGAAGAACACCGTGAGTAAGATGAATAAGTGCATTCACGTTCACTTGGAGCATTTTATAAATGTCATTAACAGGTTGTTCTTCGATCAAACCGCCCGTCAACATTCCGGCGTTATTAAAAAGGATGTCGATTTGGACGTCTTTCAAGTTTTTTACCAAAGCTTCCACACCCTCGCGAGTTGCCAGGTCGGCTTCCCACACCGTCACCGATTTGGCTCCGGCACTTTCCAATTCCTTCACGATATCGCCATCGGTTTTTCTTATGACGACATGCAAATGAGCTTTGTCTTCAGCGCACATTTTCGCAAAGGCTTTACCAATTCCGCGACTGGCTCCGGTAACTAAGACGTGACGATTTACAATCTCCATGATCCGCTCATCCTTCTCTGATTTCCGTCTGAGGACTGAGCCCCCAGGACTTCAGAATTTCAATTTCCTCTGCTGCCGACATCGCTTTTTTAAACTTGGCTCCCGATTGGCCACTGACACGCTTTTGGCAAGATGGCCAATTCTTGTGACGATAGACCAAGCCACCTAAGTTGCTGAGGTAACTGAAGGCTTCTTTTTTTTCTCCCGGCTGACGCATTTCAGGTAAAGAAGTATCTGCCGGAACTTCCAATAAATTGATCGAATAATTTTCCAAAGATCCTGAATACAAAGACACGTATTCATTTTTTGAAAATGCCACCGCAATACGGTCACACCTTTCATTGCCCGGAGTTCCCACGTGTCCACGGGAATACTTCCATTCAATTTTTCCCTTCGTTCCACGCTCTTGCACAACCTTTGCGATTTCTTCCCAAAGATCGCGATTGGAAACCTCTTGGCCTTCCGCCGTTCTCCAATTTCTTTTTTTCCATCCCCAGATCCACTGTGTGATTCCACGGATCAGATATGTGGAATCCGTATAGAAATGAATAGAACCGACGTGGTCTCTTACAAACTTGAGCGCCTCTAAAGCGGCCGTCATTTCCATACGATTGTTTGTTGTGGATCGCTCTCCGTCACCCAGTTCTTGAACGCGGCCTTCGGGAAAAAGAACAACGCTGCCCCATCCTCCTGGACCCGGATTTCCAGAGCAAGCACCGTCGGAAAAAATCAAAATGTAGTCACGTGATGTATTTTGCACAGATAAATCCTCGCGGACTCTGCACCGCAGTGTCAATGCTCATCGCTTCCTATTTAGGGATTACAACATGAGATCAATGAAACTTTTATAGAAGCCGTCACCACAACGCGCAGTCTCTTCATAGAATTTGGACACCTGCCTTGCCCGAGGGTCCATAGCTTGTTCAGCCTTGATGGCGGCTTTCTCTTGAGGCCGCGGAGTTGTTTCAGAGGGCTGAGGCTTTTGCGACTCTGCAGAAGATTTGGATGCCTCGGCAGTTGAGGCCTTCGGTTTTTCCTCAGGCTTCTGAGCCTCCTTAGGAGGAGGTTCTGAGGTCTTTGGTTTTTCTTTTGTACCAAAATCAGGAGGCGTCCACTTCGACGTCGTGCTTGTTGTATTAGCAGGTTTTGGACTCACTTTGATTGTGGCGTCGTATTTTTGGCGCGCCACTGGGTCCATCAAAGTGTCCCGAGTGATATTGAGTTTTTTCATCACCTCCGTGGCTGCTTTCAACTTCTGTGGTTCATTCAAATATCGGTCGGGATGATAGGCCTTCATAAGTCGACGATAAGCCGCACGGATTTCATCCGTCGAAGCATTCTTATTGATATTCAAGACATCGTACAAACTGCTTTGCGAATTCATAATGCGACGAACTTCTTCAGCACTTTGTGCGAAAACCAAGGATGGAAGCAATATCAAGATCAGAATTAACGATTTCATTTGCACACTCCTGATTTCGAAGATTCGCGAATGGCATCGGGAACTTTTTCCGGTTTCTTTTTAATAAGCTCCATGACTTGTTTGCGTTCGTTCAGAGGTAAATCAGATAAATATCCCAAGAACATGCCCATCTCTTCCGAGTCGACCTTCTTCTGACTGTTCTCTAAAACTTTAAGAACATCTTTATCCGAAGAAATTTCTTTCAGCGATGTCGCCAAAGATCTGACGGATTCAGCTTCGACTTTGGCCCCTTCTTTGGCCACCTTCGCATAAGATCCTAAGCGCGACGCCTGCGCAGCATTTTTCATCACTTTTAATCCCGCACCAAACGGAATGATCGACGCCGCTGAAAATCCAGCTTCTGCAAGCTCCGAGTACGCTTGATCTTTGGCTTTATCTGCTTTTGCAAAGGAGTTATTTGATGAACCTTCAGCAAAAGCAGAGGCCCTTAAATTTCTGGCTTCAATAAAAGATTCATGGGCTTTGGAAGAAGCATAAATGGCTTCACCACCACCCGCGATCGTTCCCGCAAGAGCGGCTCCTGCTGCGACAGTTGTCAGCGTGCCCGCCGCTGCGGTTCCAGAAAGAACGGCAGCTCCCACGCCCGCGCCGATTCCCGTTGCAAGAAGAACTCCCCCAATAACAAGACCGCCCCAGAAGATCGCTTTATCCAAAGTTTCTTTGTTCTGCGCCTTTTTGTCGTAGTCTTGCAGCGTTTTACAAATCATATCCAAAGCCCCTGGATTTTCCATCAGAAACTGCGCACTGGCCGCGGGGTTTGTGACTAATAAACTTTGCAGCGCCTCATCGACATTTTTCTTCGCGGTTTCTTTCAAATAGTCTTCGTGAGATTTTAGTTCTGCCTGTACTTCAGCGAAGGCCAGCTTCACGTCGTTCTGAACAATCACCTCTTTATTTTTTCTCTCGCGAATGGCTTTGGTATAAAGCAAAAGGTCCGTTCCTGCTTGCGGAGGCTTGACTTGCATCTCTCTCTCTCGATCCGTGAGTTCGACAGCAATATCCAACGTGTCTTTCTTGGCCGCTTCTTGCCAATAGGCTTGCGTGCTACTCAATTGCTTTTGCGCTGAATTCAAAATTTTCGCTCGGGCATCTTCTTTAAGACTTTTCTCGACGGCTTTACCAAAGTTTTGAATCTTTTTTTCCTCTTCAACAATCTCAGCACAAATTCCGGTATTTAAAACTTGAGAGTCTAAAGCCTTTGCCAAAGCTTCAGACACGCCCTTGGCGGCTGCGTGAGACAAAAGACACTTCTGCAAACGCTCTTTAAGTTGCACGACACCTAAAAGATTCTGCCCTTGTTGCAAAATCTTTTTTCCCTCTGCCGTCTGCAATTGCGCCATTTTAGCTTTATCCGCTAGGAGACTTTTAAAAGATGCGCGGAAGGAACTAACGACTTTAGGGTCTTCTAAGTTCGCAGCAGTCCATGCAATTTGTTTCGTGTATAAAAGTTCGAGATGGGATGTCGATGCCTCTGCTTTCACAGAGAACCAGAGGACAAAGAATAACATCACAGATACTGTCACGTTCATTGTTTGTTTATCGGTAAAAACGTCCGCTATACTCACGAGACTTTCGTGAAGTTTGCGCGTCGTTTGTCTCCTGTCCAATTCTTAGACAGCTTCGGGTTGCCTGGAAGCAATCTGGCCCCGCCTGTCATGGCACTGTCCCTGCAATCTCATACCTTCTGAGGAGAGTGCCTTATGTCTTTTGCTATTCGTCCCTTGATCGGAATCTTGGCTACTGTTTTATTGGCAGGTCCTGCTTTTGCCAATAATAACGCGTCAGTGACCTCTTCTCTCGTAGTGCAACAGCCTAAGAAAGAAGGCCGTTTATGGAGTGGATACGTGAATGTCAGCCGCTCAACAAGCCTGGTAGATTTTAAAGACGGTTCCCGCAAAGATGGCATGGACTACTCTCTTCGTTTTAATTTGAAACTCAATGATAAATTCACGGCACGCATTCAAGGTGGTTACTCTCAGGATTTGAAGTATCCAGAGACGGATGACTGGTCTGACACGTCCCTGAGCGTGAGCCGATCTCCTTTTGAAGTCGGCACTCACTTTTTGATCGGCTACCGCGTGGGTCTTACTGCACCAACGTCGAAAGACTCCCACACGCGCCAAAACCTTTTAACTTCAGTTTCTTCTTCTTTAAATGTGATCGTAAACCCCGACCGTCTCATTACGGGACTGGATTTATCCGGTTCTATTTCTGCGGCTCGAAATATCCATCAATACGAAACCGCTCTCGATGGTCGCGTGAACACGCAGTACTCTTCGAATCAAACCGTCTCTGTTTCTTACAGCTGGGAATCCGGAGCTTCTTTGTCAGCGGATTTCATGCATCGAAATACATGGTCTTACCAAAATGTGATGAGAGACTCTTTTGAAATGAGCCAAGAGCTGGGTTACCAATTCAATCCGACTTGGGCTGTAGCCGTTGGCCATACAAATGGCGGCTCTACTTTAAGACCGAATGGATCTGATTCTAACGTCCAAATTATGGATGAAAACAACTCGTTGGTTTACGGTTCAATGACCGTCATTTTCTAGAGGGAAAGATGCACGCTTGGCTGGTCGCACTTATACTTTTAATAAGCTTCCAGTCGACGGCTTTCGCTCAGTCACCGGCTCCCATTGATATTGTCTTTGATATTGATTGGACGACTTTTTATAGCATTGATTCCAAAGAACCTAATCAACAAAACCACCAAACTCTCGCCGTTGAAGGAAAACTCTATCGAGCCACCGATCACCTGACCGATGTTATTGAGACTCTTTTGATAAAGTATCCCGAAGTGCGCATCAGCTTTTTTAGTGGCGGCGAAAAGTCCCGCAACGAATCTTTGCTTGGAAGCGTTTATCTGTCTGATGGAAGATCTTTAAAAGAGATCGCTCATAAAGTTCTTTCAAAGGCGGATTTGACGGTCGTATCTCAGAATGAGACTTTATCTTTTTCAGAGCGCTACAAGAAAAATATTGATAAGGGCATTCCTGATTGGTCTTCACAAAGAACGATCCTGATTGACGATCAAGTTAATTTTGCAAAACCTCCCCTCGTCGCTGTGAATTCCCTAGGGCAATTTAATTATCAGAATCAATTTGATTCTTCTCGCACAAACGAGAAGCACTACCCTGCCACGGAAGCTCAATGGGCTATGGAGCGCAACAAAGCTCTTTTATGGTTGGCCATGATTGATTTCTCTATTCGCGAAGCACAACAAAGCGGCAAAGCTTTTTCACAGGTCGCTAGCGAAGTATGGGTTAAGCACTGGCAAAGTCCCCTTCAAATGGCACGCGGACAGCAGCTTATTCAAAGAAGTGCCGCCCGCTTTTGCAGTAAAGTTTTTGCCTTTTAATTTTTCTTAATAAAATTCTTCAGAATAACAAAGTGAACTTTTTTACTCGAATCAAAATCAGTTCCATAGGCTCGTGGATAGTAACCTTTCTTGGCGACAACCGCAGGCACTGGAACCTCTTTTTCAAATTTCTTTTTACTCAATAAGAAGTCTCTTGTGATCATCGGTTCTAAGAAATGCATGTCACCATTATAGAAACCATAGATGTAAGTCGCCGTGAAAGTTTTGCCGTGAAATTCAGGAGAACGAGGATCCAGCCAGTGCCATCCCATTGTCGGAACTCCCTCGGGAGTTGAGACATAAAACGGAGGAATTTCTCCGGACTCTGGTGCCTTCATACAAACCTCATGATCTGCTCCGGCACAAGTGATGGCTTCTTGGATTTCTCGAGAGATAAAATAGAAGTGCACGTCAAAATGGGGAAGCCCATAGACCGGATCAGGCTCGTGACCGTGAGGATTCCAGTTCAGAACGACGTGAGTGTAAGGCGGAATATTTAAGACAGAAGGCAAATTCAAAACATAGTTCGTCATAGGCATATGAGTCGGAAGCCCCTGAAGAGCTTTCTCCGAAAGAACCACTCCCATTGTGTTTAGCTTCCCATATTTATCGACGTCAACAAAGACCCGAGCCGCTCCCTCGCCCACTTCGACGGCCTTTCCATAAATCTTGAAAGCCTGGGCATTCAACCCCGCAAATAGCAGACAGCAAAAGATAATGAGTTCTCTCATAGAATAATCCCTCCTTTGGATTTCCTCTAAGAATAGATCTAGAGCCCCCATTTCCTCCAAACTCTGTGAGATCCAGTGTTTGAAATCATGGGAGACCACTGTCTCATATTGAGATTTCCCCGAATTGTCCTCCGTTTAAACTTTAGACGTCTTTAAAACCTGTAATGCAATTAATTCACAGCGGGGCCATTTTGTCGTGGCACTGTCAGTGCATTTGTATCTCCTAAGGAGAGAGTCTCTGTTCCATGAGCCATATATTCGATGTGGGCTTGGAGCAGTGACAAATTAGGAATGGAGAGAACTATGACTCACAAATCTCAGTACGCAAAGGCTCTGACTGCTTTAGTTGCCTTAGCCCTCTTTGTTACGGGTTGTACAAAGACGAGAGATGCGGCCTTGCCGGAAGACGCGCAAGAATCTAACTTTTCGATTTCAGAAGTTGATTCGTTGCAAACGGACAGTTCATTGGCTGTCACGACTGACGAACGTCTTTCAAATCTGAGTTTAGGTGAAGCTTCAAAAGCAACGGCTGAAAAAGGCGTTGTTGCAGTGACAGAAGTTCATGTGCCAAGCCGCCTGAAGTTCATGTTTAAAGGTCTTGAGATGACAGGACAAGCGGGTCGCTCCTACCCGATTACTTTGTCTGTCGACAAGCAATTCGTGACCGCTTATAAAATCGTAAACGACGCTTCTGAATTGTCGATCCTTGAGAAACAACTCGCTCAAGTTAAAGACGAAGTTCTTTTGCAAAAACAACTTCAAAAAACTAAGAACAATGCAGAAGTAAAAACTTTGCTTGCGAAGTTGAAACAAGCGCGTGCTCAAAAAGCGACGGCTTTGGCGAAAAAAGGTTCTAACATCCTTGTTCCGCTTTTCAAATTCAAAGTAAATGGTTACGGCGTATTGCAAAGAGTGAAAAACGAACTTAAAGAAGAGACTTCAACATTGCGTTTGAAGACAACAGACTGGAGCGAGGCGACTCACTTCACTATGTCTGTAAATCCTTCTGATCGCGTTCCCGTAGGTCTTGACCCTGCTTCCCGTGGTGATATGGACCGCACATTCGTTATGGATCGCATTAACAATAAGATCATGACGGCGGGCGCTCTTAAAAATGAGTTCCAAATTCCAGTAAATACCAAAGACGATGCTCGCGTGTTGACACTTCTTGATGTTGACGCTCTTCATGTCTTCGAAATTGGTCAATTGGGTAAAACTGAATTGACAGACTCTCAGTTGCAACAATTGAAATTGGGTTCTAACAAATCCAACGTTCGCCAATGCTCTGACGACGTCAAAAAGGCCTTGCCTGCAGAAGAACAAGCTAACTGTATCTTGATCCTTCGTTACGACGTTCCTGTAAAATACGTTCGCCCTGAATTGCCAGTTGTAGATTACGATGGCAACCAAGACGCGAAAATTTCATTCAAGGAAGTTCGCGCGGGTGAAAACGTAGGTCTTGTTCAAATCGAACAAAACGTTGAGCCTAAGAAAATCGAAAACAACAACGAAATGGATCCACGCAGAACGATCCGTATCGCTGATATTAAAGACAAGGAATTTTTCTTCAAACGCACATTGGAAGATGCTCCTGTAACGACTATTTTCCCTCCAGGTATGTCAAGCAACCTGACTATCGTTAAGTTTGAGTTGCAAGAAAACCGTTTGGTAGTTCGTAAAGCTGACAAGCTTATCAACTTCAAATCAGGTTCAAATGACACTGACTATGAAGAGTTGATGTCTATTGATGTTAAATACTTTAAGCATGAAACTAAAAATGCGGCAGGTGCGGACTACGCCATGGCTCGCCTGGTTCCGGCTTCACGCGTAGATGCAGAGTTTGTTGAATTGGATTGGTCAAAAAACAATCTTTCTTCTGACTACTCTCCTTATGAGTCTCTTCAAGAGCAATGCTTTAAGTCCATGGCCGACAAAGAAGTTTCAGATGTCGACATGAAGCTTGATAAAGGTATCCTTAACTTCTCACTTAAGTACTCAGCAGGTTTGAGTGTTTGGTGTATTACTGATTACAGAGTGACAAACGACTATAACGGCACAACGCCTTACCAAACCACGGCTCGCTTGAAAGAACGTGTTTCTTTCAAATTGAACGACGGTAAGACAGATAAGTCCTTCGTTGCGAAGATTCCATTCCGTGCCCAAAATGAACTTGGTTACGGTGTATGGACTATCGGTCAAATCAATCCAAATGATCAGGGTCTTCACGGTCGTGAAGGTCAAGAGACAAACTATCAAGTTGTTCATGACTTCCGCGATGGCAAAACTCTTGTTTACACAGTGACGGGTCTTGAGCCTTCTGTGCAACTTGAGCCAGAGATCCGTGACCTTTATATGGCAACAGCCCGTGACGTTGTAAACGCTTGGGACTTTGCTTACAAACAAGCCTTTAAAGGTACGAAATTGGAGCGCCAAGGTCGTTATGTTGAAATCCAATTCTCTGGATACGAAGGTGTAGAAGCCAAAGTCGGTGACCTTGATAAGAACATCGTTCACTTTGAAAACAAATTTAACGACAACCACGGTATCCTCGGTGTTTCCCAAGTTGGATTCAACCCGCGCTCTGGTATCGTTGTTGCCGATTCATTGATCGTCTACGCAGGTAACTTGCGTCAGTTCGTAGCAGCTTCACAACGCAATCTTAAAATCAGCCAAAACTGGGCTGATATGAAAAAAGAATTCAAGAAACAAGCTTTGGAAGAGTTGTCTAAACAACAACAAGCTGAAGCGGAAGCTCAAAAGAAAGCCGCAGAAGCTCAAAAACCGACGGCAACTCCTGAGCAAAAAGCAGAAGTGGCAGCTCAATTCACAAAACAACTAGTGAACATGGCTCGTGGCCAAAAAGCGGATCCTAAAATCCTGTCTCAAGCTAAAAACTTGAGCTTGACTGCGGGTGAAATCAGAAAAGCGACTCAGCAAATGAAATCTTTGGGCGCCGGTAAGTTCAACTATGCTTCTCCAGAAAAAGAACATGGCTGGATTGATCGCGTTCTTCGTAAATATGCTGAGAACCGTTCTATGGACGCGACAGAGCTTGAAGGTCTGGTTGCTAAGGAAGTTCTTGCTTCTAAAGGCGGTAAAGTCTCTGCGATTCAAAGAGCACAGCTTGAAAGATCAGTACGCCTTGCAGACATCCGCTCTAAAATGAACCAACAGTTTAAATCACGTCCGGGCTGTATGTTAACAGAGCGTGAATCTATCGCTAGAGATTTCGCAAACAGATCATTCAAAGATGCTCTTCGTGAAGAGTTGTTCTTCGACTTGGGCCATGAAATGGGTCACTCTCAAGGTTTGACTCACAACTTCATCGGTTCATTCGATAAAGCGAACTTCGCAAACGAAGACGGTACGGAATCAAAACGTAATTACTCTTCAATCATGGATTATATCGAACCAGGTAAATTCCGTTGGGATGGTATCGGTTCTTACGATGTCCACGCTTTGAGAGCGTCTCACTTGGGTCTTTTGGAAGTAACTCCTGAATTCAAGGCGAAACTTGAAAAACAAGGTGCTGCTGCTAAAGTTCTCGTGAATGGCAAGTACATCAGCGTACAAACTATTCAAGCTAACTTTGCTAAAGAAGGTTGGAACAACTTCTCGAAACGTCAAATTGGTGGTCTCTTGAAGCCCTACAAGTACTGCACAGACATCCATGTTGGTTACGAACCTACGTGCCAACGTTTTGACTACGGTACTTCAGCGCAAGAAGTCGTTGAAAACATGATTCAAGATTACGAAGAAGCTTACGTTACGAACTACCATAGCTGGGATCGTAATGACTTCGGTGTTGGAACTGCAAGCCGCGCTATCGGTGGCACTATCGGCACAATGTTCCAAATGCGTCAGTTCATGGACGAGTTGTTCTACATGCTTGTTCTTAGAAACGGGACACAAGAAGAGATTGGCGATTACGTCCAAGCTGCTTTGAAATCGTACATTTTCTATAACCAAGTTATCAAAACTCCAGATGCGAACTCATTGTTCAAGAGTGGAGAGCGTTTCGCAGCAGTTCCTTACCAATATAAGGAAACAGATAAAGAAGGTAACGAGACTGGAAAAGTGATCACAGACGTTGAAATCGTGGAAAAACGCGCGGTTCAAGATCTTGCGATCCGTGAAGACCGTATCGATACAGTGGGTATCGAGTACGATAAAATTATGGCGATGAACTTCCTGACTATGAAGGGATACCCAGACTATAAGTACTACTCACAAAGCATCTTGTTCTCTTTCTTGGATTTCGAGAAGTACATCTTGGGCATGTCTGCTGAACAAAGTTTCTTCGTGAACACTTTGACAGGCATGATGCTCGATCAGTTGCAACCGACTTTCACAAACGAACACGCGACATTGTCACCTGTTCGTGGCGAGAAAGCGACTGTGACTGCGGCGATGAGAATGTACGCTGGTGTTTACGGTATCTTGAATCTTGAAGCTTCCACTTTAAGAGACAAAGATAACTTTGCTAACTTCTTCAAAGTGGGAAGCAGCGTAGGTAAAGCTCCAAATGACCGTACTGTTCTTAGCCAATTGGGTGTGTCTGACAAATCGAAGGCACGTCTCAGCTACTGGGCTTTGGACAATGCGATTGCCTCTAACTTGATCTTGCAAGTAGCGGCAGAGAAAAACTTCTTCATCCAAAAAGAAGAAGAAATCGGTCCTTTGATGGAAAAACTGGCGATTGCTCAATTCCAAGATATGTTGAGCGAAGGTAAGGGCACAGAAGCGGTAACAAAAGCTAAAGACGCTCTTGTTGCGAAGTTGAACGCTCTTAACAAAAAAGGTGAGATCGTTTCTGAGGAAGTGTTGAAAGCCAACCCAAAAATGACTATCGAAGATCAAGTTGAGGGTATGATTGGTTTCAACAAACAAGTGATCGGCGTAGCGGTTGCGTTGTTGACAAAACAACAAGGTGCAGAACAAGTCGCTCAACAAGTGGCTGAACAAGCTGGTCAGTTGGCGGAAGCGCTTCCACTCTTTGCTCTTGACCAAAAGGCTTTGAAGTCAGGTCTTGATAAAATTGGAAAAGCCATGAGCCAAACTCAAGGCATGGAAGGTCTTGCACAACTTGGCGAAGCTGCGGGCCAATTGGTTGACGGAACTCAGATCGAGATCTCTTACGGTATCATCATGAAGAACGTTGAGTTCTTGAATATGCTCACTCTTATGACGAACCCTGAGTACAACAGATAAATTTTCGGTTTCTCCTGCGCGGGTCCTCTCTCTCTCCGGGCCCGCGCATTTTTTTGCGTTACTTAAAACCCCAGGAGTATTTATGAAAAAGGCGATTTTGTTAGGAATAGTTTTGCTCGGCACATCTTCCGTTTTTGCTGCCGGAGCCAAAGACTTTGTTGGTTCCTACAAACTTATCAACGATCAGGTCGAAGGCGAAACTTTCTGTTATGACAGCCTCGTGGTTGCCGAAGAAAAAGGGCTTACAAATCTCTATCGCGGCGATATGACGGAGTACGGTCCGATCGTCAGCGCTGAGCTGAACGGTAAAAAACGCGACGTGAAAGCATCTCACGGTGAAGCTCTGAGTTCTACAAAAGGTCAAGACTCTGTGACTTTGAAAAACGACACTTTGACTTTCTCATTCGAAGGCCGCGAAAGCTTGATGGGCATTCCTGCAATGCGCGTAACAGACAGCGTGGCCATCAAACTTTCTGCTGATAAAAAGATCGCTTATGCCGTTCGTAAAACTTTTGAAGGACCTGTTATCGGTCTTGGCAAAAAAGGCAAAGCTCTTTGCGAATACTCTAAAAACTAAACTTTAAATTTTGGGAAGAGGCCTTCACCCTTTGTGAGGAGCTTCTTCAACCAAGTTCCAAAGCTGTCTTCAGGTCCCGGCAAACGCTCAACGACAATAAGCTTTTTAGCGTGAAGACTGTCGATCACATGCTTCACTTGTTTTTGTGTTTCCGGGGTGTGCTCAAAGCGCACACCATAACCGGGAGCGGCTTTATTCGGGCTCTTATAAAGAACAATCCCGCGCACTTTTGTTTCTTGGCCTTCGTACTCCCAAGAAACTTCCACTTGGTCATTCTCGTTCAAAGAAGGACCTGAGGTCATAAACATTCCGCCTTGAGACAAGTTCTTCAAGAAAGATTTCGCTCCATTCACCAAACCTTCGTGATTGAAGTTGTAGCGAGGAGCCGCCTCCCACCATCGCATGCGTGGATCGAAATAAACTTTTTGCACCGAAGGAACAACAAAGTAAGCGACGATAAGAAGATCGACTAAAAGAACCACGATCAAAGCAATCAACGTGCTCCAATTCATGCTTGTCCAGTAGCTATAAAGATTCGAAAGGAAAATCACCGCCAAGCAGACAAGGTATGCCCAGTAACTCCAGCGGCGACAGATGTAGATGAAGATTCCCGCAAGGATCGGAACACCGACATAAATGAACAAAAGATGTTTGGGTAAAACTTCAAACCAATAATGCATTTGTGCAGGAATAGTTCGTCCCGCTCGAAAAGCATTCAGTAACAAGTTACCAACTGGAGCCAACACATGAAGTAATGCAAGAACGATCAGAGACCATGGTTTTGTTTTCATATAAAAAGGATAAGGAACCCTTAGGACCTAGACAACTAAAAAATCCTGAAGGCGTTTTTCCATCCGGACATTCATGTCTTCTAAACTGCGGACACTTTCGATTTTCACCACTTCATCCATGGGATAAACAACGGCCAACTTGACGTCTTTAACTCCATTTAAGTATTTCATACGGTACAAAGCCCAGGCATAGGCCTCAAGTTGTTTGAAAGCCGTGTCGGAATATCGCTGTGAACCGGTTTTATAGTCCACCATCCAAAGTGTTTCACCGACGATGCCCCACAAATCAATCTGCCCCTGCATCAAAGAGTCCTGGTACTTAAGAGCAAACCCCCACTCCACATAACCTTTTTCAATAATTTCAAGAAGTGGAATCTGTTGTGTGTTCGCTAAGAACTGCAAAGGCTTCTTAAGGTCGTCTTCCGAAACCTTCAACAGCTCATTATAAGAAGTGAACTTTAAAGCTTCAAAAAGTCTATGGGCATTGGTTCCTTGTTGTGCTCGGGCTAGACCTACTCCCAATTGAGTGGCTTTGGGCGTATAAACTTCCAACGACAAAGCTTCTGGTGCGACAAGTTCGGTGACGGAAATATACTTTCGTTTTTCTTCACTTTGCGGAGACTGCCACAGAGGACGTAAAGCCTTTTGCGCCAAATCTTGCTCAGCCATTTTCCGTGGAAGGCCGTTTTCGACTCTGACGACGTAAGAAAAGTCTTTTTCCTGATGAAGGCCTTCTTCCAAAAGCAAAGGACAGTGGGCGGCCCATGATTTTTTTCCGATCTTTTTATCCCAAAGTAAAGTCACGCCGGACTTTGCGCGGGTTAGAGCCACATAAAGAACCCGATTGAACTCTTCGGCTTCTCTTTTTCTTAGCTCTTCGGTGATCTGATCCGCGAGAATACTTCCGGCCATGGCTTGAGTTTCTTCATTGCGCACTTTCAAAGACCACAAACCATCTTGTTCGCGAATACTTAAGATCGGCGCATGACTGTTGCGAGGGTCTTGCCCCATGCCAGGTAAAATCACCTGATCGAACTGCAAACCTTTGGAAGCGTGCACGGTCATAAAGTTGACTCTCTTCGGTTCAATCACCGGAGTGGCATCCGCATCCTCCCCGCCTTCATCGGCAGAAAGAGTTTCCAGGCTGGAATCTAAGAAGTCCAAAAAGTTAAACCCTGGACGACGTTCTTCTTGGCTTAAGAGCGAGACCACTTTCCATAAGTTCGCTTCACGTCTTCCCGTTGAATCAATTTTTGCCGAGTAATCAAAAAGACCTAAATCAATCAATGCCTTTTTCAAGGTCCAAGAAAGACCTTTCACTTCACTTTGCGCAAGAAGACCTTTCAAAATACGCAAAGGATGATTCTCTTCTTTTTGTTCAAGAGTCTTTTGCGCTTCTTTCCAGAAAGAATGTTTGTAGCTATGGCAGTAACTTGCGATCTCGCTATCATTCATCACGAGCCAAGGCGATCTTAAGAGGGCCACAAAATTAGCGTTGTCATGAGGGTTCACTAGAAATTTTAATAGAGCTAAGGCATCCAAGACTTCGCGACGTTCATAAAATCCACTGCCACTATGAAGTTGCAATGGAACACCGTACTCTTGCGCAACTTTGGCGATATCTTCCAAAGTTTTATGGGTTCTTCCCAAAACGCAGATCTGTTCTGGGCTCACTCCTTCATTTAAAAGTTCCTGAATACGGGCGACCGTTGTTAAAACTTCGGCAGAGGTTTCATCTTCCTCCCCGGTTTCCGTCAAAAGAACTTGCGCAACAGGGTCCGAATTTCCTTTGCGAATTTTATCTGGAGCTGGCGTCATCGCCGCAAACTGTGGACTGAGCTTTGTAAAGTAGTGATTGAAAAACTCCAGAACTTCAGGCGATGAACGATAATTGACAAGCTTGATTTGCACATCGCCGTCTTGATTCTGAATTTCCTGCACTTTTTCTTGAAAGACTTCCGAGCGCGCTCCCCGGAAAAGATAAATACTTTGCTGAGGATCGCCGACCACGAACAAGGGTTTTTCGCCAATCAAATGGCGCAAGAGTTCCACTTGCACGGGACTTGTATCCTGATACTCATCGACCATCCAGAAATCCCATTCCTGGGAAAATTTCTGAGCTGCTTCCGGAGACTCACGGATGATTTTAAATGCTAAAGTTTCCAGATCACTCATTGAAAGCAAACCGTTTTCAAGTTTGGTTTGCATAAAGTCGCGACAGAAATTTTTCGCAAGCTCTTCAAAAAGTTCACAGTTCTTTTGGTGCTTTTCCCAAAAGGACGGACGGTAACGAGGCTCACCTAAAAGAACATCAATGCGATCCCGCAAAGTTTCCAGTTCCTCATTCAGGCTTAATGAAAAGGGAGGTGTGGCTTTACGGAAAACAGGCTTTGAAGTGAATTCCCAAAAACTTTCAAGTCTTTCAAAGAAGGACTCCCAGTTTTGGCCGCTCACGGTCCAATCAAAAGAAGCCAAGGACCGCGCATACTCCTCCCATTTGTCGTTGGAAGTTTCTTGCATGATCTCGGTACAGACTCGCTTGAGTTTTCCTGAAATATTTTGAACCGTTTTTCCCGCTTCGATTTGCAGTTCATCCTTGGGAATAAACTTCATCTCGGGAAAAATAACGTTTTCGCCAAAATATTTAAGCAAAGCTCCTTCAAGAATTTGAAAGTCATACTCTTCAAGAAGTTCCTGCAACTGAGGATTTTCGAGGAGGTACTTGCGCATAATTTTACGCGCGCCTTTTTTAATCTCGGAATCACTCATGATCTTATAGTCCGGAGTCAAACCCACAGCAGATCCATAGCGGGATAAGAAGAGACTTAACACCCCGTGGATTGTCGAAATCTGAACCTGAGATTTAGAACTCACGTAATGGAACAGGTCCTCTCGACCGTCCTCCAAGGCTTTGCTTAAAAGACGCTCTTTCAGCTCCTGAGTTGCTTTACGGGTAAAAGTCGTCACGACGATGCGCGGGAACTTTTTGTTCTTCTCTTTAAAGTCGCTGGCAAACTTTAAAAAAGTCTGAGTCAATGTCGTGGTCTTCCCCGCCCCGGCTCCGGCGCGAAGAATGGTATTTTTTAATTCAGATGTGGTGCTCGACATTGTCGCCTCCACTCGCAGTTCACACAGGTTTTAAATTCAGCGGGCTCAGCCTGGCACTCGCCTTTTTTAATACGATCCAAAGTTCCCATCAAAAGAGTGCTGAACTCGGTCATATATCTTTCTTTTGCTTCAAAACTGGCATTCTTGTCTTTGCGTTTTGATGCCGGGTACAAAGATCCCGCAAGATCTTCAATCTTGAAGCCTTTTCTCTCAAAATTCCTAAAGACATAGTAGAAAAGCCCAATGACTTCACCACCCATATCTTCAAGAAGACCTTTTTCGATCACCCACATATAGAAGAGGAGCTGCAATTCGCGGTTCTTAAACCACGAAGCATGGGCCGAAATGCCGCCTGAAGAACTTTTGTAATCGACAACGACTAGGTGATTGGCATCATCCCCGTCAATTCTGTCAACCTGTCCCGAGATACGGAAACAACCATCTTTGGCTTCTCGTGAGATCTCTTCGGTCTTGGGATCAAAATAAAATTCAAAACGTTTTTCACGAGCTAAAGTGCGCGTCTTTTTAAACTCTTCACGCCAACGCTTCTCAAAGTCCAAAAATCTTAAACCCAGTTGGATGTGTTTCTTCTTTAAAGGAATCCACAAACGTTCATCGGCAAAAAGAAGTTTCTTTTCACTGCGAACGGATTCGAGAATCTGATCCAGCTCTTCAGCCTTCCAATCAAAACGCATAGGTTCTATGGTTAGCTTCTCAAAAAGAGCATGGGCCAATTGCCCTCGTGTTCTGTGATCGACATCCAAATCAACATCGGGAAGATCTTTAAGTTTGAAATAACGTTGGGCCGCAAAAACAAACGGACACTCTAAGAAACTTTCCACTGAAGAAGCCGAGATTCGCGGAAGCTCCGCTGTGGTAATCAAGTCGAACTCTTGCTTTCCCAGATCTTGAGCGATTCTTTTTTGAATAACCTCTTTCCGAGGTTGAATCCAAGGACGGCTTCCTCGCTCTTCCGAGTGCTGAAGTTCATCCCAGCGAGTTTCTTTAGGCAGTGTGAGTTTTTCGTGATCGCCCTTTAGACTCATCCAAAAAGTCGCCGGAGAACATAGGGAGCCATTGAGATCCGTCGCCCCAAAACAGTAAATGTCTTCAACACTTTCAGCTTCTGCAAGCAAACGAAGTTCAAACTCCAAATCGCTTTGATCCGGATTGTCCAAATAAAAACCAATGTCTTTAGCTAACTCAAAATAATCTTGTCCGGAAAGCTGTGTCTTATTGCGGCTGCGCAAAGACTCATCGGTCAACCCAATGAAAATACGGTGCTGGGCTTTTTCACTATGCGCCGACATCAGCTTTGTCACTAAGACGCCCCGAGGGTTTCCTTTTTCCAAAGTGTATTCCTTGGCAGCGACAATGCTTTCAAGATAGCTAAGCCACTCTTTCCAAATAAGCTTTGTGGTGCTTGTGGCATTTTGCAAAAGCTCTCTTAAAACAATTTGTACAATGTCCGTCTCTGACGAGTTCCAATAAAGCAAGGCTTTAGCTACGAATTCATCCCGGCCTAAAAGACCGGTCAGATCCAGTTGCTCATGAAAAACTTTATAAACAATGTCATTGCGAGCCAGATCTTCATTCACATACAGGCTTTTAAACAAAGAGCGGAACTCTTCGTAACGAAGTTCTTGCGATTCTTCTTTTTCAAAAAAAGAAATCTCTAAATCTGAACTAGAAAGACGTCCACTTTTTGAACGAAGAAGTGCCAACCATCTTGTGACAGAAGGCAGACTCTGCGCCTTGTGAGTAATATCTTTTTGCGCGGGAATTCCCTCTTCTTCCAAATACGATTGAAGAACGGGCCAATAAATCTCGATATCAGGAGCAACAAGCGCAATGGAGTCTGCCGAAATACCTTGATCTAACCACTCACGCACTTGTCCCACACTGTGTTTAATCTCTGCAAGCATTCCAGAAAAACGCAAAACCTCTGTGCGTTTTTCTTTCTTTACCACAGGGGACAAAGTTTCAACTTTTTGACTTTGCGCTCGCAAGTCTTCATAAGGCTTTAAAAGAAAATGGAAGTCCGCTTTCCAAGCAGGACTTGGCTCTAAGATAACGACATCCACCGAGCGAGAAAGAACACGCAAGATCTCAGCTTCAACCCGAGAAATCTCCCCGCTCAGATCCACAATCAAAGGAATGTTCCAAACTCTTTCAAGCTCATTGAAGTTTTGCAGATAGGCCGTAATCCAATCGGCCGTGATCACTCGATGGTCTTGCAAAAGTTTGAGCGCACAAAAACGCGCACGCAGATACCATTCTTTCCAACGATTCATCGATTCCGGATGAGTTTGAAACCACTCTTCCAAACGTGTCGTGCCTTCCGGATGGAAAAGAATCGCCGACATTTGGTCGATATATGAAAATACTGTGTCTTCCGCAGATGAATTCACACCCAAAACATCGGCGTGTTCATCCATAATCGTTCTAAGAAGAGAACGGGCGAAAGGATCACTCACCAAACGCAACCCCGGATCAAGACGCTTTAAAAGAATTTTCCAAAGGTCACTGGCACGCAGAACCGATTCGTCGATGTACTGGCCTTCGCGGCCCAGAATTTTTTGTTGGAGTTCGAACTTTGTGCGCAAATCCGATACAAGCCACGACTGTTCTCGCGGATTGTATTTAGCAAAGATCTCTGAAATCTGAGATCGACTTTCTATCGGAATGATTTGCAACATTATCTAGATTACCGGCGTTGTTTTAGTTTTCTTCTCTTGCCGTTATTATCCGTGAATTTGAAGTTAGCATCAAAGCTTAAATCAAAACTGAGACTCACCATATAACGAGCATCGCCCGCCTGACCTGGATAAAGTCCGGTTTCTTCAGTGTAACTGACTGCATCTAACTGAAATATTAATAAATTTATGCCTGCCCCATAGCTGAGGTAGCCTTGGTTATATCCCGCTCTCAAATCAATCATAGGCAAGGAAATCTCCGCACCCACGTGGATTTTCTTTCCAAGCTCAATATCCGGCTCCATCAAATGCCGCGCTTCCAATCCCAAGGACAAATCCAAACCTGGAAGATCGACACCCAGCCCCGCACCAAAAGTTAAATTCTGCTCAATGTGAGGTGGCGCATCAGTTCCCGCTGTTTGTTTAAATGCGGTGCTACCCACGTCTTGCCAAACCAAAGCAAGTGTCGGTTTTAAAACAGGAGCTTGCAGTTCTGTCGAGATGGCCAAGTCAAATCCGTAACCCGTTCCCTTATTTTGAAACCTGTCACCGATATCTTGAAGACTTGAGGCATCCGCCACGTCTGAAACGGCAAGTTCTTGAACACTGCCACCCCAACGATTGATTCTCTTTAAACTCATTCCCAAATAAGTTCCAGGTCCCAATGGAAATGCGGTTCCGAGGTAAACAGCTTCATCGTTTCTAAAATAGGTTTCAAACTGCGGAAACGCGGGATTGTGCAACTCCACCGAGACTTCACTGTCATTTAAATATCCCAGAGCCAGAAAAGGAAGTGCAACAGCGGCTTTTCCGGTTGCCTGGGCCCACATTTTTTTTCCATAGAATTGATTGAATGTCGTAGGATCGTTGGGGTCGATATCTTGAAAGGCCGAGAGATTTTCAACGAGCTCCGTGTTTGCACCGACCGTCAGCTCCATCAATTTAATATCCAAAACAGAGCCCCGGCCCAGAGCCGCTGGATTCACAAACAAAGCATCTGCTCCACCCACGAAAGGAACGTAAACTCCTCCCATACCACGGGCGCGAATGGAGCGACCAGTATCACCCAAAGATTGCGCCCACGTTTGGCTAGAAAAAATTAAGAACAGAAACGCCAATAACTTCATGGTTTCGCCAACCCCGGACAACAATCGATTGTAACAGCTACTTTCGGTGGCGATTGTGCATCCAAATCAAAAGTAATGTCGGCGATATCGCAAGATCCCGCCATGCCCACACCTAACGAAGCATCCGCAATCATTCTTCTAAAAATACGGCGCATTTTATCAGGCACCGCAGAGTCATCCGTATTCAAACAATTGATAGGGTCCGCAATATCATTAGGCAATCCCAAGTCCAACCACGTCGGGGGATCTGCATGGCCCAACATCGGCCACGTCACTCCTCCTGGTACACTCGGGTCGAGTGACTGCGGAGTTGTTTTATCCAAAGTCGGTACTGCTGTTTCACAAAGAGTTTTCGCCGATTCAAAAGAAGAACCCGCAGTTCCCCCTGTGAGTTGATCACCCAAGGCCGAAAGATTCTCAAACACCAAACCTACTCCCGAGATGATGCGATTCATGTCTGCGTCTGACAAGCGACCTGCAGCATCGGCGATCACGCAAGAATCCGCTCCGGCATCGACGATACCATCACCTAACCCTGAGGACTCTGTATCAAACTTTGCATGGATTGTTGTCGCCATCCGAGTCAGTCCGAGAATGGCCGCAAAAGCATTTTGTTGGCTCGTTCTTTCTGCAGCCGTGGCGCCAATGCTTTTAAGAGCCGTGATCGCATTGTCGCAGGCGGTGACATCGACAACTTTTCCTGCATAAAGCTGCAAAGCAAACTCAAACATTTTTGTCGATGAGACATTGCTTAAGCTATGAATAAGATCAAAAAAGGAAATACCACACTTACCGCCATAGGCATGCATCAAACTTGTCTTCACTTCGTTACGAGCTTGATAGCTGGCAGAGAGTTGGTTTGTCATGATATCAATGGCGCCATCCCAATCGAAGTCGTCCATTTTATTTTTTGCATCTAAATAAAGAGCTTCGTCAGAGTCCGTGTTGGAATACTCCGTCAATACATTCGGCTGTCCACAAGAAGTGGTCAGCACCAAACTCATGAGAATGACCAATAGGTTTTTATACTTCATGCTTCATCCTTAAAAGCGATATGCAAACTTAAATGTATAACGTCTGTCTTCTTTGGGAGTATCAACGGTGCCGACTTCTTCGCCGTAGCTTGCAATCTGCCACTGAAAACGTTCTGATGACAGTTCCATACCTGCCGTCCAATACCTTTGATTATACCCGGCACGTAAAAAGAACACATCTCCGAAGTTGAACTCCATCCCACCATGAATCAGCTTGGCTTTATCAGGCTCATCACCTGATGTTAATAAACCACGGTACTCTACCGTCCATGCAGACCTGAGATAATTCGTATGTATCGGAAAGATTGCTGCCGCGACATCTACGTCTTGTTTTACCAAATTGGGACGAGACGCTGTGTCTAATCGGACACCACTGGCTTGATCGAAACTTGTGCCGCCCACATCACGCACAACGGCCGTTACCGTTGGCAAAAACTTCCATGGCGCTGTCAGAATCAAACCGACATCTGTTGAAAGCCCCACACCTTCACTGGCAATAGAATCATAAGACAACGGACCTGTTGCACTCAAAGTTTCATTGTCGACTTCAATACGATTGATCAGCTTAGTATTAAAACCAAGTTTGATACGACCATCAAAGAAACGGAAATTAAAGCCCAAAACAAAAGCCACGTCATTGCGATAAAAAGTATCAACCGTTGCTCCGTCTCCCGACATTTCAGCATCTAAAAGATAGTTGCCATAAAGACCGATACCAAAATTTCTGCCAACAAAAGAAGGAAAGACTTGAGCTTTAGCATGATAGTAAGCGCTGCGCTTTTTATCGAGCGCTCCAATCACATCTTCAAGACTATAGGGATTTGAAAAAGTCTGCTCACCATAGAACCCTTGTGTTTGATAACCAAACTCCAACTCAGGGTCGAAAATGGTTCCATAAAAATCACGAAGTTTTCCCAAGCCTGCAGGATTGACCAGAAGAGCCGTCTCGTCATTAGTAACTGCGATGCACGCACCACCCATGCCTAGACATCGAGCTCCACTATAAAATGTATGACGCTCTCGCGCGTTTGCATCGTAAGCAAACGCCATCACAAAGAAAGTTTGAATGAGCGCGATCCACAAAATCCTTTTCATAGATACCTCGCTGAAGGTTGAAATATATCAAAGGACTTATCGGCTCATTGGGTGATCATATTGAGACATTTCCAAAAAATAAGGTCGAAAGTCCAGGCTCTCGTCTCAGTTCAATACAGAAAAAAATGTAAGTTAAGACCTACGTAGCGATTCCGATAAGTATTTATATAAATTCTCGGACTCTATGAAGGAGCAGGAAATGCAGTTTAATAAAACGACAGCAACGATTTTAGCAATGAGTTTGACAGCTTTACTCACAGGATGTGAAGCCGAACAGACTGAAAAAGATATGTTGGCCGAAGCACAGTTCTGCCTGGACGAAGCGACAGATGCAACGTCTGCTAATGCGTGCATGAGCAAAATCGAAGGCCTGAATTCCGAACAAGCCTACACTCTTCGTTGTGCCGCGGGATTTATCGGTGCGGAAGTGACAAGCCCAGCCAACCTATCCAACGCTCTTAATGCGATTAATGGAGATTCTGGTGCTGCTGGAATGCTTTCGGCTTTGAGCTTCCCAAGTCTTTCTGAAGCGGAAGCTACTTTCAACAATTGCAACCAATCTGGAAGTTCCGGTTTGCAATTGATTGGCGCTATGGCAAAAAGTGCAACTGTTCTTGCAAGCTCTAGCTTCGCGTCTTGTGCTTCAAATCCAGCCGACTGTAATGTGTCTGAGATCACAAACTCTATCCAAGATTTGATCACGGGTCTTAATGCCAGCGATCCAGATGCTGAAGCAACGGTTACAACCATTGTTAGTTCCATCCAAACTGTCTACACCTCAACTTGCAGCGCTGGCGCAAGTTCGAATGACGAGATCTGCGGTCAGATCAACTCTGCCGTAGCAACCTCTGGATTTGATATTACAACGACGGATCCTGCGCAGTTAGTAGCAATCGGTAAAGAGCTGCTACAAAACTGGCAAAACTAACAGTTCATAGTTATGAAAACAAAAAGCCCGTCCTAAGACGGGCTTTTTTTATTTCTGAATTTTATGAATCTATTAAAAATCCAAGTTCAAACGAGTCGCGTAAACACGGCTCTCAACAGGAGTGTTCTTAGTTCCGACATCGTCTGCGTAACTAACAACATCCAAGTTAAAGATGCCCAACTCTGCTGACAGTCCCGCCGTCCAGAAGCCTTGGCTCAAACCAACACGATAGTGACCTTTCCACCAAGTGCTCACCGTCCAATCGAACTCGAAACCTAAGTGAAGGCCTTTTCTCCAAGTAAAATCGGGATGGCCCAAGTCACGGATATCAAACACGCCTCTTCCGCCGAAAATCCACATAGATGGATATTCCCAACGAGATCCCAAATCAAACACGCGATACAATTTTTCAGGCGTTCCATTTTGTGGCTCTTTATTTAACAACTTCAATGTCTGGCCGAAACCCAATTCACCGACGTTGCGAACAACTGCACCGAAAGTAGGATGTGCTAAGCGAAGAACGGACCAAACTCCTGAGTCTGGTAACTCGGGTGTCCACAAAAGCCCTAGATCTGCATCGACGGTATAGCCCTCTAGCATGTCTTCTTTTTTTACGATCTCATCACTTTGCGCAAGATCAATGGCGCTGATCGGTTTGCTGTAAAAACCGCGATTCACGAACTTCCCTGTGATCCCCCACGAAAGACGACCGTGATCGAACCAATGAAGGTCATCAGCATATGCCATCGCCAAAGTCGTGTCGGCATAGACAGTGGCGTTGATCGTCGGTCCGACTTGCTTATGCATCGCCATTTCAACGCTCAAATCCATCGGGATCAAAGCCATTCCCCAATTAGGACGAACCCACACACCTTCAACGGGAGCCGCTCTAAATGAGTAGACATCACCATAGTGTTTTTCAATCAACTCCAGATAGGCCGTTTGTTTTTCTGTTTCCGTTTTATTGGACTCTTCAATGTCTTTATATTCATTGTAAAAATCCATCACGCCTGGAGTTCCCGCAAAACTCATCGACAGATTGATTTGCCCGTCTTCTCTTCTCGCCAATCCCGCAGGATTGTAGAACATCGCCGTATAGTCGTTAGCAACGGCCACAAAGGCATCACCCATCCCCAACGCTCGCGGAGATTGATAATGATGATGGATTGTCGTGCTAATGCTTTCCGCCTGAGCAAGAGGTCCAGTTAACAGTGTAATAAGGCCCGTGAGGAGCAGCGATCCCCGCTTTGACATACTTTTGCCTCCAAATTTTTCATTAACATGATTGTAGACATAATTTATACTTTGTCTTATGCGAGTTTTTCTTCCCCTCCTTTTTTTGACCTTGGTCTTGAGTAGTTTTGCCACATTGGCAGCACCTCAAACAACGACCACTTTAGAAACCACACCTCTGTCGGCCGAAGATGATCCTTTACTCGCAACTGTGGACCCCTCGATGATTCAGGCTCGACCGACTTTTTTGCTCAGTGCCTCTCTAGGATTTGCAGGTGGAAATTACTTAGAAAGTGATGAATATCAGCAAGGCCCGTTCTTCGCTCTTCGCTACATGCCTTTGAAAGATTCATTGCCCGCTTGGGATTATCAAATTGAAGTTAATAACGATAACTTCATCGGGATTTCCGTGGGACGCCGTTGGTATTGCTGTCCTGAGGAAGTTTACATGCCTTATGTTCGTGCCTCAGCGAATATGTTTGTCGATGGATCGGATGAAATTGGCGGGCTTGTGGAAATTCGCAGACTGCGTTTGCGGGGCTCTATTGGAATTGGAGAAACATTTATCTCTGAATTCGGTGTTGGGTACGCGATCACCGGACCGGATCTGTTTGCACAGTTTGGTTATACTTTTTCTTTCTGATCTTTCTTCAAGGTTTCTAACCACGCCAACAAACGATCCACCTCTTTTAAAAGATGTTGCTCATCACGATTGTTGTGCAAAACAAAGTCAGCTTCTTGTTCCTTAAATTGAATCGGAATTTGCGAAGCAATGCGCATGTCGATTTCGTCCTCCGTCCATTTGTTGCGACGGCGCAGACGCTCTTTTTGCTGTTCTTTGGTGGCACTGACCACGACGATTCCATCAAACTGATCTTGCGCTTTGGTTTCAAAGAGCAAAGGTACATCATAAATTGCGAGTGTTTCGTTCATACCTTCCAAAACACGACGACGGCGACGAGTTTCTTCTCGCACTAGCGGATGCAAAATGGCTTCAAGGCGATGCAGAAGTTCAGGATGACCGAAAACATGCTGTCCTAATTTGCGACGATCCAAGGAACCATCGGCCAAAAGGAACTCGGAACCGAACGCATTGATGACAGACTTAAGTCCAGGAGATCCCGCCTTCACCACTTCTTTTGCAATTTCATCAGCGTCAATGACAGGAATGGAATGCTCTCTAAGCATACGGCTTACTGTGCTTTTGCCAGAAGCTATACCTCCGGTCAGTCCTATCCATTTCATAGACAAATCTCCTTAAGGATTAGTTTTATTTTACCGATAGACTTCTCAAAGGGGAACAGGAATTCATGTCTCAGCCCGTAGAGCAGTTTGGCAAGTACATTCTTCTAGAGCGTCTCGCAGCAGGCGGCATGGCCGAAGTGTACCTGTCTAAGTCAACGGGAGCTGTTGGCGTCAATAAGTTTGTCGCTATCAAGCGCATTCTCCCCCAATATTCCGATCATCAAGAATTTATTGAGATGTTTAAAGAAGAGGCAAAGATCGCCGTGAATCTCAATCACGGAAACGTTGTCTCAATTTACGATTTCGGTGTCGAAAGAAGTCAGTTCTTCCTCGTCATGGAATACGTAGAAGGCCGCAACCTTCGCCAAATTCTCAATGAACTTAAGAAATCCAATACTCAGTTTATCATCGAGCAAATCGTTTACATGATGAAAGAGGTCGCAGCCGGCCTTGATCATGCCCATCGTTGCATCGACGGTACAACAGGGAAACCTTTGAACATCGTTCACCGCGATATGAGTCCGCAAAACATCATGGTGAGCTTTGAAGGTGAAGTTAAAATTATCGACTTCGGTATCGCCAAAGCCGAAACACAACTTGAAGCAACCAAAGCCGGAACTCTTAAAGGTAAGTACGGCTACATGAGTCCCGAGCAAGCCGATGGTCAATCCATCGACCCGCGCACGGACATTTTCTCTTTGGGTATCGTGTTGTGGGAGCTTTTAGCTAATGACCGCCTTTTCACTTCCAACAGCGAAGCGGCGATTCTTAGAAAAATCCGCGAATGCCAAGTTCCTTCAATCCGTAAAATCAATCCTTCCGTTCCACCGGAATTGGAAAGAATTGTTAATAAAGCCTTGGCAAAAGATAAAAGCCTTCGTTATCAAACGGCGGCAGCTTTGCATCGTGATTTGAATCGTTTCTTAAATACGCAGTATCCAGAGTTTTCTCCTCACGATTTCAGCGTATTCATGAAAAATGCGTTCTCTGCCGCATTCCTTGAACAACGTCGTAAACTTGTTGAGTTTGCGAAAATCCAGGGAAATCAGGCTGAAGATAAAACAGTTGTAACGCAAACGGATCTGCGCAACAACACCGCTCCTCGTCCGCCAGCAGCAGCTCCAGCCGCTATCGAAAATGACGAAGAGAAGTTAAATCTTGATACTTCTACAGACATCCGTGTGAATCTTGATAACTTGAAGCCACCTCCAAAACCAGGTGCGCCTTCAAGCAATACACATACGAATACCAATATCACGCAAACTCGTACACAAGCCACAGGCACTTTTGCTTCTGGAAACAATACGATGACGCGCACTCCTTCGGGAGGATATGCAGGCACTCGCACTTCGATGCCGAAGTCTGCTCCGTCATCTTCTTCGATGGAAGACATCACGGGCATGGCGATGAAAGCCGTGATCGGTCTTGTTGCCATCGTGGGTGTGTGGTGGGTTTATAACAATTTCGTTGCGAAAAAGACTCCATCGAAAGCTCCGGCAGCCGTGGGTCTTGCTCCGACTCCACCATCTGGTGAAACGCAAGCTAACAACGGCACTGTTCAGCAGTTGGATATGTCAGCGACTTCCCCTGAGTACACTGTCACAATCTACAGCACGCCGGATCGTGCGCGTGTTGTAATTGATGGTGTTGACACTGGTGAATTCACTCCCGCTCGTAAAACTGTCAAAGCAAACACTCCGTTTAGTCTTCGTTTAGTAAAAGAAGGTTATACGGATGTAGTTACGACAATCACTCCAACTTACGAAGCCTATTCGTTCACGGGAACGCTGCAAAGATTGCCTCGCGTGGCTTCGGTGATTATCAATATCGTCAATGGTGGAGCTAATCCAGAACTTCGCATCGCCGGAGTTCCTGTTAACATCAAACCTTCCGGAGACGCATATCTCATTCAAGCGGAAGTGGGTGTTAAAATTCAAGCGCGCAATAAAACCACAGGACTTTCAGCAGAAACCACTGTCACTGTTCCTGCGGACCAACGTAAAATTTTAGATATGTATTTGAAGTAATTCCCTTCGTTATACAGTAGCAACTTCGAGGAGTTTTCATCATGACGAAGCCCACCACCTTGGGACATTCTATTTTGAGCATGCGCGGTCGAAATCCTCATCACACCGCTGTTAAATTTAAAACGAATGGATCGTGGAAATCAAAAACCTGGCCTGAGTATTACCAAGATGTAGAAAATGTCGGTTCCGCTCTTCTTGCTCTAGGAATCAAAGAAGGCGATCGCGTTGCGATTATGGCCAACACTCGTTATGAGTGGTCGGTGATGGATCTTGGCATCTTTGGCATTAAGGCCGTCACAGTTCCTATTTATCAAAACAACACGGCTGAAGACGTCGAATATATTCTTAACAACAGTGGCGCCCGCGTTTTAGTTTGTGAAACTCGCGGACCTTTGAAAATTTTCGAATCCGTCAAAGATAAATGTCCGAATGTTGAAAAGGTCATCGTTTTTGAAGACACCTGCCCTAACCCCGACGCCGTGACCTGGGGGCGCCTTCATAAAATGGGACAGGACTATCTCGTAAAACATCCCGATCAGTACCGTAAAACTTGCGAAACAATCAAACCCAGTGACATGGCGACAATACTCTACACATCGGGCACCACGGGAAAACCCAAAGGTGTGGTGCTAACTCACTTGCAAGCTTTCAGCGAAGTGTCTGAAGCCTTTCCATTTTGTGGCGCCAGCGAGAATGACGTTTCTTTGAGCTTCCTTCCTTATGCCCACATTCTCGGTCGCATCGAGCACTGGGGACACTTGTTCATTGGTTTTACGATGGCCTATGCAGAAAGCTTAGAGAAAATTCGTGGCAATCTCACCGAAGTTCGTCCCACGATCATGGTTTCTGTGCCACGTATTTTTGAAAAAATCTATGCGGCCATCTGGGCTCAGGTTCAGACTCAACCCCTGAAGATGAAAATCTTTAACTGGGCTCTGTCCGTCGGAAAAAAAGTTGGCGAATACAAAATGAGCGGTCAGATTTTACCTTTAGATCTTCTGGTGAAATACGAAATGGCGCGAAAACTTGTTTTAGGTAAAATCACTGAAGCTTTTGGCGGACGTCTGCGTTTTGCCATCAGCGGTGGGGCACCGATTTCAAAAGACATCGCCCTGTTCTTTCACTCGGCAGGAATCTTGGTTCTGGAAGGGTATGGATTGACTGAAACAACAGCCGCCATCACCGTGAATACGCCATTTAACTACCGCTTTGGTAGCGTGGGTCGCCCTATTGGCGAAGTAAAATTGAAGATCGCCGAAGACGGAGAAATCCTGGTTAAAAGCGACAAAGTGATGAAAGAGTATTATCAAAATCCCGAAGCAACAAAAGAAGCCTTCACTGATGGCTGGTTTCACACCGGAGATATCGGGGAAATTTTTCCAGGTGGTGATTTGCGCATCACAGATCGCAAAAAAGATTTGATCAAAACAGCCGGAGGAAAATATGTGGCTCCCCAACGTCTTGAGGGACTTTTAAAGCTCTCTCCTTACGTGGCTCATGTGCATATCCACGGTGATCAGAAAAAATACATCATCGCCTTGCTGACGCTGGATCGTCCTAGCGTGGAAAATCTAGCAAAGGAAAAAAATGTTTCTTTCACGGATTGGAATTCCCTCGTGAATACTCCATTTGTTCAGGAAATTGCCCGTAAGGCTGTTTCCGATGCCAATGCCCAGCTAGCAAGTTACGAAAGTATTAAAAAATATTTGGTTCTTCCTAACGAGTTCACTATTGAAGGTGGAGAATTGACTCCCTCTTTGAAAGTGAAACGTAAAGTGCTGGATCAAAAATTTAAAGATAAGATTGAGGATTTGTACGTATAAAAATTGAGGACCTATGAATTGCGTAGAGCTCTTCACACAAAAAGCGAAAGAACATCCGCATCGGACGGCTATATGGTTATCCCCGACGCAGCAGATTTCTTTTGCCGAGCTTCTACGTCAAGGCGGCAAAGCCCAACACACTTTGCGCAAAATGAACTTAAAAGCCGGTGATTCTCTCCTTCTTTTAGAGACGTTAACTCCGGAACTCTATGCCATCATCTGTGCTGCTTTGGGTCTGGGAGTTTCCGTTATTCTGGTTGAACCCTGGATGCCCGTCACAGACATCGAACACGTCATCAACCTTGTGAAACCCAAGGTATTTGCCACAAGATGGTGGGGTTATCTTTGGGGACTTCGCGTTCCAGCGATTCGTCAGATTCCTCATTGGATGCATGTGAAAAAACTTTTTGCCGCCAACAACGACAGCTTCAAAGCCGAATCGGTAGATCCGCAAATTCCAGGCATCATCACTTTCACGACTGGAACAACAGGAAAACCGAAAGGTGTTCGTCGTAACCAAGGGTATCTGATCGATCAGTTCCATGCCTTAGATCAATCTTTGGAACTCACGAAATATGACGGTCCGGATATGACTTTGTTCGCAAACTTTGCTTTGGCAAACCTTGCGGCGGGAAGAACCTCGGTGATCGTTCACCCGAAATGGAAGAAAAGTCAGCTTGAACAAATTTTTGCTCTTCCAAAAGAACAACAACCTGTCAGTTTGACAACGGGACCCGCATTTTTATTGGAGCTTTTTAAATATAAAAATATTCTCCCTGAACTTCAGTCCATTCACGTCGGTGGAGCCTTGACGGACACCTGGATTTTTAAAGAGGCGTTTAACAAATGGCCCCAGGCCCACTTTCTGCATTTGTATGGAAGTAGCGAAGCCGAGCCCGTCGCTCACGCTGATGCTAAGGAAGCTGTAAACCATTCCGAATCTCGCGGATACTTTCAAACTCTGTTTGTTGGTCACCCCGCCTCACAAATTCAATCACAATTTGAAGACACGGGACTATGGGTTACGGGCCCTCATGTTTGCCCTGAATACGTCGGGAATCCCGAAGAGAATCAGAAAAACAAACGCAAAGACCCCAGTGGACATGTGTGGCACTCTATGGGAGATCGCATAGTCGCTGACGACAAAGGTTGGTGGTATTCCGGACGGAGCCAACAGTCTTTATCCGACTTTGAGTTGGAGCAAAAAGTTTACTCTTTCTTAAAGTCGAGCAAGTCATTTATTTATCGCAGTCCCGAAAAAGGTCTTTGCCTTGTTGGCGAAAATATCGCAGCAAAAGAAAATGAAATTAAAAAACTATTTCCGGTCATCGTGGCTGTTCACGAAGCCCCTATTATTCGAGATCGCAGGCATCGTGCGCGGATCGACCGTTTACAAAGTTTAAAAAAGGCGGGTCTCACATGACCTTTAAACTGCAAGCAAGATCTGAAATATCAGACAAATCTACTTTCGACAGCCTCTTCGCGAAAGCGCCATCAACTCTAAGAACTCCGGAAGAGATTTTCGGCATGGCTCCAGAGATGTGGACCCAAGCGCTCTTAAGCAAACCATTTCCTTTTCCCTGTGAGTTTTGGATTGCCACAGAGAACGATGTCACTGTTGGCAGAATCGGTGCAAATCTTTCGCCGTTTTACAAAGATCATGGATACCTGGGATTCTTTGAAGCCGGAAATCAAACGGTCGCTCATGCACTTTTAGAAAAGGCCAGTGCATGGTTGCGTTCTAAAGGAATGAAAGCCGTTGTCGGTCCTGTGAATTTAAACACGTGGCTCCCCTATCGATTCCGCACGGACTGGAAAGACCCCCAAGTTTTCTCCTGGGAACCAAATCATCCGGCTTCCTATTCTGGCTATTTCGAATCGTTTGGTTTTCAAAGTTATGCTTCTTATCACACCAACGGATACACAGGCCTTCGTGATCTCTTTGAGAGTACTCAGGCTGACTATGACAAAGCTTTGCAAAAGGGATTTTCTTTCCGCCCCTTGATTGCTGAGCAGATGTTGCAAAAAGATATTCCATCCCTTCATCGCATCACGATGGCGGCATTTCAGAAGAACTTTTTATTTGAACCCGTTCCTTTGGATTACTTCAAAGAGTTCTATGTGCCTTTGGCAAAGAAAGAAAATCTTGAGCACGCGGTGTTTGCAGTATCTCCGACGGGAGAAGATGTTGGATACTTCTTTAATATTATTGAAAAAGACTATTTCGTTCTAAAAACAACAGGAATTGATCCGGTCGCACGAGGACATGGTCTTTCCAATGCTATGCTTCACCACTGTTTGATTTCTGCTCTTCCTAAGGGGCTTGAGAAAACCATCTCGGCTCTTGTGAAGTCGGGCAATCAAAGTGAATCCTACGGAAAGAAGCAAAAGCATTTGTGGACTCACGAATACACTCTTTACAAAAAAGATCTTTGAGGATTTATGAGCAAAGTACCAGGACCCAGCTTTTTAGAGTTTGCTGCGAACACACATAAATTAATCTGGAATCGTCTGGATTATCTTGAAGAAGTTCATCGTAAGTACGGTGAGATCGTGAAACTGCCTTTTGGCGTTCGCACGAGCTACATCATCTTTCATCCGGATCTGTTTCAACAGGTTCTGGTCAGCCATCACAAAAAATACTGGAAAGGCCGCACTTTTGAAAAAGCCAGCGGCTATCTTGGAAAAGGCCTGGCAACAAGTGAAGGCGAAGAGTGGCTCACACAACGCCGCAAGATGAACCCTCATCTGCACCGCCAGGCCCTGAGCGGTCTTTCGGAACTCATGGTGAACAACGTCGACAAAATGTTGGACCGCTGGGATGAGAAAAGAAAAAAAGGCGAGTTGATTGAAGCCACAACAGAGTTTCAACGTCTGGCAATGGAAATCGTGGCTCGCGCTCTTTTAGGAGCCCATGTTCCCGAATCTGATATCAATGAGATTATTGAGGCGTTTAAATACGCTCTCAAATTTACGGTGGATCGCACTCTCAATCCTTTGGATATCTCGGAGTCTTTGCCTTTGCCTTCAAATATCAAATTTAAGAAGGCGATGGATTTCTTAGACAGCGTCGTGTATCGCATGATCACCGAGGAAAGAAAAAGAGAAACACCGTCCGGAACTCTTTTGTCCATGTTGGTGTACGCCGAAGATCCTGAAACGGGCGCCCGCATGACTGATAAGCAGCTTCGTGATGAAGTCCTCACCATGTTTTTGGGAGGCACCGATACCAGCGGCAATACGATGAGCTGGACGATGTACAATCTTTTTGCCCATCAAGAAATCTATAAAAAAGCTGCTTCTGAAGTCGACACTGCACTTCAGGGTCGAACACCGGGCTTTATGGATCTTGCCAATCTCGCTTACGTAAAGCGTGTGATTGAAGAGACTTTGCGTCTCTTCCCGCAGAACTACATTATGTCGAGAGATAATCTCGAAGATGATGTCATTGCCGGATACAATATTCCCAAAGACTCTACGGTGTTTTTAGGAGTGTGGGTGGCCCACCGTCGTCCTGATTTCTGGGACAACGCTATGAGCTTCAATCCGGACCGCTTCTTGCCTGAGAATCTCAAAGGACGTCATCAACAAGTTTACATTCCTTTTGGCGGCGGTCCAAGAAAGTGCATCGGCTTCCAATTTGCTTTTATGGAAATGACCTTTGCCATGAGTCGCATCGTTCAAAGATTTAACTTTGAGATCACGAATTTTTCTAAAATCAAACCAACGCCAACATGGTCCCTGTGGCCGGGACCCACGATGGATATTAAAGTGACGCCGAGATGAACTGGAAAAGTCTGACTCCCCTTCTTCTTATTGTCTTTGTCGACATTCTAGGAATGATGATGATCATTCCTCTTTTGCCGTTCTTTGCCATGAAGTTGGGAGCCAGTGTTTTTGAAACCGGAGTTATCACGGCTTCCTATGCGGCTATGCAAATTATTTTTAGCCCGATCTTAGGAAGACTTTCCGATCGTTGGGGACGAAAGAAGTTATTGATCCTCAGCCAGTTTTTCTTAGCCAGTGGATTTTTCTTCTTAGCCTCCGCAAGTTCTGTGGCCTTTGTCTTTTTCGCACGCATTCTTTCAGGCATCGGCGCGGGAAATCTTTCCCTCGTGCAAGCGATGATTTCCGATACGACAACAGATGAAAATCGCACAAAAGCCTTTGGACTTTTTGGTGCTGTTTTTGGTCTGGCTTTGACCGTGGGTCCTGCGGTCTCTGGCGCTTTGGCAAAAATCAGTTGGTCTGTGCCGATCTATTCCAGTTTTGCTGTGTCGTGCCTTAGTATCGTATTATCTCTTCTTTTACTTCCGAATGGGTTACCTTCAAAAGGCAAGGGACCTGCACTCAGCACAGTGGTAAAAAAGTTTTTGGTTCAACCTTTGCCTCGCCAATGCTTTTTGCAATTTATCTTTTTCTTCTGTTCTTTTGCTTTTCTGATCTCGGGTCTGGGTTTAATCATGGAAACGCGCTTCACCAACAGCCAGGGGGAAAAGTACGGACCTTCTGAAGTCGGCTATCTTTTTGGAGCTTTGGGAATCATCGGGATTCTTATTCAAGGCTTTATGCTTCCCCGTCTTGAAAAGATGTTTGGCGATAAGAATTTAAGCTCCGCCGGTTTCCTTCTCACTTTATTGGGGTATCTTGGCGTCGGCCTTTCCCATAACCAGGTCATCTTCTTTTTAGCCTGCGCTATTTTCGGCGTGGGGAACTCTTTAATTCGTCCAACCGTGACCAGTCGACTGACCAAAAGTTTGCATAAATCGGAAGAGGGATTGGCCCTGGGATTTTCAAGCTCTCTTCAATCTTTGGCCCAAGTTCTTTGTCCACCTTTGGGAGCCTGGTTCATTCAACAACAGTGGATTCCACAACTGGGATTTCTGATGGCTGGACTTTCTTTAATGGGATATTTTGCAGGAGTAAAACGATATGACAGCGTGGCTTAAGTTTATCAAAGAGCGATTGCCCTTGGCGTCTTATGCCCTGATTGTTGGCGGCTTTGTCATGACGGCAAAAGCCCTCACACAAACCGCATGGAGTTGGGATTTACTCATTCCTTTTGTGGGGTTGATGCTCTTTTTTATCGAACTGCGCTTAATGGATGAGCTCAAAGACTACTCCAAGGACGTTGTAGCCCATCCACAAAGACCTCTGCCACGGGGACTTGTCTCTGTGCCTGCGATGAAAATCGTCGTCAATGGCGGTTTGGCTGTCATGCTTCTTTTTGCGGGAGTTTCTTTCCTCCAAGGCTCAGTACCCGGAATATGCTACGCCCTCATCGTTCTTTATCTATATTTGATGTACAAAGAATTCTTTGTTGGCGAAAGTCTTGCGAACAAACCTTTCCTCTATGCCTGCACTCATCAGATCATCATCGTTCTTTTGTTAGTTTATGCAGCCGCAACTTTGCAAGCGGAGGCCGCCTCTGCCGCAGTTTCTTATCTAGCTGGCTTTGTGATTTTAGGATGCTTTTTCACCTATGAGGTCGCTCGCAAAATGGACCCTAAAGCCCATCCTATTTTAAAAACTTATTTATCCGTGTATGGCAAAAAAGGCGTCGCCTTTATTCTGATCTTTTTACAAGCAGTCAGTTGGAGCGCGGCTCTTCTTATGCAAGAGCATGTCGTTCTGTTCGGGCTGATTGCGGGCTCTGCACTTCTTCTTCTCAGTTGGATGGCATTCATGACCAATGAATCCAAATTCAAACTTGTCGAAGTCGCAGGAACATTGTGTTTGCTTATAAGTTTATACATCATCCCTTTAAGCCTTTGGCTAACAAGAGGTTAATATGAAACGCATCTTCACACCTCAAGACTCTCTTGAAGTATTTAAAAAATCCGGCGGAGGAAAGGCCTATAATATGGCACGCCTCACGCAAAAAGGGGTTCCTGTACCCGATTGGTTCTGTGTCAGTGCGGAAGCTTATGAAGAGTTTATTTCTTCAAATTCTTTGAATCCCGATGCGTTGATTGATGCCACCCAATTGGCAAAAAGTGCCGAGAATATTGAAGCCGCGTTTTTAAAAGCACAAATCCCGGCTGCTTTGACAGCAGAGATTGAAAAACATCTTGCCCAGGCACAGCTCACGCAACATTTCGTGGCTGTGCGTTCGAGCGGTCTTGATGAAGACTCTGCGCAAAACTCATTTGCGGGTCAATTCTCGTCTTATCTTTTTCAAAAAGGCATGGATGCTATTTCCGTGTCTTTAAAAAAATGTTGGGCCTCGGCTTTTTCAGAGAGAGCTTTGGCTTACCGTATTGAGAGGAAGATTGGCATCACGGGTATCTCGATGGGCGTTATCATTCAAAAGATGGTGAACGCTGATGTTGCCGGCGTGGCGTTCTCACGCAATCCCATTAAGGCGTTGGATCGAGATCATCTTCTTGTCAGCTCCGTCTGGGGTCTTGGGGAAGGTCTTGTGAGTGGAGAACTCGATGCCGACCATTACGAAGTTCATCGCAATGATTTAACGTTTAAACCGCATATCGTCGATAAACCTGAAGCTCTTCGCCAAGCTCCGGAGGGTGGCTTAGTGAAAGTTCACGTCAACAGTGATCTTGTGAAGACCTCATCCCTAACAGACGCTCAGGTTAAAGAGGTCGCTAAACTTGCCTTGGAGCTTGAGAAAAAGTTTGGCGCGTCTCAAGACTGCGAATGGGCTTTTGAAAATAACAAACTGTATTGTGTACAAACTCGTCCGATCACATCCTTGCCTCCGGATGAATTCTTTGATGTGAATATCAACGGTGGTGAAGCGACTTTGTGGGATAACTCCAATATTATTGAGAGTTATTCAGGCGTGACCTCGCCTCTCACCTTCAGCTTTGCGAGCCAAGCTTATCGCCAGGTTTACATTCAGTTCTGCGAAGTCATCGGTGTTCCCAAACATCTCATCATTAAGAATGAAAAAACATTCCGCAACATGCTGGGACTTATTCGTGGGAATATCTATTACAACTTGATCAACTGGTACAAACTCATTTTGATGCTACCGGGGTCCGGCGACAACAAAGCATTTATGGAAACAATGATGGGTGTGAAACAAGGTTTAAAACCAGAGTTTGCTCATCTCTTTGATTTTATGAAAACCCCTGTGCGCTATTCGCCTCCTCATAAAGCATGGCTTTTGACGATGACGTTGTGGCGTTTTATGCGCATCAATAGCATCGTGACTGGATTTCAATCGCATTTCACGGCCACTTACAACGATGCTCGTAAGAAAAATTTCCGCGACATGTCCTTAAATGAACTGCGCGAGTTCTATGAGTTTCTTGACGGCGAAGTTTTGCGCAATTGGAAAGCTCCGATTATCAACGACTATCTTTGCATGGTGTTCTTTGGTCTTCTTAAAAAGCTCACCGAGAAATGGGTGGCTGAAGGTAATGATGGCGCTTCATTGCAGAACGATCTGCTTTGTGGACAAGGTGATCTGGAATCGACAGAGCCGACTAAAACTTTGATGCGAATTGCGGCATTCGTGGATAAAGGAGATCCAGCTCTGCGTGAGTGGGTTCTTTCAACTCCGATTGATATCGCTTGGAAAACTTTGCTAGAGGGAAAACATCCTCAATTCAAAGCCAAAGTGGATGACTTTCTTGATAAGTATGGCTTCCGCTGTATTAATGAGCTGAAACTGGAAGCCAAAGACCTCCATGACGATCCCACGTTTGCTTTGGGAGCCATCCAAAGCTACGTGCGCATGAAGTCTTATGACATCGAAGAGATGGAAAAGCGCGAGCTTGAGATCCGCCATAAAGCGGAGGCTTTGATCAATCAAAAACTTTCCGGATTTAAATTGTGGTTCTATTTTAAAATTCTCAATCAGGCCCGTAAGGCTGTTCGCAATCGTGAAAACTTACGTTTTGCCAGAACGAAGATTTTCGGTATCGCCCGACATCTTTTCCGGGGCATCGGTCATCAACTGACTCGTCTGGGACAGATGGAGCAGGAAGAAGATATTTTCTTCCTCACTGTCGAAGAGATCATGTCCTTCATTGAAGGTCGTGCTGTTTCTTTGGAAATTAAAAAACTCATTGAACTTCGCAAAATCGAATTCAAAGAGTATGAAGACTCTCTGCCGCCTCCAGATCGTTTCATGACTTTTGGAGCTGCCGGAGTGGCGTGTAAGTTCCCGCAAGCTCTTTCTGACGGAGACCTCTTGCGCGGAGAAATTCCTCAATCCGATGATCCGAATGTTCTTTACGGTGTACCGTGCTGCCCTGGAGTCATCGAAGGTGTCGTCCGTGTCGTAAATAACATGAAAGATGCCGAAGGACTCAACGGCGAAATTCTGGTAACAGGAAGAACAGATCCGGGATGGGTTCCACTTTATCCGTCATGCTCTGGATTATTGATTGAGCGTGGAAGTCTTCTTTCCCACTCCGCTGTCGTAGCCCGCGAATTGGGACTCCCAACAATTGTCGGAGTTTCCGGTGGACTGATGACCAAACTAAAAACCGGACAGCGAGTGCGGATTGATGCCGGCAAAGGCGAGATTCGTATCCTGGTCGACGAATAAAAAAGGTACGGACTTACTTTTGGTAGCAACAAAGCGTTAGACGCATGTGCGCTACCAAAAGTAAGTCCGTACCTAAAATCTTAAAGCGCCAATTGGCCTTTTTCGAATTGTTCCAAGCCTTTCATGATCTGTCTCATTTGATCACTGAAAACTGTCGATTGCACATCGTCCAATTCTTTAGTTTTACAAGGAACAGCTCCGACGATCGCTTTAAAGGCGTTACACTTAATCGTCGTAAAGCATGTCGTGTTCGTGCAGGCTACGGCATCTCCGTAGAAAAAGTTAAGAGTGCGATTTGTTTCGAATGCCTTCGCATCAATAGCTTGCGAACAAGCATTGAACTTCGTGCCATTCTTATCAGAAGGACACATCCAGTCTTTCACCACAGAAAGAACTTCTTCACGAGAAGATTGCAACGTCAATGGAGTCGTTGAAGGAACCAACAAAGTGTAGTGAATCAAAGCTTGGGGAATCAAACTCTCCACTGTCGAGAATACTTTATAGAAACCCAAACCTTTGCTGAATTTACCGAAGCTATCTTGATAAGCAGCATTCACCGGCTTCAAGCGCAAGCATTTGCGTGACGTACATTCAATGCTGCTTTGAGTGATACGAGTCGTATTGCCAACGCGAGAAAGGTTTGAAGGATATTGACCTTCATCATGGTAGTACCACTTGCCATCGCTCATCATTTCTTGGAAGTCAGCGGCATTGAAGCTACCGAAAACAGGACGACGCCACATTTTTGCAGCAGCCGGAGCCAAAAGCCATCCCGAGTTGCAGGAGTGGAAAACCACGAACGCATTGGGAGCTAAGACACTGCCGATTTGTGGAAACTCTTCGTCTTCTTGATCCAAGCGATCTGACTTCGATTGCAAACGGAAACCATTATAAGTGTTAGCGTGACCGAAGAACTGCAATGAAGAAACAGGAGCTTTTAAATATTGAAGAGCCAAAACGAGACGGCTTTTTTCAAGATCGTCATTGTCGGCCTTGCGGAAGCCAAAACCTGCTGACGCCAACATATTTCGTTCGTTAGAGAAGTCTTCATTTACGGCACTGATAATGACTCTTTGTCTCTGAGGGAAACGGTCACGAGACACTTTGGCGGCTAAGATGGCGGCCTTTAAAAACTGCGTTCCTTGATCGTTACCGAAGCCCGCCACAAAGACATCTGTAGGCACGCCTGCGCGAATCTGCGCCGGTTCTGAAGCGATAAAATAGGCTTTACTCTGTTGAGCCCAAGTTCCCGCCACGAAGAGGAACGCTCCCACCAAAAGCTTTACGTTCATAAGACCCCACTTGTTATTTAAAGTGGGGCATTCATATCACAAACGATAGGAGACCTAAAGAAGCAGAGACAAATTGGGGCAGGCTTTGTGAAAAGACTTCAAGGACATCTCAGAAGTGTCAAATGTCTGTACACTTCTGAGACGGAATTTCATGAAAATTTATGGCAACAGATTGACGAGAGCGCTGCGAACTTCATTGCCCTTGGCATCCTTAGAGATCGCTTGAACTTGATAATAGATGCCATGAACAAGTCCACTCAGAACCACCGAGTGGTCATTCACAAGATTCGCATCTTCCGATGTGATAATCTCTTCGCCGGTATAGATATTAATAATACGCAACTGGCTTGTGGCCGCTACATTTGTTTTCCAAGTCAAAGTTGCATTGGGCGCCTGAACGGAAGCCACTTGGAACTCACTAATTTCCAATTTTTCCTCAACACATGGATTTTGTTTTTGTTCAGGCATTTTGAAGTTACTTGTTGAAACAACATCCCAGCCCGTGCTTTCAAGATACTTCATTGCAGGCATTTTTTTGCCATTCTTAGAGTCGAAATAAAAATTATTGCTGGCAACTCCACACAAAGAATGACGTGAAGGATCTTTCCACGTTTGTGGCTTCTTGTGATGCTTCCACATTAAAACATTGGCTATATGGTAGCGAGGTCCCTGATAGTACAGGATCTTCACAGGAACCTGAGAATCGCGTTTAAGATGGATCGTGCGATACGGGCAACCCATGCGTGTCGAGTGATCGCCATCGTTATTGATCAATTCATTCCACTTATCTCCTTCTTTGACGAAAACACGAGAACCGTCATCGGAAAGAGTTGCGATCTCGTAGTCACCTTCCTTATCTGCCGCCGACAACTGCAATACGCTCGTGTATTCAATCGCAAAATGTTCAATCAACTTATTGCCTTGGGCGTCCACCAAAACGTCTCCGCTCAATGTAGAGAATCCCGACGTAAACGGACGAGTCGGAACATTTACATCCGCGAAATAAAGATTCTGATCAAGCTTTTGGCCTTTATTATAATAGTCCATCACGCCCGAGATTTTCGCTCCCATCTCAGGCGTTCTTAGAATGAGTTTTCCCAAGAGACCGTTTTCAGGAGAAACGCTGGAATTATTCGAAAGAGGGTCACACACCGTATTCGCGGGGTCCGCAAATTCAACAGAGCCTAAAGAAGGACCCGTGCTCGTACGAACTCCGGAGAATACGCAAGAAACGCTCTTTAATAAACCTCTTTTGTGTTGGAGATCTTCTTGTTTGTTCTTTGCTTGAACAGACAACGACAATGAAATGGCTATGGCCAATACAAATAGCGATTTTTCCATGCAACGTCCCTCTTTAATCTCTACCTATAATCTTAACAAAAGTGTAAAGATTATTAAAGAAATGTGGGAGCAACGTTTTAAGATGAGATCCTTAGGATTAGCGAATGTTTGCACATATCGCAAATACAGTAATTGTATCAGAACTTCCCGAGGCACAGTACCAAGTTGAATCTGAATTGGGGTAGCTACCTACAATCTTATTGGTTCCACTCGATACGGAGCATCCACCGCCCGTAACAAGTTTACCCGCAGTACAACTCACCGAACATGACATTGAAGAAGTGCACGATGCGCTCTGCCTTTCATATCCCATTTTAATATTCCCTCCCCCAAGATCTAATTTTTCAGAGGGAGAAACTGTACCAACACCTACATTTCCCGCAGGCGAAATTGTAACACGATTACTTCCATTGGTAATAAAGTTGATTGGAGCGGACGAGTGAGCCGCGTTAAGCTCAATTCCTGCGGAAGTACCCGAAAACATATAGAAGGCCCCCGACACACCATTCTTTCCAAGATTTCCCCACACGGTCCCGACGTTATCTCGAATAGTGATGTTTCCTTGCACATCAAGCGGAGTCACTGGAGCCGTCAAGCCGATGCCCAACTTACCGTCGGCAGTTAAAATCATTCGATTGGTATTATTTGTTTTAAAATTCAAACCAAAGTTGTCGTTGGTTCCAAGTACCAAAGCCGCGCCAGAACTATTTCCACCGTTGGCAAAGACTCCGGAAGAAGAATAACTTGTACAGCCTAAAATTCCTGTCGCATCAAACGTCACGAGTTGACCGACTCCACAGCTAAATGCCCCTAAAGAACCACCAACACCATCCGATGCAATCATTCTGTTAGCTGCGAAAGTCGTCACGCCCGTACCACCGCGAGATACTGGCAATGTGCCTGTAACATCAGAAGCCAAATTCAAAACAGCCGGGGACCAATTCGTTCCATCGTATCTTAAAACTTGCCCCGTTGTCGGCGTTGTGGCACTGATACTGTTACCTTGAATTTTCACGACGGAAGGACCTGGATAAGTTCCCGAAAGATCTCCCGTCGCCGCTCCGCCCGGAGTAACGCCGCCAATAGATACTTGAGAAGCCGCAGTCAAACGACCTTGCGCATCTACTGTGAAGGTTGGAATTTGCGTCGCAGAACCGTAGTTACCAGCCGTCACCGTTGTATTGGACAGTGTAATTGTTCCTGTCGAAGTGATCGGCCCACCAGAAAGACCTGGGCCTGTCGCGATGTTCGTAACTCCACCAGCAGTTCCCGAACTTAGAAGATCCCAAGAAGAACCATTATCGCGATAGATTTTTTGTGAGTCTGTTGCAACATACAAACGGCCCGCTGTATCGGCAGTTCCTCTAGATGCTTCTGTTCCTGATTTAATCCCCGGCGTTCCACCATAGTTTGCGAAACCATCTGAAATTCCGTAACCACCTAAAGTCGTCGGTTTGCCCGATGTGATTTTTGACCAATCCAAATTAGGAATATCGCTGGCAGTTAAAGTCGCACCGGAGACAACACGCCCTTGAGCATCCGTGGTAACTTTAAAATAGGTGCCAGCAGTTCCCGTGTTCCTCAATGTTAGCACGCCTGCCGAAGATAAAGTCGCATCACCAGAAAGGGCGAGCGGAGTTGCCACATTGCTGCCATCACCAACCCAAATGTTTCCCGAAGTCAGAGTAGAACCTAGTTTTGAATTAAACGTAGTCCAATCTGCAAAGGACAAATATCCATTCGTTGTTCCTGAGGCTTGAGAAATACTGAGAGCCGGTGTCGTACTTCCAGTTCCAGCCGCTACAGCGAGTGGAGCCGCTGCCGTCACATTCGTCACAGTTCCTGTTCCACCGCCGCCTGAAGCAGAAATCGTGATAGAGCCCGGACCGTTCGTCACGGTCACACCTGCTCCCGCAACGATGCTACCAGCTTGATAACTCGTGCCGTTTCCAATTAATAACTGACCATTGGGAGGTGCTATTGAGAATAAATTAAGAACATTCTCTAAAGAACTTTGTGTGACAGTCCCTGTTGTTTGAATAAAATCAGAAGGACCTTTGTCCGCCAGTTTTTGTGAATTGATCGCAAAAGGAATATTTCCAATCACCACATCCGGAGTCAGATCGGTTGAACCAACACGAATATGCAAAGATCTTGTCGCAAAACCAGAAACAGCCATCGAAGCAGCACCACTACAACCGACCGTACCCGCTGACGCAAAAATACGATCCGCCGTGTTCGTCGTGCTGTCCGTACGTGTGCCGGCCCCAATGATGGCACTGAATTCCCCTTGAGAGCCTGGAGTGATGGTCTGTGTTTCCTCGTAGACAACACAAGAAGAATAAAGAACTTGGAAAGTCACCGTTTGTGCCGTGGTGATCGGAGTTCCTCCTGCATCAGTCAAAACACCTTCATAAGTGAAAAGTGATCCGGGAGAAGGAGCCACCGCTCCAGCTTGAATTGCAAAAAGAAGAAGGAAGAAAGAAAGTATCAATTTCATTGTGTGATCCTTCCTTTAATCGCAAAGGCTCCACCATTGGCGACGTGCTGATCTTGCGCACGCGCACGGCCTCTTAAGACAAGCCCTGTTCCCGTTTGTACGCTGGAACCCGCCAAAACTTCCTGAGAAATTGTAGAAGAAGGAATGTACTTGATCGTCACGCTTCGATAAATCCAGTTTCCAATGCGCGGCTGTGCGCGAAACTTCATTGTGAAAACTTGGCCATTTGTGAAGATCATCGAGTTCCACGGAGCCTTTGAATCTGTCAGCGTGATAGAAAATGCACCATTTTGACAATTTGATTGAGCGGAGGGATCATACGCCGACGGTTGCATCCACGTTGTTCCTCCGTCGAAACTCAACTCGATATTGCCGACGAAAGCAGAACAGTTCGCCTGCAATGGAACAGAGCTCATACTTGCTGTGACGACATTGGGAACGACAAAATCAAAGCCCTCGATGGATTTTAAAATACTAACCGACGGACTCGTGTCAGAGCATCCGACAAGGAAAACCACAATTGGCGTTAAAATGTTGATTTTACGAACATCCCATTTGTTCATGCATTTTAAATATCGGTTAAAATGCATGGGTTCTTGAGTTTCAAAATGAGACTATTAAAGCATACTAAGAATGAGACAAAGAAGCGGTTCTAAATGAGACCCCTCCTAGCTCTTGGCAAAAATATGAAACTGATAAACGCCCGTCCCATCTTTGCGTTGAGCCCACTGATCTTTTTCAGAAAGAGCTTTCCAGCCGCTCACATCAATGGCTGTCGGTGCGCGCATAAAAGAGCGAATCACCATTTGGCTTCCCGACTTCGTATTAGACGATAGCTTTTGCAGAATCTGATTAGCGTCCTGAGCCTCTAGATATGAAATCGTATCTGACAAAGAAATAAAATCATAAGCATGCTGGGGTAAGTGCTCTAGAAGATTTCCATTCAGATAGCGAATCTCTGTTTTTGATTTCTTCACCAGGTCGACAACGTGTTGATGCGCCTCTAAAGGCAAGCCTTCTTCATAGGCGATGCGGCCTAAAAACAAAATTTGCATGAAGTAGTTTTTGCGCACCAACTGAGTTCTGAAAATGCGATCGAACTCTTCAGTGATAAACTTGGAAGGAGATCTTTCTTCGGTCTTGTGCTCAGATTTTCCGCTGAAATGGCCTTTATAAAGAAATTTATTGAAAACATACTCACTGGCAGCAACGCGAATAAAACTGTTCCAGCGAAGCTTTGGCCAATGTTTTTCGTAAAGTTCAATTTGTTCCTCCAAAGACTGAGCTTCAAAAACTTTGCTGAAATCGCATTGCAAAATTTCTCTGAAAAGAAATCCGAGCTTTTGAAAGTGCGACTCCCAGCGCCCTAAAAGAATAAAACCTTTCGGCTTCCAACCCTCTTTGCGCTCGACCCAATAGTTCTTGGCGGCCTCAGATAAAGACAGCTTCTTAAATAGAACTTCACGATCATCACCAGAATCCCCACCACCTTGCAGAGCACCACGATATCCCAGCAAGAAAAGGTATTCTTCGTAAGTTAAGGTCTTCATGGCCTGCAAACGAAGTTCACACAGATACAATTGGCTCACCGACATGTCGATGACATCTAAGTACTTTGGATTTTTGGCAATAAGCGGAAGACAGCGGGCGCCGGAACCTGCGATACTAAAAACTCTCTCTGCACCCTCAGGCAAGAGATCAAACTCAATGCGCGTGTCTTCGTTAGATAAAGTATAATTTAGATCTGAAAAGTACTCTTTTGCCACACGAACTCCCTAAAATGCTAAGTTGCCGGTCAATTCAAAACGAACACCCATCACCAGTCCCCCGGTGATCTCTTCATAAATATCATAAAGGCCTGCTGTGCCTTCATAGTTCTGCACAAAACCCGAAGCCGTGAAATAATCCGTGAGGTTGTAGCCGTAGCTCGCACTCACGAAAGAATCTTCAGCTTTAGGATTTGAAAAAACCTGCATTTGAATATCATGGCGATTCGGATTCCACTGTGCCGTCACGTAGTAAGACATCTGTGAGTCATTCTCCGTAAGGCCATTGACTTCGAAATAACTGACTTGGGGAAGAATGATCCAGTTTCCAAGAAACAAATCACAACCCACAGTTGAAAACATGTGATCCCGTTTGATCGGTAAGTCCGGAGTCGTGTCATTCACATAACCGACTTCAAATTTCGGAACAGCGATATCAAACGCATAGTTTGCACTAAAACCATAGTAGTACTTTTTTAGAACCTGCGCACTTAGGGCCGAAAAACCAAAACCACCCAAGGTCCACTTCACTCTGCCACCAAAGCTGGTGTTCTTCTCAACTTCAGTTTCGGGAATTGGAACAGGATAAAAATTTTCTGCAAGCTCACCAATACCCGCTAGCTCCAACGAAAAAGTATCTTTGGCATAGGAAAATGAAGCACCTGTCGAATGTGTCAGCTGATCGGAAAGAGGATCAAAGTACAGACGATTAAAACGTCTCCCCGTCCACACATCCAAAGATGGCAACGTCCAACTTTCACTCCAACGCAAAGCCTGACGTCCGACGCGCACAAAGAAAGATTCTAATTTAAACTCGAAGTAAGCTTCTTGAAGGTAGCCCCGCGAAGGAGATCTGCGAATAAAGGCTTGATCTTCATTTCCTTCAAACTCTCCGAAACCTTCGACAAAAATGCCGAAGGGTCCCACATTGGAGTTGAGTTTGCCTTTAATCAACAGACGGTTGGCCAACTCCTCGTCCTTTCCTTGAATATAGTCGTAGCGAGCAGCCCCGGTCAGGTCCGCACGCGCGACGACAACGTTCAAAAGAAAGAATAAGAAAAGGCCGAATCTCACTACTTCATGCTTTCCATATTACGAACGGTAAAGAATGAATCTGGATAGTCCTTCTTGTTCATCCCAAGAATACGGATGTAACTGATTTGCTTATTGGTATCTTCGATTTTCAAAGTGCTAGGACGAAGAGCTCCTGCGATGCTCTTATAATCTTCAAAGCTGGCTCTTTTCAGAACAGTTTTTCCATTCAAGCCGAGGTATTCCGCGCGCAAAGGTTCGAAGTTGCCTTTTTTTAACCAGAGACGAATCCATGCATAGGTTAAATTATCTTTATTGCCCTTAAGAAGCAGCTGCACTTCGTTGCCATTCTCACCTTCTTTGGTAACGGCATAATCTCCATACCAACGTGTTCTGGAGATATCGCCGTTAGCCACTTGGCCAGAAAGTTTTTGTGCCAAAGACAAACGCATAGATCTTTTTAAATTAGGAACATAGGCGTGAAAATCGCGATCCAACATCAACATGTTACGGCCTTTGTCGCGAGCCGGCTCTTTGGTCACAATCAAGGTTTTATCTTGGCCTTTTAAATACACTTGAAACACCGATGTATTTTCAGAAGTCTCTACTTTGATTTTCATTTCATAGGATTCAGAAGGGTTGCGAATATTATCAGCTTTCTTAACCCATTCTGCCGGATTTTCCGTGGCCCCTGCTTGGGCTGAGATCGCAAACGCGCACAAAAGTAAAAACGTCCTCATGACATCTCCTATTTTTTTCTTTTTGATAATGCCAGTTGCCTTGTGAGTTCAATTTCTTTATCCGTGATAATTCCAGTATGTCCTTGGATCTCCGCCAATTGAACTCCATGACGTCGAGCCATCTTATAAATTTGTTTCACCTTGTCCCATTCAATATCACGGCCCATGGTGAAAGCTTCGTAGCGTTTTTCTAATGTTAAAAGAGCTGTCTCTGCCAAACAAGCATAGACGGTGTTTCCAGGAAGTCCGATGTCGGAAGTAAGTTCCACAGGTCCCGGTAAAATAAGCTCTCCAGATTCAATAATCAAAACATCGGGACGTTTTTTCGCATCATCAATGTCAAAATCCAAAGGACGGGAACAATCACAAACGACCGCTCCGGGTTTTAACTTCATTACGTCGACAATTTTATGATCTATAGCAGATGTTGCCGTAACCAAGACATCAGCTTCCGCCGCGAGCTCATTCGCATCCGTGATCACAGTGATTTCACACTTTGGTGACATGGCTTGAATGGCCGATTTGAGTTCTAAGAGGCGCTCCATACGCGGAGCCACCAGACAGAGTTTGTTAAACACCAATCCCAAGAGTTTTGCCGAAACCTGACCGATAGATCCTGTGGCACCGATAACCATGGCCATTCCATCTACCAAACCTGTCTCTGGATCTTGTTTTACCAAACGCATCTTACGTACAACTTCGTTCAGGCCCCACAAAGTCGCCGAGGCACTGAGACTATTTCCAGTTGTCACAGGAATCGGGCTGTTTTGATTGATCGTAATACCTTGGTCGCCAACAATTTTTGTGTAAGCTCCAAGACCGATCATCTTGGCTCCACGATTGGCAGCATCGTAGCAAATGCTTTCAATTTTCTTATAAATCACTTCAGGGTCCGTGGTTTTTAGAACCTTCGGCGTCGCAGGCAAGGCGTAAATAATACCGTTAATCTGCTGCCCTGTCTCTTCACTGATGATATTCCTAATATGTCCGTAAACGAAACTCGGCGTTTTCGCAAACATACGATCAAATGGATCATTCCACTCTTTGGGCATATTCTTAAATACCGACAGGCCCGGGGCGCGCAGAATATCTTTGTGAGAAAGCGCATGAACGACAAAGGCGAAATCAGGCTCTTCACGACGAAGTATTTTGCTCTTCACCGTATTCATGCCATGGGAAATTTTCATTTGCGTCGACGTCTTTTTCGTCATCACATACTTGCGAGCCGTTTGACGGATCTCGGTGTCTTCGGTTATCAACTGCTCCCATTCCTCGATCGACAAGGGAGCCGTTCTTCCGTGAGACAAACGCAGTGTCGCATCCAAAACCGAATAATTCATATACGGATGAATACGATAGTTTTCCGGGAAAAGATTAATGATACAGCGTGGAGCAAACTTACGCGCTTCTTCTTCCATCAAAGGATGGGACGACCAAATCACCAAATCTTTTCCACGCACGAACTCTGTCGCCGTATCAAACAATAAAAGAAATGGAAGATCACAAAAAACATACTGAATGTTTTCAACTTGTGCCGCCAACGTAGAGCGACTCATTTTTTGCAGTTTGGTTTCCGCCAGCGGCGTATTCTTACGCAAGTCCTTGAAGTTTGCGACGTTTAAAACCAGCTTCGACAAAGTCATCAATCCTGGGAAGGGTTGAATCAACCAAGGAACACCCAAGAGAGAATAGGCATCACCAATGTACACAGACTTACGATAGCGGTCGCGAATGTACTCTTCTAGTTCTGTCGAAAAAACCGCCGAGGGAAAGAAAACTCCCCGATCAGGTTGAATAGTCCCCGCTTCGATATGTTTTACAAGAGAATTGATATTGGCAATCTCGCGCAATCCTGTTCCATCACACAATGGCACCGGAGAAGGAATCCCCATGATTTCCAAATACTGACGATGAACGTAACTTTTTTGATCAAGTTTAATCACCGGGGGCAAGCTGGTCAGAGCAAAGGCATCGACTTGATTGCGAAGTGTTTCCACCAAACGACGGACAGTTTCTACTGAAAAATTCGCACTGAAACGTTGAACTTCAAAGTGCTTGCCTTCGAAATCAAATTCGTAAGCTGTGTCCCAGTGGGGGCGGCCAAAACTGATCTCAGCGATGCGATACGAATTCTTCATAACCGCTCCAGAAAGTTTGTTCGTACTCTTTGAATTCAGGACACCAACCGTCTCCTAAAACCTCGCGCGTGCTTTGCGTGTCATAGACCGGAAAGTTCATGAGGTAATAAAGTTCTTCTTCCGGAAACTTCGCCAAAAATTTCGAAGCCTTTAGAATCAGAGCTTCCGAGATTTGATCTACCAAAACCACGCCTTTATGAGGAATGGCTTGGTATTTCAATGCCGACATATAAAATTCTTTGACTCCCAAACCAAACGTGGGAGTCACATGATAACTGAGATAACCTTGAGGCTTTGTCGCCAAAGCCCACTCACAGAATTTCACAATGGCTTGCGCCGCTTTATCGACCGGAACCAAGGGAAGCTTCGTTGCGGAATTTCCAGGAAGCGGAATCGGTGTCGGCAAAGACTCAATTACAGGTCTGATTTTTTTAAATGCTTCCGGTGCGTAGTAGGGTCCATCGATACGCTCAATGGCTCCTTCTTTCGTATCTCCGACAAGCACACCCAAACGCAGATTCAATCGGCCCTGAACTGATTGAACGGGCCAGTTTTGCAGAACTTGCTCCCCGAGAGCTTTTGACTCTGAGTAAGCGTCTGGAAAAGGTTTGGAAAAATTAAGATCAAAAGGTTTTACCGAAGGAAGACTTGAATTGACTCCTGCGGCGACGGTACTGGTATTTACAAAAAATGGAATTTTCAAAGCCTCGGCCACTTTCAAAACTGTGCCCATCGTGGAAATATTGTGTTGATAACAATCCACTTTCGAAGCCGTCAGATCGTAAAGACCCGCCATGTGAAGCAAAAGAGAATATTTTTTATTTTTGAGAGAATCGAAATCGAGGCTGGCATTCCACTGAGTTAAATCACCCTGGACTTCCGTCTTGCCCGAGCGGGAAAGCACGTCCACTTCGAATTTTTCACGAAGAAGAGGAATGACTTTTTTCCCTAGGAACCCGGTGCCACCGGTCACAAGGATGCGTGGTCTGGTCAATGAAGACCTCCAGTAATGCCTATTGTCTTACCATGACAGGAAGTCCGCGGTGTAAACAGCGAACAGAAATCTCCTGAACATCTCTGAGCAGGATCTCGCCATCCCCAAAAAAAGTCAAAGAACGACCGGGGTTCTGGCTCTTTAGTCTGAACTCTTTGAGTTCAAAAGATTTGAAGATCGGAGACTTTTCAACCGTACCACGACGAATGTGCAAGGCTGCCATCGTGTGCTCTGGAACGTTCTTCGTTTCCGAAAGCAAAAGGTTTACAGTTCCGTCGGTATTTGAAGTGTATGGAGCCGGCAGGAAACTAGCCCCAATTTTTTGTTGGTTATTGATTAAAACAATCGGAGACGATGTCTCAACGTTGACCTTACCGGGTATTGAAATTTCTAGACCCCAGCCTTCCGGATTCCAAGTGCGAATCGCCTCTGCGGTCATCATCGAATAAACACTTGGGCCCATTCTTTTTACAGCGTAATAACTTTTCTGCGCGAGGAAACGGAAAGCTTTCGCCGTCTTTGGACAACTTCCCAAGTTTTGAAGATTGCTTCTAAATTTATTGGCAAGTTCTGCTGCCACAGCGGGAAGGCCTAGACCTCCATTTGTGAGCATATACTTTTTTTCTTCGCCGGAGCCGATTTCGATCACGTCGATATTTTTCACAACACCTTCAAAGATATTGCGAACGGCGTAGTCGATACGATGAGAAACACCAATCTCATGGGCAAGATCGTTGGCAGTTCCGGATCTTACGATAGTAATGGGAGGAATTTGCGTCAGGTCAGAACACTTCATCAAACATTGAAGAGCAACATTGATTGTGCCATCACCGCCGCAAATAATAATCGCGTCGGTTTTTTGTTCTCTCTCCTCGTGCAAAAAATCGCACAGCTCCGTCAGTGTCTGCGGACGGCAGAAGCGAAGATCGCAGCGAAACAATGATTCGCGCACCTTGGCTTCAATCAGTTCTGCGTTCACAGAACCGGCTTTTGAGTTGATAAGAACGGACACTCTCATAATTTTTAAACTCCGGAGAACTAACGAAGCAAGTATCGTACCGTAGTGATTCATTATGAAACGTGAACATATTAGAATTGAGGCTCTAGAATGCTGCGTAAATCGTCACTTTGGCACCGGTGTCTATGTACTATACGTTTTCATAGGACACCACTTTCAGATTTGAATTTCTGCGAAAGCCAATAAGATAGTGAGCGCTTTAAGCTACTTTTTTTGCGTACTGTCGAAAGGCAAGAGGAGTTCTCTTGGTTTTCATTCGGAAAAAACGTGTAAAGTAATTGGCATCTTCATAACCCAACATTTCAGAAATTTCACTAACGGATAAATCTGAATAGGCCAGAAGTCTTTTGCTTTCCAAAATCAATCGGTCTTGGATAAGGGCCCGCGCGGATTTTCCAGTCAGTCGTGAGATCTTCATCGTCAAAGCCTTCGCTGTGAGGTTGAGCTTTCTCGCATAGAATTCCACCTCGTGCTTAGTGCGATAATGCTCTTCAATGAGATTTAAATACTTCATAGCAAAGGATTCTGGCGGAGGGGATAGCAACTTCCTCTCCTGTCGCGAAAACTGCAGCAACAATAAAAACAACTGCAACGTCATTGCCATTTCATGATCTTTGGGTTTTTCTTCGTACTCTTTGAGGAGAACTTCGCAAGACTCCTGAATGCGCAACAAATCCATTTTCTTTTCAATCAGAAAACTATCGGGCAAGTTTTGCAAAAGCTGTCGCAACTTGGGCGCATAGGTCGAAAGAGAACTCAAAAGATCCTCTTCAAATTCAATAACAAATCCTTTCGAGTTTTTCTCTACCACCCAGGAGTGCACTTGCGCTGGCTTCATTAAAAACACACGACCCTTTTCAATCGGATAACGATGAAAGTCGATCTCATGCCACCCCTTCCCTGCCGTGACAATGACAAGGTGATAAAAACTGTGTTTGTGAGGAAAGGGAACTAAAGGCTCAAAGCGGTCTTCGAATCTTTGAATGCGCAAAGGTGTTTGCAAATTGGCAACAACGCCAAAGGCATGCATGGGATGGAGTTTCTGAAGACTTTGGCTGGGCATGACTTTTCTCCTGCCATAATACTAGCAGGATTTTCATAAATTGGAAGAAAATGGGAAGTTTGTGCTATTTTTACGGAAGTGAGTCTCTGGCTCCATGGGCACTTTGCACTTATAATGAAAGCACGAAAGGCGGTGACCCATGGAAAACTGGATTATTTTTGGAATAGGTGCCGTGTCGATTTTTTCTATTATCGTTTATCTGTTCTTCATGTTCTTCCTCCCCGAATGGGTGGGCATCACTGGCACTGTCGCTAAGAAGGCCATTGAAAGCCACGTCCAGAGCGGAAACGAGCAAAACAAGAATTCATAGAGATACGTGATTGCTCCATCACGTATCCATCTCACGTTGAGATTTTCACCCGTTTCCGGAACACGCTGTTAACAGTATATATCGAGAGAGCTCGGAATAAGAGCTCTCGCTCTCTAGGTCCACTCGGAATAACCCGAGTAAATATCTGCACGTACTGGACCTCAACCTAGAGAGAAAAAATGAATCGCGGAACATCACTGAAAGTATTCACGGCCCTTTGCATGCTCTTTTTATTGGGAGCATGTACGATCAACGCCGAAATGTTTGGCGGCGCCAAAGATCTTCTCTCTGAAGACCCTGGCAATCAACTGACACTCAAAGGACAGTTTCCCCTGGGAGATCCGGCCTTCTCTGGCGAGTTTAAGAACTACGTCACCGCCGCACCAGGGAATCGTTTTGTCTTTGCTACTTTTGATGATGATGTTTATGTAACGACCGATGCAGGTGTGATTATCAAAAAATTTACGCCTCCAGGAGTGACATCCATCTCGGGACTTACCGTCGATAGCAACGGTGTTATTTATATCACCGGAAGCTATGACCCCAACCCCAATGACACGCGCTTCATAAGAAAGTTCGATATGGATGGGAACTACATCGGTGAAGCAGTCACATATACTGACGAAGGAGGCGGAGCCGTTGCCCTTCCTGAAAATCCTTATGTGGCACCAGATGGTTCCATTTATGTCTCCGCATTCAGTCAAATTCGTAAATACAATGCCGCCGGGACTTTGCAAACGACCTATGGGTCCGTTCAAGGAACTAATGACGGTGAAATTCAAGGGACGCATTCTTTCTCTGTCGAATCTGACGGCAGTGTCTATGTCGCGGATACTTGGTCCGATCGTCTGCAAAAATTCAATGCCAATGGAACATTTAATTCGAAGTTTACGTGGCCTCGACAAGTGCCCGCACCTTCAATCGTCACAAGTCTGATGCGTGAATCAAATGGCGACTTCGTTTTAACGGAACGCATGGGTGGCGACGGCAGAATTACATCTTTTGATGGTACGGGCACTCTTAAATGGACCCGCGACGGAACGGAACGCGGTTCTGCAAAATACGACAGTAACTTGATGAGCCTCACTAAATACAACGGCTTTTACTATTTGGGCTATAGAGACAGTCTTGTCTTGTACAACGTCGCCGATGGCACTTTTTTTAAAGAATATAAAAAAATGCTTTCCAATCCCTTCAGTGTGACTCGCAATAAAGATGGATTCTTTTTTGTTGGCGCGGGAAATGGACTTCATAAATTCAATGCCAAGGGTGAATGGCAGCTCACCTTCGGTTCCACGTCAGGGGCGATGTACTCGGGAGTCGCCGTCTCCAGCGACGACACCGTTTACGCCATTGATATCGTGAATCCAGGAAAAGTATTTAAGTATGATATCAATGGAAACTCTTTGGGCTTTCTTGCCGTACCCACTTCCGCAGCACCGTACGGACTTTCTATTGATAAGAATGACAATCTCTTTGTCGCCGATGGTGGCGGCGGAGGGCTGATCAAAATCCCTCTTGCAACCGGAGTTCCCGCAGCCTTTGCTGCTGGCCAGTACACAATTCCCGCAGGCGTCTCTTGTCAACCTGATGGAACGGTTTTGATCATGGACTTTAATGGCGCGGCTTCTATTGGAAAACGCTTCAACGCCGATGGAACTTTGGCCGACACCTTTGGGAATGCAGGCCCCGGCACTATTGGAGGCACAGCTCTGGGTGTGACGGCGGATCCAATATCAGGGCGCATTTACGTCGCCCACGCAACAGCTAATAAAATTATGGTTTACGAGAGCAATGGTGATTACGTCACAGATTTTACTAACGCCGACTTTAATCAGCCCTTTGGAATTTACGCCGATAGCGCCGGCGACATTTTCGTCGCCGACCAACTCAATAACAATGTGAAAAAATTTAAATCCGATGGCACAATGGCGACGGAATAATTTTAAGTTGAACGCAAAAGTTCCGGAATGGATTTTTTTAGAAGTTTGATCGTCGGATACAAACTTGCCAATACCGTCGCAATCATTGGAAGAAGCAGTGCTTGAGTATAGTGGCTTGGCATAATATCCAAGAACACAATGAACTGACGAGTGATCCCAGGTGCCGGAGGCATCGGAATCCCTTTCGCAAGCAAGGTCTTATCAATCAAAACCGCCAGACAAATTCCGAAGAATCCACCCAAGATCCCCAACAAACTATTTTCAATCAGAAGAATCTTAAAGAGGCGGCTGCGCTTCTCGCCATTGGCGCGCAAAGCTCCCATCTCCCCGGCTCTTTCCAGCAATCCCACCGAGATCACGTTGAAGATCCCCATGGCCACGATCACAAGAATAATAGAGCGAATAAACGTAAACTGCGCATGAAGGAAGTCGACAGAGTTTTGGTAATAGTTTTTATCCAGAATCTCAAAGCGAATCGGATCTAACTGAGAGTTGGCTGCGCGAATGTCTTTTTCCGCCTTCGGCCAAACATCCACGCCTTTCGTTGCAAGAGAAAACATCTCGATACGATTTGTATCTAAAAGCTGTTGAGCTTGTTTTAAATCCACTCGGTAAAAAGAATCGTCGATTACTTTTTTTCCTGTAAAGAAAATCCCCGCCACCGTTAAATCCGCACCGTTGAGCTGTCCCTTCACTGTTTGCGTCAGCAAAGTCACCGTGTCGCCGACTTTGGCGTCGATACTTTCCGCCAAACCTTTTCCAAGAATGATTTGATCCGGATGTTGCAAATCCGTTCCCGCAATAAAATTCATGGATGTGAAGAAGGTGTTTTCACGTTCTGGAATAATTCCTTCACCTTTACCGCCCAAAGTGATGCCACCTTTAACGATAAAAGAGTAAAAAGAAACCCGAGGGAAAACTTGCAAGACTTCTGAAGAAGAACGGATCTGCTGTTCAATAGTCTCAGGATTTTCAAACCACAACTTCCAAGGTTGTTCGTGCACTTTGCCGAAATAATTATTCGGATACACTTGCCCGTGACCGTAATAACCGTGAATAACACCTTCACGATATTGATTCATCACGCCTGTATTAAAACCTTGATAGATCAAAAGCCCCGCAGCACCCAAAGCCACCGTGCAAAGACTGGCCAATGTTCTACGAGGATTTCTAAATAGATTGCGCCAAGAGATCTTAAGAAGTTCCAACATGACTACGCTCTCCCCTCGATTTGGCCATCTTTCATGCGATAAACGGATTTAGCAAAGCTGACCAGATGTGAATCGTGGGTCGAAAAAATAAAACTGGTGTTTTCGGTTTTTTGCAGCTCTTTAAATGCATTGATGGTTTTTTCCGCTGTCACAGAATCTAAATTCGCTGTTGGCTCATCCGCTAAAACCACCGCAGGTTTTTTTGCAATGGCACGGGCAATGGCGACGCGCTGACGTTGACCACCGGAAAGCTCCAATGGTTTTTTCTTCGCGTGATCAGCAAGTCCCAGCAGGTCCAAAGTTTCCATTGCAGTTTTTTGGGCGACGGCGTGGGTGTAACCTAATGATGGTAAAAAGTAAGACGTGTTTTCAAGCACCGTTAAAGTCGGAATCAAATAGAAAGCCTGAAAAATAAATCCCACTTTGTGCAAACGAACTTGTTCTTTTTCAGTTTCATTTAAGTGAGTGACGTCTTCGCCAGAAAATTCGATATGACCGTTGGAAGGAGTATCAATCAACCCAAGAAGATTTAAGAGCGTGGTTTTGCCCGTTCCCGAAGGACCGACGATACAAGTGAAACAACTTTTTTCAAGTTCCAGGTCGATCCCTTTAAGAACAGGCACTTGCTGCTTGTTCCAAAGATACGAATACTCAAGTCCTTTAAGACGGTACAATGCACTCATGCTGTTCACTCCTTGAAGCCGAAACAGAATATCCTGGCAAAAGATCGTTGTCTAGGGACTCCCTGGCCCCATTGGATTACATGAAGAAGCGAAATCCCAAAGCGATAAATCCGCCGGAGAAATCCAACTCTCTTTGATTACCGGAAGAATCCAGCAAAGCATCGCCACTTGTTTTGGACCCGGAAAAGGTTGTCACATCTTTGGAGTATTTCAAGTTGTCTATTTTCAACTGTCGATAACCAAACTCGACAACCACCGTCGTTGTGTCTGACAAAATACCTTCATAACCCAAAGACGCCGCCAACAAAGTTCCCGAACCTTTGGATTCAGTTTCATGATCGGCCACTCCCGGAAAAGCCGTTTGTCCATCCGAAGTTAAGACGTAATTGTTTTTCATTGTGATATTGGCAGATCCCGCCGTGACCGCCACGAAAGAACGATACGACGGAGTTCCATGCACATTCACTTCCAAAGAAAGTTTGGGAATGTAACCTAAAACATCACTCTTGGCAGAGTAAAGATCTGCAGTTCCGTTATTGGCTGTTGAATCCAAAGCCATCGGTTTTAGAATTTCAAATCCAAAACGCAAACTTGCCAGAGGGCGAGAGTAAAGAAAACCAAACTCCCCGGTATAATTATAACTCGAACCACCACTGAAAGAAACATTCGCACCACTTTCTCCGTCCACCGCCGCTGTTCCCACTTGAGAACCGCCCGCAGAGACTAAAAAGTACGCCGCAAAAGTTTCTTTATTGATATTAAAGACACGCGCCTGAGCTGATGATGAAAGTAAAATCAGGAGCGGAAGAAAAAAGCGAAACATCGCTCCTACTCCGCAATCAAATCAATGACAACTTTGCTTGTCGTCTTTTTACCAGCCACTTGGTACATGCGCACTTTCGTGTTTTTCTTTAAATCCAAAGTCAGATTCAAAGAGCTGTCGACAGGATCAAGACTCATCGAAGATTTTAAAACTGCCAATGAACCTTTCATGCGTGAAGCAATCTGACCTTGATCGACGTTGGCATTCGGCATTTGTGCAAAATCAATAACCAAGCGTTGAGGATTGTTTTTCAATTCAGCGAAATAATAACCCGGCCACCCGCGAATCACTCCGCCATTCATATCGCCGACGTCAATCACAATGCGCTCGATTTTTTTCTTAGAGTCCGCTGTGCGACGAAGATCCATCATTGTGAAACCTGTTCCCGCAAGACCGCCGAAACTCACACCTTGGCCCGAAAGAATTTTAGAAACTGGTTTTGCTTTTTGTGAAGGCACAGCTGCAAAAGCTGGCACGGCCAAAAGAAAGGCCATCAAACATCCCATGTACTTCATGATCGACTCCCTTCGAATCATCGATAGGTACCTGCTTCCCTCCGTGTCGATTCGGAAGCAGGTACCTATCAAGGGTAAATTCAAAGGTCCCTACTGCCAACCCCTAAAAACTTCAAAAAGCCATTTTAACGAAGAAGTCTCTGTCGACTCTTTTGCGGCGCAATGTGACCAAAAGGGGCACTGAATTGGAAAAAATGCCTCTGTTCTCGAATATAAGGGGTCCCGGAGGATTTCTCGTAAGGCATGAAACTTGGACTTTGTCCCCATGTTGAATGATTTTTATGAAGGAGCCCCCTATGAAAAGGTTGGTGTTTTTCATTTTTGCTCTGTTCTTAGCGGCCTGCCAAGGTAACGATGGCGGTGGCGGCGTGAACAACACTCAGGTGGTCACTCCACTGGGAATGAGCTGTATTAACGGTCAGGCATATTGCAATAACACGGGTTATTCGCAGTACTACGGGTTCATTCCCTATCCTGGAATGTACAACTACGCGTACGACTACACGAACTACTTCAATCAATACGGTTTCTGTAATTGTCCTGCGGGTTATCAACCTATTTACAACGGATCCATGGGACTGGGTTGCATCAACACAGCTTTGATGGCTCCCTATGAAGGTTACTACTTCACATGGCAATGGGGCTGGGGCTACACGTCTGCGGCGCCACAAACGACAATCAATATTCCACAGTTTTCAAACATCCCCGGAGGTACTAACGGACAATGCTCGAGAACCCTCACTCAGAGCTGTTTGTTAGATCAAGGGAATACTTGCGGCGCAGGGGCGACGTGCCGCCAAGTTCTCTACGGATCAAACCTCGGAGTTTGTGTTAACCATTAAAGAGTGAGGGCGGCTCTCCTCGACCGTTTTTTACGGATAATACGCCGCACTATCATGGGCCCTTGGACGGATAAAACCACCAAGGGCCCTTTCCATTAAGGTACCTGCTTCCCTCTGTGTCGATTCGGAAGCGACGCGCCCCGAATCGACACAGAGGGAAGCAGGTACCTTTTGCCTTTCCCGCGTGTTCATGAAAGAAAAGAAGGGTTGTTTTAACACTCTTGGAGGCTCTCATGAATACGACAAATCCTCTCTTAAAACCCTTCACAAATAAAGATCAGGCGACACCCTTTGATTTGATCAAGGTGGAGCACTTCATCCCGGCTGTGGATGAGTCCATCAAACTTGCCAAAGAAAACATCGCGAAAATCAAAAGCACAACGGCGGCTCCTGATTTTGAAAACACCATTGCGGCTCTAGAGGCGGCGTCTGAGCTTCCTGAAAGAATCTCTGGCATCTACAGCAACCTCGAAGTGGCGAACGCGGATGAGGCTTTGCAAGCTTTGGCGAAAGAGATCTATCCGAAATTGACTGCTTTCGCTTCCGACGTTTCTTTGGATGAGGAAATCTTTAAACGCGTGAAAGCCGTTTACGACAAACGTGCGACTTTGAATTTGAACAAAGAACAAACTCGTTTGCTTGAAAAAACTTATTTGTCTTTCACTCGCAACGGGGCGCTTTTAACGGGAGCCGACAAAGAAACTCTTCGTCAAATCGACCAAGAGCTTTCTGTGCTTGGTCCAAAGTTCTCTGAAAATGTTTTAAAAGCGACAAACGCTTTTGAAATGTTTTTGGATAAAAAAGAAGACGTGGCTGGAATTCCTGAAGGCATTCTTGAAGGAGCTGCGGCGATGGCGGAAGCCAAAGGCCAAAAAGGCAAATGGCTCTTCACTCTTTCTATCCCAAGCTATCTTCCATTCATGACTTACGCGAACAACCGCGCCCTTCGTGAAAAGATGTGGAGAGCTTACGCTTCCCGTTCTTACAAAGGTGACTTCGACAATCAAGACACTGTTTTGAAAATCGTGCAACTTCGCGACAAGCGCGCCAAGCTTTTGGGTTTCAAGACTCACGCTGATTTCGTTTTGGCAGAGCGTATGGCGAAAAATCCAGAAACAGTGACAGAGTTCCTGACGAAACTTTTGAAAGCTTCCAAAGATGCCGGAAAAAGAGATTTGGCGGAAGTGACTGAGTACGCGAAAAAACTAGACGGCGTTACGGACATTCAGCCTTGGGATTTCGGTTATTACTCTGAAAAACTCAAAGAAGATAAATACTCTTTCAACGAAGAAGATCTTCGTCCATACTTCCAACTTGAAAAAGTGGTGGATGGCGTTTTCGCTCACGCCAAAAAACTTTACGGTTTGACGTTCAAAGAGAACAAAGAAATTCCGGTGTATCACCCTGAAGTGAAAGCATACGAAATCTACGAAGAGGCTTCTGGAAAATACATGGGTCTTTTCTACACAGACTTCTTCCCGCGCGAGACGAAAAAAGGTGGCGCCTGGATGACTCAATTCCGTGGTCAAGGTTTGATCAACGGAGATATGAAACGTCCACACGTGAGCATCGTTTGTAACTTCACGAAACCGACTCCGACAAAACCGTCGCTTTTGACTTACGACGAAGTTCGCACTTTGTTCCATGAGTTCGGTCACGCTTTACACGGCATGCTTTCTGAGTGCACGTACCCATCTTTGAGCGGAACAAATGTTTACTGGGATTTCGTAGAGCTGCCATCACAAATCATGGAAAACTGGGTCGGCGAAAAAGAAGGTTTAGATCTTTTTGCCCGTCACTACGAAACAAACGCGGCGATGCCAGCGGACTTGATCGCAAAATTGAAAGCCTCACAAAAGTTCCAAGCAGGTTACATGTCTTGCCGCCAACTTCAGTTCGGTATGATGGACATGGCTTGGCACTCGACAGATCCTGCGACAATCAAAGACGTGGATGCTTTTGAAGAAAAGGCCACGGCCGAAACTCGTCTCTTCCCTAAGGTGCAAGGCGCGAATAACTCATGCAGCTTCAGCCACATCTTTGCAGGTGGGTATTCTGCGGGTTATTACTCTTACAAATGGGCAGAAGTTTTGGATGCGGATGCTTTTGAGTACTTCAAAGAAAAAGGTCTCTTCGATCAGGAAGTGGCAAAGAAGTTCAAAGAAAACATCTTAAGCCGTGGCGGCACGGAACACCCTATGGATCTTTACAAGAAGTTCCGTGGACGTGAGCCGGATCCAAATGCTTTATTGAGACGTGACGGATTAATTTAATGGGCAAAATGGCAAAAGATAAACTGGTTCTGGAAGAAGGCAGCAGCATTGCTTTGGTTTATCGCCTGGAGACAGCGCAAGCTGTCTCTGTCGCTAAGAAAGTCGCTGACTACTTGAAGGATCACGGTTTTGAAGTCTACACGGCTCCAGAACAAAAAGTGATTCCAGGAACGAAGGCTGCGAAAACGAAAAAACAAATGGACGACATCAAGTTGGTGATCGTCCTTGGTGGAGACGGCACCTACCTGCGCGGCGTTCGCCTTCTTGAAGGCCGCAGCGTTCCTCTGTTGGGCTTTAACATGGGATTCTTGGGATTCCTCACAGCTCACAACGCAGAATCTGTTTTTGATATTCTCGATAAAACTCTAGCTGGGAAAATGGTGCTTCGTCCGCGTTCGATGCTTTTTGCGAAAGTCTTGCGCAAAGGAAAAGTTCGCGGCGAATATCACGCTCTGAATGACTTTGTGATCGAAAGAGGCTCCATGAGCCAATTGATCAATACATCCATCTATTCTGAAAAATTCCTGGTGAGCGAAGTGAAGGCCGACGGTTTTATCGTTGCTAGCCCTTCCGGATCTACAGCCTACAACTTGGCTGCAGGTGGTCCGATTCTTCACCCGGAATCCCCGGTGTTTGTTGTCACTCCGGTGGCTCCGCACAGTTTGACGTCTCGTCCTTTGATTTTCCCGGATGACCGCGAGCTTTCATTTAAGCTTGATGGCAAAACGCTCAAAGCGCATTTCATCGTGGACGGACAAAAGGTGACGGAACTCACGGCGGATGATGAAGTGATTTTAAGTCGCTCTTGCTACGATCACTGGATGGTGCGTGAACCTAATCACAACTACTTCCATCTGCTTCGTGAAAAACTCAAATTTGGAGATCGAAACTAGTCGAAGACATTTCGACAGGAGATATTATGTTACTAGAGCTTAAAGTTTCTAATTTCGCGATCATCGAAAATCTGCACATCACTTTCAAAGATGGTTTGAACATCTTAAGTGGTGAAACAGGTGCCGGGAAATCGGTTCTATTAAAAAGTTTGTCTTTGCTCATGGGTGGCAAAGGCTCTAGCGACACCATTCGCACAGGCGCATCCCAAGCGACGATTGAAGGCTCCTTTGATATCAGCCGCCGTGCTGATATTTTAGAAAACCTCAAAGACATGGGCATTGAAGTGGATGAAGACACTTTAATCGTTCGTCGTGTTTTAAGCGCTGGTGATAAATCCAAAGTTTACCTTAACGGAAGCTTGAGCACTCTAAATAGCTTGCGCGATATCGTAGCTCCCCTTGTGGAGTTAGCAGGTCATTCAGCTCCTTTGATTGAAATGACAGGTCAGCACGAAAATCGCAACTTGATGTCGAAAGCTTATCACTTGGATCTTTTGGATCAATACGCGGGAACATGGGACAAACGCCTTTTATTCACGGAAAAGTACACACGCTATTACGGCATCTTTGAAGAAATCAAAAAACTGGAAAGCGATGCCAAGCAAAAAGCCCAACGTTTGGACTTCTTGGTTTATCAACGTGATGAGATCGCAAACCTGGATCTTTCCCCGGGTGAAGATCAAGAACTTGAAGTTGAAGTAAAGAAACTTAAAAACTCTTCGCGCATCGGTTCTTTCGTAGATCAAGCCGAAGCCGCTCTTTACACAGACGACGACTCTGCCATCAGCCGTCTGAATGCCATTCTTAAAAAAGGCGTTGAGCTTTCAAGCGTGGATCCTCAGATCGCGGCAAAACTTGAAAACTTGGAACAAGCGAAGACTTTGATCGACGAAAGCGTTTATGAACTTCGTCAGTATGCTTCGAAAATTGATTCTGATCCGCAACGCCTGGAAGAGGCTGAAGGCCGTCTGAGTGATTTGCGTAAACTGCAAAAGAAATACGGCACGAGTGTTAACGACATCTTAAAAGCTTTGATGGAAATGGAAATTGAAATTTCCAATCTGCAAAATTCAGAGACAAAAATTGAGTCTTTGAAAAAAGAAGCTGCCGTGATTTTAAAAGAACTTGAAACTTTGGGTGCCGATCTGCACAAGCGTCGCTTAAAAGGTGCTGACCTTTTAGCTGACAGCGTGAATGCGGAACTTGCAGAGCTGAACATGAAGGGTGTTACTTTCCATGTGAACGTCGAAAAAATGGCGGAGCTTGCTTCAACAGGTGTCAGTGATGTGGAGTTCTTAAGCCAAACTTCTGCGAAAGACGTAAAACGCCCTCTTGCAAAGTTTGCTTCTGGTGGTGAGTTGAGCCGTATTCTTTTGTCACTGAAACGTGTTGTCGGTTCGACAAATCAACCGCGCACGTATCTTTTTGACGAAGTCGATACGGGTGTCTCTGGTGAAACAGCCGAAAAAGTCGGAAGAAAGTTGAAAACCATTGCCAAAGGACAACAAGTTGTCTGTGTCACTCACCTTCCACAGGTGGCGGCATTTGGTGACATTCACTTCTTTATTCAAAAGTCTCCGCAGAAAGATTCTGTGTCCATGCTTGTGTCAGAACTCAAAACCAAAGACCGCGTGCAAGAGATTGCCCGTCTGATCAGTGGTGAGAAGATTTCTAAGACATCTTTGGCTCATGCCGAACAACTTTTGGCCGACGCGAAATAAGTCAGCTTAAAAAGTTGTAAGTACATAACCTCCTTGTTCTTCCTTTAGCATGGGAAGCTCACAAGGAGGTTTTTTTATGATTCTCGTGATGGGAGCAACTGGCCATATTGGCTCAAAGATTGTCACTCACCTCTTGGCCAATGGACAGAAGGTTCGCTGTGTAGCGCGCCACTTTCCCAATAAAGAAGCCTTTCGCGGTGCTGAGTTTGCCCAAGGAGATGCAAACAACGTTTCCTTTCTGAACGATGCTATGCGCGGATGTTCTGCGGTCTTCACTATGATTCCACCCAATCCCAGTGCCACTGAAGTGCGCTTCTATCAGAATAAATTCGGTGAAGTGATCGCCGAAGCCATCGAAGAAGCCGGCATCAAAAAAGTCGTCAACCTTAGCAGCGTCGGAGCTGATTTAGAAAGCGGCACAGGTCCCGTGCTAGGACTTCACGATCAGGAAGAGCGTCTTAATGAAATCACTCATGCCGATATCGTGCATTTGCGACCGACGTTTTTTATGGAAAATCTTATCATGGGAATGCCGAGTATCATTTCCATGAACCGTTATTTCGGAACTATTCCCGGAGACATTCCTCTTAGTTTTGTCGCGACTCGGGATATTGCCGCTCGCGCCGCGTTCCTCCTTATGAATCCGGATTTTACATCTCATAATATTGAATACCTTTTGGGTGAACGTGATCTTTCCATGGACGAAGCCATTCGCATTATCGGCCAGGCTATTAAAAAGCCAGAACTGGAATATGTCGAAGTTCCTCCGCAAGAAATGAAAAATTATATGATTGGTGCGGGGCTCACCGAAGACTGGGCCGATGCGTATAACGAACTCTCCGAGTCTTTCACCAATGGCACGATTGCGGGCACACTGCAAAGAGACAAATTGAATACAACAGCCACTTCCATGGAGGAGTTTGCTCGGACCACTTTCTTAGAGGCTTACAATAACGCGATTGCGGAAGAGACGAAGAAGAAACCACGTCCCAGCCCCCCACGCGAAGCCCGTCCTTAACCAGACTTACGTCGTGGCCCCTTGATGGTGTCAGGGGCCACTTTTCATGTTAGCCTTTCTCCCATGAAAAGATTTATCTATGCCTTCTTATTTTTGGGAGTTTCTTGTATGCATAAGTTTCCGAACGAATATCCAAAACCAGAAAAGAAAACCATTTCCTTAAACAAACACGAAGACATTCGTAAAGACGATTACTTCTGGTTGCGCGAGCGTGAAAACCCGCTGGTTATCGACTATCTCAATAAAGAAAATGCTTTCACGGATCAAGTGATGAAGCCGACACAGGCTTTAGAAGAAGAAATCTTCCAAGAACTCAAATCTCGAGTCAAAGAGGACGAATCTTCAGTTCCTGCGAAGGACGGCAATTATTATTATCAAGGCCGCTTTGAAATCGGAAAACAATATCCTCTCTACACTCGCCGCAAAGGTTCTTTAGAGGGGCCTGAAGAAATTCTACTCAACGTTCCGGAGATGGCTCAGGGACATAGCTTTTATCAAACAACAGGTCCCAACATGAGTCCGAACCACGAGATCATGGCCTATGCTGTAGATACTGTGGGCCGTCGTTTCTTCACGATCTATTTTAAAGATCTGAAAACTGGAAAAATGCTGCCGGATAAAATTGAAAACGTTCGCGCAAATCTCGTGTGGGCTAATGACAATGAGACCGTTTTTTACTCTGAACAACATCCCGAGACTCTAAGAACTGAAAAGATCTATCGCTATAATCTTAAGACGCATAAGAAAGAAATGATTTATTTCGAGAAAGACGAAACTTTCTCTGTCTACGTCTACAAATCTCTTTCAGACAAATACATCTACATTGGATCACGGAGTACACTGACCACTGAAGTTCTTTATCTGGATGCCAATAAGCCTTTGGATAACTTCAAAGTCTTTGCTCCCCGCGAGCGTGAACACGAATACTCTGTCACTGACGGTGGTGACAAGTTCTATATCGTGACCAATAAAAATGCGAAGAACTATAAATTGATGACGGCTGAAATCGGGCATACACAGGTGAAGGATTGGAAAGAACTTATTCCGCACAGAGCTGACACTTACCTGCAAGATGTCACTGTCTTTAAAAATCATCTGGTTCTTGAAGAGCGCAAAAACGGTCTTACACAGATTCAAGTGACAGACCGCCAAGCCAAACATTCTTATTATATTCCATTTGCCGATGAAAGTTTTTTGGCCTCTGTAGGCGACAATCGTGAATACGACACGGACTGGGTTCGTTTCGATTACGAGTCCATGCGCTTGCCTCCCTCTGTTTATGACTTCAACATGAGCACGCACCAACAGGTCCTTAAAAAGACCCATGAAGTTCCAAACTACGATTCCAACATCTACCGCACCGAAAGAGTTTTCTTTACAGTTCGCGACGGAACCAAGGTTCCAGTTTCATTGATTCTTAAGAAGAGTCAGAAGCTCGATGGTTCCGCTCCGATGTTGATCTACGGATATGGATCTTATGGCGCGAACATGGACCCGTGGTTTAGCAGCAGCGTCTTCAGTCTTGTGGATCGTGGCTTTGTGTATGCCAAGGCTCATATTCGCGGGGGATCTGAGATGGGTCGTGAATGGTATGACAGCGGTCGCACATCAAAAAAGAAAAATACTTTCTATGACTTCATCGACTGCACAGAATCTTTGATTAAAGAAAAATACGCCGATCCAAAACGCGTGTATGCCATGGGCGGCAGCGCCGGTGGTCTTTTGATGGGAGCCATCATGAATATGCGTCCGGATCTTTATCACGGTGTCGTGGCACAAGTTCCTTTTGTCGACGTGATCACGACCATGTTGGACGAAAGCATTCCTCTAACAACTTCCGAGTACGACGAATGGGGAAATCCCAACGAAAAAGAAGCTTATGACTACATCAAAACTTATTCGCCGTACGATAATGTTAAAGATCAGTCGTACCCGAACACCCTTGTAACAACAGGATTGCATGATTCTCAGGTACAATATTGGGAACCGGCAAAGTGGGTCGCAAAGCTTCGTGAACACAATAAAAGTAATTCCGTGATTCTGCTTAAAACAGATATGAAATCCGGTCACGGAGGAGCTTCGGGAAGATTTGACCAGCTCAAAGAAACTGCAACGGAATACGCATTCATTCTGATGGTGGATAAATATAGATGAAGTTTTTAGTTGTAACTCTCATTCTTTTCTCTTTTCAGACCGCCCAAGCCGTCTTAGAGATTAGAGTGGGAGCTTATGACTTCCCTCCGTACTATGAATTTCACAAGTCCAAACACATTGGCATCACAACTCAAACCGTTAAAATTCTGAACTCCCTGCAAAAAGACTATACCTTTGTGATCCAACGCGTGCCTGCAAATCGGCGCTATCAAACTTTGGAAAGAAATCGCGTGGATCTCTATCTTTATGAAGATCCCGCTTGGGAATGGTCTAAATATTCTTACGAATTTATTCCTTTAGACGTCGAAGATGGTGAGGTCTACATTACCAAGGCAGGGGCTCTCCCCGCTCCGCAGACTTTTGAAGAACTAAAAAAACTGCGCATCGCCGTTGTTCAAGGGTATCATTATGGCTTTGCGGGGCTGGATGCTGACGAGCGCGCTTTAAAAAAGAACTTTAGAATTGAGATTCTGGACAACTCGAAAACTTGCCTGCACTTTGTCGCCACAGGCCGTGCTGACGTAACCATTGTGGCAAAATCGTTTATCTATGATTTTATAAGAAAGAATCCCGACTACCGCGATAAAATCAGTATCTCTAACAACTATGATTCCATCTACAAATTGGGTGTAGTCCTTAGCCCTAAGAGCCGCATTCCCAGAGCCAAAATGGAAGCTCTGGTGGATAACTTAAAAAAGAATGCCGAGTTTCAAGAAAACATCCGCCGTCGCTTTGAAATAAAATAATCCAGAAATAAAAAACGGCCATCGAGTTTCCTACGATGACCGTTTTATTTATCTTTCAATTTTTCAGACTATTGAACGTTTTCAACGATGATCAACGCACTGAATGTATTGAACTTCACAGTTTCACCTGTGCGTGCGCTTGTCCAGAATTGCTGATTGCTGCGTTTTACATTGCCTTGTTCATCCAAAACCGGAGTTCCATCCACATTGATTTCCGGAACCACAGCACCTTCAGTTTCTTTTACGCGATTAAAGAGATTTTCTGCAGTATCGGCATCTTGACGAATACAGCCGCCAGAGGCGCGGTTGCCAAGATAGTCTTTGTACTTTGAATGCACTTGGTGAAGAGCCAAGCCATTGTCGATATCAAAGAAGATCGCAAATGGCATGTCTGAATCCCAAGAGCTTGATTTGTGATCCTTAGATAGATACTTCGGCGTGTAGAATCCCGTTGGAGTTTGTGACCAATAAGATTTCGCTGGAGCGCCTGTGCAAACTTTGTTTTTGCGGCGAAGTTCCAAGCCTTCACGGCCCGTAGACACTTTCGTTTGATGGATCAAAAGACCGTATTCATACACACGCATTGTTTGTGCAAAAGCGCCGCGCTCTGCTTTATTTACAACGATCACATAGCGGAAGTCTTTAAGCCAAGGTTTCTCATTGAAATCTTGCTCTGTAAAACGACCCGAGAAATGTTCCGGCAACTTCGCCGTTGTTTCTTTTTCGAATTGATAGACTTGTTGATATTCGATTTCGTCGTACTTGCAGTCGTTAAAGGCATTTTTAACTTTACCCCAGAAAGAGGCAGAGGCCGTCTGACTGATCACCAAAGTCAAAGCCAGGGCACCAAACTTCACTACGTTCATAAGAGCTCCCATATTTCGTTTAAAATAAATAGACGAATTTCCTTGAGCAATTATGCTGCCAAGATTTTAGCCGCTTGCAAGAAAGCTAGACGCATTTCAGTTTAAAGAATCCTTCAAATGAACCGTGGAAGGGCACCTTTGCTCACAAGTTTGACAGGAGCTTTTCTTAACGAAGTTCAAAAAAGCTCGGAGGACTCCAGGGGGAAGACTGCGTTTGGCTGCGCCCTCGAACCCGGAAATACCAGCGCCCTTTGTCGATGCCGGAACGTAAAAGATAGTCACGGGCCTCGACCTTATAGAGAACGCCATTCTTAAAATCCGTGTCTCTCGCCAGTTCCAATTCATACCAAGCCGCTCCTAACACCTGCCCCCAGGCAAAACGCACATTGGGCTTAGCCCCTTCTGCTTTTACAATCTGCCCCTTTTGAGGGGCATCGAGTGTTGCGACATTCAATTCTTTCAATTTTCTGTATTCGATCGCATAGACAGAAGACGGCGTATCAAAGAACTCCGTACTTCCTGAAATCGGTCGCAAGCGGAAGTAATACCAGCCCTCTTCTTTGACGGGCCTGAAGAATTCGATGTTCACAGTCTCAAACTTTTGGGCATCACGAAGGTCTTCTTTACGTCCAACTTCAATAATATATTTTTTTGCATTCTTACGATGCGACCATAAGACATGGAGCTTATCGGTGTCTTTAGGATCATCGTAATTGGCGAAGACGACTTCATAACGATCAATAGCAGGCCCCGGCACAAGACCTTTGATTTTAAAAACCTTCGAAGCTGGTGACAACTCCCCTTCTTGGGACCTTGCGCTGACTCTTAAGTACGAAGGCTCCTTGGTCGAGTGTTCTACGGAATAATTGTTTTCTCGGACGATAATACTGCGCTGGATACTGCCAAATTTTTCGGTGTCAGCAATCTCCACCAAATAACTGCTAGCGTTCTGTACAGTCTCCCAAGCCAGTTTCACCTGAATGACCTCGGGACTGATCAATTGCTCTTCGTTCTTTCCTAAAATCGGCGCACTTAATGGCGGACGAATAAACTGAGTGACCGTATTAGACCACGCAGAAATCGCTTTTCCTTCAGAAATCTTTTTGGCACGAACGAAATACTCTCCGTGCTCCGTGATTTCAATGCCCTTATTTAAAGACTGCGTCTGGTCTCGATAAATTTTTGTAAAGCCAGCATCATGACTGAGCTGCACTTGATAAGTTTCTGCCGCTCGGGCGCCCTTTACTTGCGGGAATATCTCCCACTTTCCGCGTCCAATAAAATGCAGGTCAATACTCTCAATCAATGTATCTGTTTGTGGCAAGACAGTGAACATGCGACCCGGCAGATTGAAAGACTTCTTTTTATTATTCAATCGCCAATACAGTTTCTCTGTCTTTGTTCGAGTCAACTCTAAGGAATTCTTTCCTTGCACCGGATACTCTTCGATATCTTGAGTGAATTTAGGAACTGTTGAGAGTTGAAGAGTCTCGGCACCAGGCCCATCCCACGTAAACTTAATTTTTTGTTGGACATAAAATACGGATTTGTCGGCGGGACTGGTCACAGAGAATTTTGAATTCTTTTCTTTTAACTTTTCTTCTTCAGCCATTCTGTGTGCAAGCAAAGCCTGGTTCTTTTCCTTCTGAAGTTCTGACGCTCTGACGGCCACGATATTGGAAGGCGGTGATATTTCACCTTCTTGGGATTGAGCAACCAGGCGATAATAAATCGGAGCGCTCTGAGAATGACTGACATCCGTCTCCAGTTTATCTTTGATGGATAACGATTGCTGCGAGGTGAATTCCGGAGATCTTGAAAACTGCAGAAGATATTCTGCAGTTTCCGGGATTTGTTCCCAGGTCAGATGGGCCGTGACCAATCCTTCTTTGTTTTCACTTTGCGAAGCCAACTGCAAAACAGGATTCTTAAGCGGCTCTCGAACACGAACTGTTTTTATTTCAGACCAACCAGACACCAGTCCGTTGTCATAGATACGGCGAACACGAATGAAGAAATCACCGTGGGAATCAATCATCGAACGAAAAGGTGGCTTCCCTAAATAAGCATCAAACAATTCATTAAAGTCCGTCTGTTGGCTCACTTGATATTCATAGCGCAAAGCCGCTTTCTCTTGAACATCAGCCTCCAGTTGCCACTTGGCCCGGCTGAGATACTGCAAGGTCACTTTATCAAAAGAAACTCCGTCGATATTCGTGATTTTAAAGAAGCCCGCCTTCGAGTACTGCGGAACTCCTTTGTAGTAAGAAACCAAACGCCAGAAAACATCGCCGTGCAACTCTTTGGTTGGAATTGCAAAAACACTCAGACCCGTGACATCGGCATCGACTACTTTTTCGAAAAAATCCGGATGAGTGGAATATTGCAGAATCATTTTTTCCTGGGAGCCGCCGGACCACTGAAAAAGTTGAGGGCGTCCGCTATTATAAACAATCTGATTGTCCACGGGATGAAGCAGTTTTACTGAGGCATCCAGCGTCTCATCAATATAGAGCTCCACTTTCTTTTGATTTCCCTCGGGGACATTTGCGGTGCTTCCCAGATCCGAAGAACGTTCTTTGATAATGATGCTTTCACCTTGCAGCAGTTCGGTTTTTTCTGTAACTCCCGCCATGCCCATTTTTCCGGAGGCCATGGCAAGTCCCAAGCCGTCGTCTCTTTTCTTCACGTAAAGATCAAAGCGAAAACCTGGGCCGATTTTTAGACCCGCCTCATCGACTTTCAAGACAAGACCGGTTTTATCATTAGGAAAGTTTTTAAGATTGAAAGCCCCGTCACTCAAAGCAAGAACCAGGCTGTTCTGATCCGCGACATCTTGAGAAATTCTTAGCAAGGTGTCTGCTGAAAGTTTGGCTCTGCGATTTCCCGAAAAGAACACCGTGGCTTTGGATTTAGCGCCGACGAAAACCTCGGACCCGTTGTATAATTTTTGGCCCTCTTCGCTTTCTTGCCAGAAGAAGTCTCCGGGATTTTTAAATCGCACGTCTTTGTGAATTTCTCGAACCACGGCAAGAGGTTTTCCCAAGCGAGTTTCATCGGCAATAGAAAAGCCCCTGTTACCGCGTAATAAAACATACGAAGCGACAGAAAGCGATGCCATTAACAAGATGATTAAGCCGAGCCATTTTTTACTCATGTATTTTTAATATTGCTCATATATGAGAGGAACAAAAGCTCATATGCCGATACAAAACTTAAGTCTATGTGAATAGTAAGTCGTTTAAATAACTGAATTTTATTCGCGGAAATTTGTGGAAAGGGCAAAATTACGGAACATATTCTCCCTCTGCGTACAGAGGAAGAATATATGTTCGCAGAAATATTTAGATCAGCTTACGAAGAACATAATGAAGAATGCCGCCGTTTTTATAGTACTCAAGTTCGACAGCAGTATCGATGCGTGAGCGCACAGACACCTCATCTTTGTGTCCATTAGCTCTTGTAATTACTACTTTCAAATCCTGTTGCGGCTTCATTCCCGTCTCAATTCCGGCGATGCTGATGGTTTCCGTTCCATCCAAGTTCAATGTTTTGCGGTTCATGCCCTCATGGAATTGCAAAGGCAAGACACCCATACCGATCAAGTTCGAACGATGGATGCGTTCAAAACTTTCAGCAATAACAGCCTTCACTCCTAACAAACGTGTGCCTTTAGCGGCCCAGTCACGAGAGGAACCCGTGCCATATTCTTTTCCGGCAACAACGACAAGCGGAGTATTCGACTCTTGATATCTCATAGAAGCATCGTAAATCGAAAGAACTTCGCCAGAAGGAATATGTTTCGTCATTCCTCCCTCAACCCCGTGAAGCATTTCGTTCTTAATGCGGATGTTGGCAAAAGTTCCACGCACCATCACATCATCATTTCCACGACGAGATCCGTAAGAGTTAAAATCTTTTACTTCCACACCGTGAGCCATCAAATATTTTCCCGCCGGAGATTCTTTTTTTATGCTTCCCGCAGGTGAAATATGATCCGTCGTGATGGAATCCCCAAGAATCGCCAGGATACGCGCCGATTTGATGTCGTGGAGCTTTTCCGGAGTCATCGTTATACCATCAAAATAAGGTGGGTTCTTGATATACGTACTCTCGTCCCAAGAATATGTTTGCGAAGAGGTCGTTTCGATTTTTTTCCAATCGTCCGTTCCTGCAAAAACATTGCTATAGCGTGCATCGAACATCTTTGTGGCCACTGTGTGATTCACGAGATCTTGGATCTCTTTATTCGTAGGCCAAATGTCTTTCAAATACACTGGTTTTCCGTGCGCATCTTCACCAAGAGGATCTGCGGCAATATCAATCTCCATGCTGCCCGCCAATGCGTGGGCAACGACTAACATCGGGGACGCCAAGTAATTGGCTTTCACATGAGGATTAATACGACCCTCAAAATTTCTGTTTCCTGATAAAACAGATGCCACAACCAAGTTGCCTTTTTCCACGGCTCCCGCAATAGGAGCTGGCAATGGACCGGAATTGCCAATACAAGTAGTGCAGCCATAACCGACAAGATTGAAACCCAACTCATCGAGATATTTTTGCATTCCGGATTTTTCTAAATAATCAGTCACAACTTGAGATCCCGGAGCCAATGACGTCTTCACCCAAGGTTTGACTTGCAAACCTTTCTCGACAGCCTTCTTCGCAACTAAACCCGCTCCCAGCATCACAGAAGGGTTGGACGTGTTCGTGCAGCTTGTGATGGCCGCAATCACCACGTCTCCATGTCCCAATGTGTACGACGCTCCTTCAACAGGAACTGCGGAGTTGTGTTTTGAAGTTTTATCACTGGCAATTTGAAAACCCGAGACCAACTGTTGCTGGAAATCCTCTTTAGCATTGCAAAGAAGAACGCGATCCTGAGGACGTTTTGGTCCCGCCAAAGAAGCTTCGACGGTAGAAAGGTCTAAGTGCAATGTATCGTTGAAGGTAAAATGTTTTTCATTTTCTTCTGAACGCCACAAACCTGTTTCTTTGGCGTAAGTTTCAACAAGTGCAATCGTGTCGGCATCGCGACCAGAAAGACGTAAGTACTTCAAAGTTTCTTCATCCACAGGGAAGAAGCCGCAAGTCGCACCATACTCCGGCGCCATGTTGGCAATCGTCGCGCGATCAGCCAGAGACATCGAAGCTAGTCCCGGGCCATAGAACTCCACAAACTTACCAACAACGCCTTTTTTGCGAAGCATTTGTGTGATCATCAAAACTAAGTCCGTTGCCGTTGTACCCTCGCGCAATTTTCCTTCAAGACGGAAGCCCACAACTTCTGGAATCAACATGCTCAGCGGTTGACCTAACATCACCGCCTCAGCTTCGATACCGCCGACACCCCAACCTAAAACGGAAAGACCATTGATCATCGTCGTGTGACTGTCTGTTCCGACAAGCGTGTCAGGGAAAGCGAACTCACCGTGATTGGTTTTTGAATGCCATACTGTTTTACCAAGGTATTCTAAATTCACCTGATGGCAAATGCCCGTGCCCGGAGGAACCACTTTGAAATTTTGAAAAGCGCTTTGCCCCCATTTTAGGAAAACATAGCGTTCATGATTTCTTTCAAATTCCATTTTTACGTTTTCATCAAACGATTTTGGTGTCGCAAACGAATCCACCATCACAGAGTGGTCAATCACCAAATCCACGGGAACAAGGGGATTGATTTTTTTTGGGTCGCCACCCAAGGCTTTCATCGCATCTCGCATCGCCGCCAAATCGACAACGGCTGGAACTCCGGTGAAATCTTGCATAAGAACGCGGGCCGGAAAAAAAGAGATCTCGCGAGTCAGAGAAGTTTTGTCCAGACTCAACAACGCATCAATGTCTTCTTTGGTCACATGAAGACCGTCTTCGTGGCGCAAAAGATTTTCAAGAAGAACTTTTAAAGAAACCGGAAGTCTTTTTATGTTCGGGTGAGTGATCTTTTGAAGATTAAAAATTGAATAGTTTTTACTTCCAACATGAAGCTTTTCTTTGGTTCTGAAACTGTCATTAGATTGAATGTGCATAAGAGGCTCCTTGCCTCTTAATTCCACTCCCCACGCAGGATTTTATCAAGCCAAAAAGCCCCGATCTGGGTTTTCACATCACTGACTTTTCCTTCACGCACATATCTCATAAGGTCTTCAGGTTTTACTTCGACGACCTCAATAAATTCTCCATGATCCAATTGCTGCTGAGCGAGAGTGAGCTCCCGTGCCAAATAAAGATCAATATGCTCATTCGAATAGCCAATGACAGGGTGTATTGTGGTCAGGAACTTCCAATCCTTGGCTTCATATCCTGTTTCTTCTTTGAGTTCTCTCTGCGCCGTGAGAATTGTTTCTTCACCGTGATCTCTTTTACCGGCAGGAAATTCAAGAAAGACTTGTTTTACAGCGTGACGATATTGATGAATCATAACCACATTCCCGTTCGGCAAAAGAGGAATCATCATCGCCGCCCCGGGATGCAGAATGTACTCTCTGACATAAGTTCTTCCGTCAGGAGCTTGCACTTGATCTTGTTCTATTTTTAAAAATCGGCCGCGAAAAATTTGCTTTGAAGAGAGTATCTTTTCTACCAGATGTTTCATAAAAGCAGCATCTCATAAGGAGATAAACTGTCTCAATATTAATCGCCCGACCAAAGAAGGTCCCGTCCTTTGTCCAAAAAGAGTAGAATGAGAGTTGAACAGAATCCTATATTACAAGACTCTAATATAGAATGTAAAATGCGAGTCTGTTTACTTGGATCAGGAGGATCTACTTATGACGACTTTTAATAAAGTAAGTCTTTTTCTTTCGACAGTACTTCTTTTCTCTGTCTTTTCAGCACAAGACGCAAATGCACAGCGACGTGGCGGTGGTCGTGGTCTTTCAGGAGACATGGCATTAGGCCTTGGTCTTTCCACTGTCTCTGCGGGACAGAACGATCTGAATGGGGCGATTGATGATGCCGCTGCAGCTCCGTCGAATGCGGATACAAAAAACCTAGGGAGTGCCTGGGAGTTTTACGCAAACTGGAGCTATCGTTTTAGCGGCACGATGTATGCCTTCGTCTTCCGCCCTTCCTACTTTATGCAAAAAACGTCGGGATCTGGATCTGATGGAAGCTACGACTATGATCTTACGGGTTACACGGTATTCCCGATCTTCCGTATTTACCCTTTAGAAAACTCATTCATTAAATTCTACATGCAGACAGGCTTGGGATATGGAAGTCTCAGCGGTTCCATCACTGCAGGTGCAAAGAATCTTGAGTTCAAAGGAAGTGCATTCGGCGCCATGGGCGGTATTGGTGTTGATTTCTGTTTCACGGATTCACACTGCCTGACAGTTGAAGGAAATCTTCGCTACATGCCGATCGAAAGAAATATCACAACAGGTGGTAACTGTACTGCGGGCGGTGATATTCCTGGGATCAGCCAATGCGGTGGCAGCTCTGAAGTTGAAAGAGCCGGCACTGACTTAAGAACAACCATGTCCGGCGTTCAGGGACTTGTTGGTTACACAATGAATTTCTAATTTGATTCTTAGCTAAATTGTTCGACGACCTACTAAGCCCTCGTTATCGAGGGCTTTTTTTTGCCTAAGTACAAAACCATTTCTGCATTCGCGCACATTGCGACTGTTCTGTTTTACAACTAGGGAAGTCTCGCTAAAATTTCATTAAGGAGAACGCCATGGAAACCATTCCAGAAGACAGAAAAGATCAAGGCGAAGAAGACATTCCGGAACCGATGAGTATCTTCCTAAAGTCCGTGATTGTGCTTTTGCTGGTGGGTCTTGTGGTAGGAGTTCTTGCCTATCTTGTCTTCTTTGCCGGCGGTACACCCACCGGCTAACGATCTATTTACTTTTTCTTTCTGATTTTTTCGCCGACTTTGACAATGGCTTCGATCGCAGGTCTTAATTCTCGGCCCAGGGACGTGAGAGAATACTCCACTGTCGGAGGCGATGAGGGAATGACCTCTCTTAAAATAAGTCCGTCCTTTTCTAGCCGTCTTAATCTTTCCGTTAAAACTTTTGAAGACACACCCTTGATGTCGTCTTTCAACTCACTGAATCTGCGAGGGTCGTCTCTAAGGTACCAAATAATATTGGGTGTCCAAGCTCCTCCAACAAGCTTCATGCACGCCGTCAGCGGACAATCGGTATCGCAGGGTGAGGCTACTTTACTTTTTCTTCGACGAAGCATATTTACACCTTCGGTTTATTTTGCGGTTTCCAAACGGTAACTTCATTCAATAGTTACCTTTAGAAACCTTATTTATAATCGTAACCCAGTATAGTAATATTTGAAACATCAGAATCGAGGTTCGTATGTGGAATCAGAATAAATTTACCCAGATGTTCGGTCTGCAGTGGCCTGTCATTCAAGGTCCTTTTGGCGGCGGCCTCTCTTCCGTCGAACTGAGTTCCACTGTTTCAAACCTGGGCGGTTTGGGTTCTTTCGGCGCGCACTATATGACGCCCGAGCAAATTGAAAGTCTTGCGGCAGAGTTTCGCACCAAAACACGGAAACCCTTTGCAATCAATTTATGGGTTTCCGATCATGATCCCGAGGCGGAACATATAACGCCTTCGCAGTTTGAAGAGTTTAAGAATTCTCTCAAACCTTACTATGATTTACTAAAAGTTCCCTCTCCGACATTTCCCAAAAGCTTCGGAGAGAAATTCGACCATCAAGTCGAAGCTGTTTTAAAAGCTAAGCCTCCCGTTTTCAGTTTCGTTTTTGGCATTCCTTCCAAAGAAGTTCTGGCTGAATGCCGACGACAAGGAATTCTCACTATTGGCACTGCCGTCACCGTCGAAGAAGCTCTGGCTTTAGATGACACCGATGTGGACGCTATTGTTGTCTCCGGATTTGAGGCCGGCGGCCACCGCGGAGCTTTTCTTAAGCGCGCCGAAGAATCCTTGATGGGAACTTTTTCTCTCATTCCCCAAACCGCCGATCGCATACGCAAACCTTTGATCGCCGCTGGAGGAATCACAGATGGGCGCGGTATTGCCGCAGCTCTTATTCTCGGCGCTCAAGGGGCACAAATAGGAACAGCCTTTTTAGCGTGCGATGAATCTAACGCCAATCAGAAGCATAAAGATCTTTTACGTTCAGGCGAGCGCAGACCCACACAGCTCACTCGCGCGTTTAGTGGCCGTCTCGCTCGGGGTATTGAAAATAAAATGATGAGGGACCTGGCCGGGACTGAAAATAAGATCGCCCCTTATCCCGTGCAAACGTGGCTTACAAAAGATTTTAAAACTGCGCCTGCTGCTCAAGGAACAACGGACTATATGGCTCTTTGGGCAAGCCAATCTTATCCGCAGGTCAAACACACTGGCGCTGCGACTCTGATGAATTCACTTATTAAAGAAACCGATTTGATTTTGTCGACTATGAAAGGAACAAATCTATGAAAAAACTTATTGCCCCCGCCCGCATTTTATTCGGAACTATTTGGCTCATCTTCGGACTGAATTTTTATTTTAACTTTTTCCAACTGCCACCTCCCAATGCGGCGGAAGGTGCTCTGTTAGGTGCCCTCTTTAATACAGGTTACTTCTTTCACCTCGTGAAAGTTCTGGAGATTCTGTGTGGTGCTTTATTAATTTTAAATCTTTTTGTACCGTTAAGCCTTGTGGTGCTTTCTTCTCTCACCGTGAATATCTTTTTAATTCATGCTTTATTGGATCAAGCAGGTCTTCCACTGGCAGTGCTTTTAGTCGTTCTTAATATCTTTTTGGGATTTGCCTATATTGAGAGCTTCAAACCCATGCTTAAAGCAAAGGCTTGATTGTCCTCCCTACGGCGCTACGGTTTTGCGTAGCGCCCAAGGAATAGAATTGAATCTGATTTTTTGTGATGAATGGCGTACATAAATGGATGATCGGCGATGAATTCAATTTTCTTCATGGGCATCATCGCTCCCAATGTCGCCATAACAACGGCTGTTGCCGCTGCAGCTTCAGTACCCGCTTCATCAACAGCAACAAAAGCTTTGTGATAAACTTGATCAATATAAAGAGCTTCGCCCGGTTTGAGATCTCTGATTGAAGTGAAATCCGCGTTCTTCGTGAAAGCCAAAGGCATTCCCATACTTTGCAAAATCGTTTTGAGTTCAAGAGTGGCTTCCTGTTTAAACTTCGGAAAAGAAACAATCACTTCGGACATTCCGTTGGAAGAAGCCTTCTTCATCATTTGCGAAAAGTATTTTGTGTTGAAATTCTTTGCCAACTTCTTAAGGTCTTTTCCCTTCTTCGGTAAGAAGACCACCATCGAAACGTCTCCACCTTCATACATCATTTCTAATACTTGGAACTTGTCATCTTCCGCATAATAAAAACGGTCCTTCATATTCATGAATTGCGTTTTCACGATATCTTTGTTTGCAAGAACAAAGTCTCCGGCTTTCGTTTGTTCTTTTTTAAACTTCACACGCCAATCGCCTTTGAAGTAAATGGCATTGGCAAGCACTAAGCCCGTGTAGTCCATCTCCCCACCCTTAATGGAGTTCGGAGGCAAAAGATCTTTGATTTTATCTTGAGTCTTTTGTTCAACCCATTTGTTGATGATGATACGAGATGGATCAGGTTGGTTTTTAAAATCCAGAGCCTCAAAATGGGCATTGTATTGGGATTTCACAATATCCTGAAATGCGGGTTTAAAAGTATCCGACTTTTCGACCCACACGCTGTTTGCAACCGTCAGTTTGTATCCCACGGCAGAATTAATATCTTTTTCTAGCTCCTGAAATTGCTCGTGTGTTTTTGCTGGCAAGTGCAAAACTTTGTTCATTTCTTGAAGAGTCTTACCTTTTGCTCCAGCACTCGTCATCGCCAGAGCCGCCGAAATACTGTAGGGAGAGAAAAAGATATTTCCGTCAGAGCTTGCGACTTTTTTGTAGAGATCAAATGCGAACTCCGTATTGCCTTGGACCAGTTTGGATTGAGCACTGCCCACACAAGGAAGAGACAAGAGAAGTAAAATAAGTTTTTTCATAAGGCCTCCGCTCCATGATTCTAGGAAGGAACACCCTGGCAGACAACGAAATACACCAAATACACGGACCTCCGCTGAAAACAGCTAGATCTGTCCGCAAAAAGGCGTTGTAATAATAAGATCCATTTTATTTGAGGAGTGCAGATGCAAAAGACTCTTTTTACCGCCGCATGTTTTTCATTGGTCGCTTGCGCTACGACGACTGATTTTAAAGAGCAACAATCTCCCGCTGACTTTGGGTATCGTATCGAAGACACCAGTTTTAAAGACACGTTTTATGTCCATTCCAATATCAAAGAAGGAACAAAAACTCGTTACATCATTTCCTACGTAGGACGCGTTGTCGGTGAGACTTGCATGAAGCGTGGTTATAAATTTTTCGACAGCTCTACGGAATCAGCTCCTGCTACGGATAAAGGGCTTCAATCTTATCGCACTGTGGGCTTCTGCTACCCAACAGCTCATAGAAAAGATATCAACGTTCTCTTCGCTCCGTCCTTAACAGATTTAGCAGATGGAGCAGCCTTGGGTGTTGAGGATGCTAAGAAAACGAAAACTAAAGTTCGCGCTGGTGATGTTTTAAAACTCGCTCGCGGAAAACGCATCCGCAGCATGCTGGACTTGAAAGAGGCCGTACGTATGGCCGCCCGAAAAAACGAAAAAACTGTCGAAATGGTTTATCTCCGCAAAGGCAAAGTTCTTAAAATCAAAGAACCTCTGCGAGACTCAACAGCCGTCTTAGATTCAGGCAGCCTGGCGAACTTCAAAGACTTTACAGAATAGTCTTTAAAAACGCTTAAATTAGAGATGGTGCTTGTTTTTAGAATAATGAAATAAGTATCATTCATATAAAGCATATTATATTTTACAGACCCCATTTTGTTTTCCACAGGACTTGCTATAAAAAGGTCCTCATGAAAACACTTATTCTTTCTTTATCATTGATCCTGGCTTCTCTTTCCCACGCTGCCGTAGAGGGAAGTTCTATTTCAAACGCTCACGTGATTTACGAAACTGAAAGTTCGCAAATCATCCGCGGCAAAGCTCCGGCAAATCAAAAACAAATGCAGGAGTTGATGGATCTCGGTGTGACAGAGTTTTTGATTTTCAAAACGGACACCAAGGGTGAAGTCATTAAAGAACAAGAAACTTTACAAAAGTTGGGAATCGCTCCCCGCTCGATCACACACATTTCGTTTCCGTGGAAAGATCTCCATGATTTTAAAAGTGCCTGCACGATGACAGTTCAAGCGCTGCGCACGATTGAAAAAGCCGTTCAAAAAAACAAAAGCCTTTATTTCCACTGCACAGTGGGTGAAGACCGCACGGGATACCTTGCAGGTCTATGGGGTTTGTGGGCCGGAACTTATTCTTCAGTTCCTGAATCTGTTGAAAAAGAACTTTGCGCTCGCGGTTATGAAGCGGGAAATCCCGGCAAACCTTATCGCGATGTCGTTCTCAAAATTCGCGAAACTCTAACTCCGACTTATCTTAAAATGGTGATGCTTTTAAGTGATGCCAGTAATCGCGGCCAAGGTTTAAGTGAATCTCTTTGCGACAACGAGCCGGAACTCAGCGTCTCTGTGAATAAATATTACTGCGCAGGTGCTCGTAAATAAGTTCCTGACTAGCCCAAGGACTGTTTCCTCTTCCCTCGACGTTGAGCCGCCGAGGGATTGACCGAAAAGTTGTTGTGCAGTCCAAAGTGCTTCCTCTTCAAATTATTTTGACCGCTCTGGCGTGTCTTTTTGTGTGCGTTTCAGCGAGCGCCGACACGGACTGCTATCTTATCAACGAATGCAGCCGCTACCGTCGTGATCCTTCCAGTCCTTCTCCGGGTAGCACCCAAGTAAAAATCAATCCTTCCGCCGTCCCGACTGAAAAAGGCTTTGGCGTTGAAACAGTTTACTTCTCTGGCGGTGGAGATTTCTCTCTGGTGCGCGGCACGGGTCGCATGGGCGCTTCGATTTCTCCCACAAACAGTGAAGAAACTTTTTTTGGAGCTCCGGGATTTGAGCTCACTGACGAACTCTTAGAAAGAAAGATGGAGAAAGAAAAATACCCAAGCCAAAAAGTAACACTGGCAACAGCTTTCGATGTCGCCGAAAGAAAAGGAGGCGGACTTCGTCGTTACTCTCTGAAAGTGGGCGTGATGGGGAAGTACAATAAGCTCACAGGTGACGTCACTCCAGGTGGTGGTATCAATGCAACCCTCGGTCCCCTCGCTGTGGGTTACTCCGCTTACAGCGACAGCACACAGATCGAATACGACCCCAGCTTCAAAGAGACTATCAAATACCAAGTGCAAACTTACAACGTCGGGCTTTATTTAAATTCGCTGATTCTGAACTACTCAAATCTGCGCCTTGAAAACGAAGAAAAGACCTACCTTGCAACAGTGCAGGTCTACACGGCCAGTTTGTCCTTGGGAAAATTCATTCTGACTGCGGCAAAGCGCTCGGAAGATTCACCGGCTCCCTACTATAACTACGACACGGAAACTCTTGAGACGCAAAAAATCAAAGAGGACTACTTCGGCGGAGTTCAATACTCCCTGACCAGAAACTTTATGTTGGGCTTTCTCTACAACTACTACTTACTCAGAGAATATTCCGCAACAGCGACATTGTTCTTTTAGAATTCTGAAAAACCTTTTCAATCGTGCAATGTTCACGTCTCATCTTAAGACGTTCCCCTAAATCGTCGGTATTAGACTTTAGGCCCCCTTGTTAAAAACCGAAAAATATAATGGATAACCACAAGGAAGTTCATGAACGTAAACGGTTTTTTCCAAATCCTTCTCGGAGTCTTCCTGCTCACAGGATGCACTTTGGATATGAACTTGGGAGCTCTTAATCCAGACTCCCTTGCACCCGTTTTGAATCCCTCAACACCTACGCCTTTGCCTGGAATATTTCCCATTGGAAAAATGAAGTATCCGTTAGTCACGCCGGCGAGTGTGCAACTGACTCCTGAAGGTCATTTGCTTATCGCAAGCCTTAATGAACTCACCTATGGCGTTCAAGAGTACGATCCTGCGACGGATGAATTCATCATGGGTTTCGGTCCTCCAGGAGCGGCAGATGCACAACTATCGGGACCTATTAAAGCCGTCATCCACAACAATCTTATTTATGTTCTTGATGGAAACTCCTACAAAGTTTTTGATCGCAACGGAAATTTTCTCAACAAAGTGGGATCGACGGGTTTTGGAAATGGCCAATTCAGCAACCCGAAAGATCTTGTCATTGATAAAAATGGGCTGATCTACGTTGCTGACTGCGACAACGATCGCGTGCAAGTTTTTAATCCTAATGGCACACACAATAAAAACATCGGTTCATCGGGCGCTGGGAATGGACAGATGAATTGTCCGTACGGGCTTAAGGTGGACGACAACTTGAATCTCTATGTCGTTGAATATGACAACGATCGCGTGCAAAAATTTGATTCTTCCGGAACCTATGTCATGAAGTTTGGAACGTCGGGTGCCGGCGTTGGACAGTTTCAACAAGCAGCACGTGTAGAGACTGATTCCACGGGAAATATTTACGTCAGTGAAACTTCACGCAATGAAGTCATCAAATTTTCTTCCGCAGGGGCCTACATCGCGACATTCAAAGGTGATACAGGCGGACACGATGCCATCGGAAAACCCTACGGCCTTCTCATTGACGCCAACGATTCTGTCTACATTGCTGACGGAGACAAAAGCCGCATTGAGGTGTGGAACACTGACGGCGTCTATCAAAAATCTTATAAAGATTATGATGAATCCGAAAAAATATTCGTGAATCCTACGGGAATTTGGATTGATTCTTCGGATAACATCTATGTTGCGCAATCTATAGATATTACGAAGCCTCAAGGAGTTTGGAAGTTTGATCCCCAAGGAAATTATCTAATGACTTTGGGAAGCAATGGCACGGGCCCTGGACAGTTTAAATACGCCTATGACATGGCTGTTGATTCCGAAGGAAATGTGTATGTCTGTGACGGCAACCAAAACAAAGTTGAAAAACTCTCCGCAGACGGGACACACCTTTTAACAATCGCCTCCAGCGGATCAGCCCCTGGAGAGGTCAATATGCCCGGAGGTATTTACATCGATAAAGATGACATCATTTATGTCGCCGACTCCGGGAATGGTCGAGTGCAAAAGTTCAATAAAACAGGAAACTACCTTGGAGACATTGGAAACTCCGGAGGAGGTGGACAACTTGTAGGTCCGGCTGGAATTCACATCGACAAAAATGGGAATATTTATGTCACCGATATTAGTGCGATGAAAATTTTTAAGTATGATTCCTCCGGCAACTTCCTCTTTAGCTTTGGCGATGGACCTTACAGATATGGCGTCTATGTGGATGCCGCAGGCTCCATTTACTCCACCAACTATAACACCAACTCAGTTGATAAATTCGACAGCGGTGGCAATTATTTACTCAGCTTCAGCCAACCCGGTTCACAAATCGGACAACTGAAAATCCCAGCAGACATGGCGGGAGACTCTTGGGGAAACATCTACGTTGTCGACGTCTACAATCGCCGCGTTCAAAAATTCAGCCCTCTCGGCATTCCTCTTGTAGAATAGTTTTCTCTCCCTCGTTGATCCTTGCGGAAATAGCTATGGATCGCCTGTTTGAAAATGCAAATAGAACAAAGAAAATCGCTTTTTGTAGCCTTAACAAAAGGCTGACGTGGTTTTTTATAAAAATATGGTATCGATACGGCACTTTTCTAAGGAGATTTTATGAAGTCTATTTTGGCTACTGCCGTTATCGTACTCTGCTCTTTCCAAGCTTTCGCGGGACCTGAAGAACACATCGCTGTGCAAACTTGCTACTCTTTGAAATCCGCACCAGCAGCAGCAACCATTCCACAAAGAATTTGCCTTGAAGAAATCTCTATCATCAAATTTGACACATACACACCGGCTCTAAATATCTACAGTTATTTCGACCCACGTTACTTTGAAGGAATGAAATTGACTTACCTCGCCCGTCACAACGAAGACAGTTTTTCATTCAAAGCCGCAAATGTTCTTACTGACGTCTATGAATCCGGTTGCGGTTCCGCAGAAAAAGTAACTCTGCAAATCAACGGCCGCGTTGACAACGATGGTCTTGGCAATCCTGAATACGTAGACATTTCTGTAAAATACGAAACCCTGAACGGCACATGCCATTCAAAACCCCAAGTTCAAACTTTCGATTACATTAAAGAATAAAAAAATACGTTCTAAAAAACGCCTTTAAAACCGAAGCCGACAGCTTCGGTTTTTTATTTCGACGCACAAGAATTATCCATTTTTATTTTTAGACACAGACTTAGTTCGGCTTTGTAGGAGGGAAGGGCTCTGGCAGTTCTGCGCAGTCAGACCTCCGCGCCGACACGAAGTCGTACCAAAGCGCGGTGAGGCAGGATGCCGTGTCTGACGGAGCGGAACTGCCAGAGCCCTTCCCTTCTACAAAGCCCTACCAAAAGCTCGCGTATTTATGAATTAATATAGACCCACTCTCCATGCCCGTGACGAATGCAGAAGACTTTCACCTTCTCTTCAAACCAAGAGCCGAGGTTAATAGAACGAACCTTGTGTCCATCCACTTCCACAATGTGATCGTCAAAGACATGCATGTGCCCTGAGATGATCATATCAAATGGCTTTTCATGATAAGCCTTTGTCGCGTGAGAGCGAATCATCTCTATCAACGGACCTTCATTCGATACACGATAGTGACCACTGCGAGCGCGGCTTTTTTTGCTCGCTTTATTGCCGATGTGATCCCAGAACTGACCGGGAAGAATATTTCCTAAAGGCTTGATGAATGGATTGCGAATGATGCTGCGATACTTCAAGTACTTTTCATCATTGCGATTAATTAAATCTCCGTGCTCTAAACGGACACGAAGCCCCTCAATCAAATAATACTGAGCTTCGACAAAAACTTCGATGCCCAACTTCTTTTGAAAGAACCCTTCAACATGCACGTCGTGGTTTCCCTCGATGTACGTGATGCGTGCACCGGCCTGCTTAAGGTCACGAAGCGCATCCATCAATGGTTGAAATTTTCTGGCAAAATAAGTGTGGCCTCCGACCCAAAGATCGAAGATGTCGCCAAGAAGAAAAAGATGAACATCTTGCGGATTTTTCTCTCGCAAAGAACGCAAAAAGCGCAATAGGATTTTCCCATTGCGCTCTTCAGCGGTTTTTAAGTGGATGTCAGATAAAAACCAGGCTTCCACTATTCTTTGTTCAGATCAAAACCTTGTTTCTTGCGGATGAACGCAGGAACTTCCAAGTTTTGGCTAGAGAATGGAGAGCTCAAAACCTCGCGCGCCATACGACGAGCTTCTTCCAAAGATTGTTGTTCATGATCTACGTTCATAGACAACTGTTCTGGATTGTTGTGGCGAGCTTTCAACTCTTGGCTTTCTTTGAAAGCGCGAGCTTTAGCTAGCAACAAATCACGAGGAGAAGCACCTTCAACTTGCGGTTGAATTGGTGTTGCAACTTCTTGAACTGGTTGTTGAACCGGAGCCTGTGGCATCACGTTTTGCGCTGCTTGTTGCGCCATTTGCGGAGTCACTGGAGCTACTGGTGGAACAACAACAGTCTCAGTTACCTGGGGTACCTCCTGTTGTGAAGGCTGAGTGAAGTTCATCACTTGAGACTGCACAGCAGAGATTGGCGGCAATTCTACAGGCGCCATTTGTGGCATCTGAGGCATTGTCGGCATCACAGGCATTTGTGGGTACTGAGGCATTTGCGGCATCATCGGCATCTGTGGCATTTGCGGCATCTGCATGTGTTGTTGCATGTTCATATTGCCGAACTGAGCCGCTTGTTGGTTCAAGAAATTCTGCATTTGATTTACTTGAGCCATATCGTTCACAAGTTTTACGTCGTGAGAGTCAAAACCAGTCGCGATCACTGTCACACGAACTTCGTCACCCATATTGTCATCAATCACTGCACCGAAGATGATTTCAGCATCTTCATGAGCCGCTTCTGTGATCAATGTTGTCGCTTCATTCACTTCATACAATGACAAGCTAGAGCTTGCAGTCACGTTGATGATGATACCCGTCGCGCCGTCGATTTTTACATTCTCAAGAAGAGGAGAAGAGATAGCCGCTGTTGCCGCTTCTACTGCGCGGTTTTCACCTTTCGCAGAACCAGTACCCATGATGGCGATACCTTTAGAAGACATAACAGTGCGGATATCCGCGAAGTCCAAGTTGATCAAACCACGGATATTGATAAGGTCAGAAATACCTTTCACCGCTTGCAACAAAACTTCATCAGCTTTTTTGAAAGTTTCCAAAAGAGGAGTTTTTTCAGCTGCAACAGAAAGAAGTTTTTGGTTCGGGATCACGATCAATGTATCAACATTGTCTTTCAGATCAGACAAACCGCCTTCAGCGTGTTTACCGCGTTTTTTACCTTCAAACAGGAAGGGCTTAGTGACTACACCGATTGTCAATGCGCCAAGTTCGCGCGCAATCTTCGCAACAATCGGAGCGCCACCTGTCCCTGTTCCGCCACCCATACCCGCAGTGACGAACACCATGTCCGCGCCTTCCAATTTCTCAACAATTTCATTGTACGATTCAATCGCAGCTCTGCGACCCACATCTGGATTCGCGCCCGCTCCCAAACCTTTTGTCAAATCAAGGCCCAACTGAATTTTGTTAGATGCCTTGTTTGCGTTCAAAGCTTGAATGTCCGTGTTGGCTACGATGAACTCAACACCTGACATGTTTGATTCGATCATCGTGGAAACAGCGTTACTTCCGCCACCGCCGACACCGACTACTTTAATGTTTGCACCAATATTGATATTTTCTTCTAATTCAAACATTCGATCCTCCCCACAGAATCAAGGGCCTCCAGCCCTCACCGAGTAAAATTAAAAAATCTGTCCAAAAAAATCTTTGATCTTCTTAGTGATACCGTCGATCGATTCACCAATATTGACTTCTTGTTGTTGGTTCGAATGGAGCAAATCTTTTTTCTGCCCCAAAGCGTACAACAACAAACCAACGGCTGCTGAGAATTCTCCAGATTTCACAACATCCGTAAGTCCTCCGATTTCACGAGGAGAACCTCTGCGAACCGGAATATCAAAAATAAACTCTCCCATCTCCACCAAGCCATCAAGCTGACTGCCGCCGCCTGTGAGAACAATTCCTGATCCCAACATCGGCATCACACCGCTCATGCGAATGTCATTTGCGATCAAGTTCAGAGTTTCTTCTGCCCGAGCTTCAATAACGTCCGCAAGGTCTTTGCGAGGAATCACGCGGGATTTTCTTCCACCCACGCCTTCCACTTCGATAGTTTCGTTTTCATTCACCATGGAAGCCATTGCGCAACCATGTTTAATTTTTAGAGACTCTGCCGCAAATTGAGGAGTTCTCAATCCGACAGCCACGTCATGAGTAAAGTGCTGACCGCCCACCGGAATTGTCGATGAATGCGCCACACTTCCATTCACGAAGTACAAAGCGTTGCACGCGCCGCCGCCCATGTCGACAACACATACGCCCAAGTTCTTTTCGTCATTTGAAATAACAGCTGTCGCAGATGCCAATTGCCCAAGCACAAGGCCAGCGATCTTAAGACCCGCTTTTTCAACACATTTCACAGAATTATTGATAGCACTCTGACTGCCCGTCACGATGTGCACATTGGCTTCCAAGCGAATGCCTGACATACCGATAGGATCTGTGATCCCGTCTTGTCCATCGACTTTGAATTCTCTTGGAAGAACATGAAGAACCGTGCGATCCGCAGGAACCGCAACAGCTTTTGCCGCCTCGATCACGCGATCAATTTCAGAAGCAGTGACTTCGCGATTCTTAATGGCAACCATGCCCTTTGAATCGAAAGAGGAAATATGTGTCCCAGCAACTCCCACCCACACTTCAGAGATGGAGTAACCTGACATCAGTTCTGCTTCTTCTTTGGCTTTTTTAATGGATTCGGTTGTGGCTTCAATATTAACCACAACGCCTTGGCGAATGCCTGTATTTGGGGCTCTGCCCACTCCGGCAACTTCGATTTTTCCGTCGGGATTGACTGTTCCAATGACAAATGAAACTTTGGTAGAACCAATGTCCAAGCCAGCCAATACCGGTGCTTTCGGTTTTGATGTACTCATCCTTAAGTCCTCACGGATGCTTAAACTTATGTTGTAGGACCACCAATTAAAATCATTTTAAAAGGTATTCGAGCCAAATGTGCCCGACTTTGATCGGTCCTCCAGACTTAAGCTTAGGGATCCTTACGCAACCTGACAAGGACTTTCTTTGACAGATTCGCATCTATGACGCGAGCGTCAAACTGGCGGGATTCGAGATAATCGACGACCTGACTTACACGTGCAGCCTTCAATGCCACTTGATCTTCACCCATTTTTACTTGCACACCGGTTTTGATCAAGGTCATCCAAAAACCTTCTTTGCCGTCGTAGCGAATTTCAGAAATTGTTTTTTTACTGAACGATCCTTCAGCAGGAATTTGTTCGATCACATCCACTGCTTTTTTTCTAAGCTCTGTTTTTTTCAGGAATGTTTCACCTTCTAACAGAGCCACGTCGGGAGCTTCCTTAGATTCAATCGGAGTTAAGAAAGTTCCATCTTTGATAATTGGAACAAGCTTTCCGCTTTTCGCCATGAAGAGAAGCTTCACTTCGTGAGGGCGCACACGCACAGACAACGTCGAAGGCCAACTGCGCTTGATATTCAAACCATCAACCCAATTCAAAGCGGAAACTTCGCGGGAGATTTTCTTCAATTTGATATTCCAAAGCGAAAGACCTTTGTATTTTGCGAGAGCGGATTCCAAATTATCGACGTTGGGCTTTAAGAATTGCTCTTGGCCCCCAGGTGGATTTTCTAAAACCACTTCCACTTTACTGATGTTGAAAAATCCGTTTTTGTTCAGATAAAAAAGAGTTCCAGCCACAGAAAGAGGAAGAATAATAAATCCAAAGATGAGTTGTAAAACGAGCTTCTTCACTTGAAATTTCTCCGCAAAATCGCGTGGCTGCCGTGATTTTTAGATTATCAATATCCGAGCGAACTTTGAAACGCTGTCCGCAAAACAAGACCAAAGTCTTTGGCCCGACTATCAACCACAAAGATTGTTCAAATGCAATAATGCGAGTTTCTAACTATGTTGTCCCACCGCCTTCCTCCGATAAACGTGACTGAGGAGACATCTATGAAATTTAGCAGCAAAGTTATTCTGAACGTCGGTCTTTCTTGCGTTGTTTGCACACTGGCAGCGGTGGCGATCTCCTTCTCGAAAGTTCACAAGCAAGGCGAAGAACAATTGGTTGAAAAATCACAGGCGATTCTTTCTCGTCTTGAAGCCATCCGCGTTTACATCGCTACACAAGGAAATCTCAAACATGATTTCGATCTGGCTGTGAACAGTTATCCAGATGGCAAACTTCCTGAGGAGGAACGCACTCGTCTTTTGCGCAAAGTTCCTATCTTTGCATCGATCTCTGTTGGCTTTGAAAATGCAGAAAAAGACGGTTATAAATTTCGCGTCTTTGCCAGCGAGCCTCGCAAAGAGAAAAACAAACCCACGGAGCACGAAACGGAAATTCTTAAAAGATTCCAAGCCAACCCCGAATTGGGTGAGATCGTCGAATCCAATAAAAAAGAAGTCGTCGTCTATCGCCCCGTTCGTTTAAGCGAAGCGCAAGGTTGTTTGCTTTGCCATGGAGATCCTGCCCAAAGTCCCTGGAAAAATGGCAAAGACATTTTGGGACATCAAATGGAAAACTGGAAAGACGGAAAACTTCATGGCGTCTTCGCCATCACTTCATCGACCGACGAAGTCGTTAAAGCGGCGAATAACACCACCTACTCTATTCTTTTGTGGGCCTTGTTTATCACTGTTGTGATTTTACTTGTTTCGTTTATCTTTGTTCGTCGCCCGCTCAAGTCATTAGTGGCGGCCATTCAAAAAATTAACGCCGCTGGCGCGCAGGTTTCCACAACAGGAAATGAAATTCTTGTTTCAAGTCAGAACCTCAGCAATGCTGCTGTTGAAGCAGCCGCTTCCTTGGAAGAAACTTCTGCTTCCACGGAAGAAGTCTCAAGCATGGTCAAGATGAACACCCAACATGCGGGAGAAGCTAAAAATCTTGCGGAACGCGCGCAAGAAAAAGCGCGTATCGGTGAAGCCGAAGTGCGCAAGCTGACCTCTTCCATGGAAGAAATCTCAACAAGCTCGAAAAAAATTGAAGAGATCATTAGCGTTATTGACGACATCGCATTTCAAACAAATCTTTTAGCACTGAACGCTTCCGTTGAAGCCGCCAGAGCCGGTGAACACGGAAAAGGTTTCGCCGTCGTCGCCGAGGCCGTGCGCAGCCTTGCGCAACGAAGCGCAACTTCCGCAAAAGAAATTTCCACATTGATTAATGAGAGTGTTGCTAAGATTGAACAGGGGCATTCCGTTGTTCTTTCTAGTGAATCTTCATTGAAAGAAATCGTAAAAACCATTGAACAGCTTTCCACTTTGAATAAAGAAATCTCCTCGGCCAGTGGAGAACAAGAGCTGGGCATTACACAAATCAATACGGCGCTGAATGAAATGGATAAGATAACTCAAGCCAACGCTGCGGCCGCAGAGGAATGCGCCGCTGCTTCTGAAGAACTCAACAATCAATCTCGTGTCATGGATGAAGCTGTCCAACAACTGAATCTCATACTTTCGGGTGAATCGAAGCGCATTAAACTATTATCATAAACTAGACTTTATTTAATCGCAAAAGCTCGCATTATAATCTAGTTTCTATTTATATCGCTTTATGAATTTTAACGTCTCTTCCTTAGTCCGTATTGTTTCACTAAGTTCAGAACAAAACAAAAATTTGTAACGAATGTACGCTGAACAACCGTTCGATAAGGAGCCATCAACTAAAAGGAGCGTAATAAAATGAAGTTCAACACAAAGGTGATGGCGAGCATTATTTTTGCCTGTGTAATCTGTACGGCAGCGGCTGTTTTCGTTTCATCTGCAAGAATCTCTGGACAAGGGGAACAGCAGCTTGTCGAAAAATCCAAAGCCATTCTATCACGCCTCGAGGCGGTGCGATCTTACATTGCTTCTCAAGGAGGACTTGATGCCAGTATTGAGAAAGCGATCACTGAGCATCCAGATGGAAATCTTCCAAAAGATGCCAAGCTGACAATTCTAAAACAGGTTCCTATCTTTGCTGCGATGAAAGTCGGCGCAGAAGGTGCAAAGGAAGAAGGATATACATTCCGCATTTTCTCTGATGAGCCTCGCAATCCGGAAAACCGTGCAACAGCGCAAGAAATGGAGATCCTCAAAAAATTTGAAGCAGATCCGAAGTTAACGGAGCTTTCCGCTTCGACAGATACTGAAACAATTGTGTATCGCCCGGTGCGTTTGTCGGCAGCCCAAGGCTGCATGAACTGTCACGGTGACCCTGCAAAATCTCCTTGGAAGAATGGCAAAGACATCCTTGGTTACCCCATGGAAAACTGGTCTGATGGAAAACTTCACGGTGGTTTCGCAGTTATTTCCAGTAAAGCCGATGTTAAAGCCGCTGCGACGAATGCCACTTGGTATATTATTGGTTGGTCCGCAGGTCTTTCCATTGCGGCTCTTTTCTTGGCATTCCTCTTCTTAAACAAACCGATGAAAGCTCTTTCTGGTATCGCTGAAAAATTGCAAGAGACCGGAACTGGTGTAGCTCAGGCAAGTGTTGAGATCACGAAGTCTTCTCAAGATCTTAACAGTGCAGCAGCCACAGCAGCGGGGTCTATCCAACAAACAACATCAGCAACAGAAGAAATGTCGAGCATGATTAAACTCAATGCCGAACACACAAATGAAGCTAGAAACTTGGCGGAACGTGCTCAAGGAAAAGCGCGCACAGGTAAAGACGAAGTTGAAAAACTGATTCTTTCAATGGATGAAATCGCCAAGAGCTCTAAGAAAATCGAAGAGATCATCACTGTGATTGATGATATCGCCTTTCAAACGAACCTTTTAGCCCTGAATGCCGCGGTTGAAGCTGCTCGCGCGGGCGAACAAGGTAAAGGTTTTGCAGTTGTTGCCGAAGCCGTTCGTGCGCTGGCGCAAAGAAGTGCGACTTCAGCCAAAGAAATTTCCGGTTTGATCAAAGATAGCGTCGACAAAATTGAAAATGGTCACGAAGTGGTTCAAGCAAGTGGTGCGATGCTCAATGAAATCGTACAACAAATTGAAAAACTGACAGCTTTGAATATCGAAATTTCGACAGCAAGTTCTGAACAAGCTCAAGGTGTTAACTCGATCAATATGTCGATTAATGAACTTGATCGCGTAACACAAAACAATGCGTCTGCTGCCGGCGAATGTGCGTCGAATGCGGAAGTTCTCTCTGAACGTTCTCAACAAATGCATTCGATGGTTCAAGATTTGATTCATATCGTAGAAGGAAAACGTGATTCCAAAGAGTCCCCTGCTGCGACAGTTTCAAAACAACCCAAGAAAAAAACACCTCCGCCTTCAGGTCCTGTGAAAACAGCAGCAAGAACTTCGACAAACCACCAAGACCTGCTGCCATTAGATGATGCGTCTTAATGCCTGTAGTATTTAAAAATATAAAACTGAGTTTTTTGATTGACCCCAAAATTGGGGTCAATCTTTTAGAGAGACAGAAATTCCGTTTCCTGAAACATTCTATTATTCAGATTTTGATTAGGATGAAGGACGAGTCCTTGTGGGTATGCTCAAGAATTTTATTATAATTTTGTAAAGTTCTTTACAATGCAATCTGACAAGGAGAACTGATGCATCCATCCTCTAAGACAATTGCAAGTAGCGCCCTTCTGCTTATCCTTACAGCTTGCGGAACCTTGCCCGCAAAAAAGACACCCACGAATCCTCAAGTACAAAACCTTGTTGTTCCCTCCTCTGTTTCCGATCCTCTGAACATTCGCACTGAAGCGGATTACAATTTTATTTTGGGTGAAATCTATAGCCGCGAAGGACGTTCTGCACGGGCCATTGATCTCTTTGAAAAAGTACTGGCCATGGATCAAAACTCTCCCACTGTCCATATGCTCCTGTCAGCGGAGTATTTAAAAACAGACAAGGCGAAAGAAGCGATCTTCCATGCCGAACAAGCCGTTCATAAAAATCCTAAGAATATCGAGATGCATCTGTTTTTAGGTGGACTGTATTCGGATGAGCAACTTTATGACAAAGCTATTTCTGAATACAATGCAGTTTTGCGCCTACATCCAAAAAATGAAGAGGCACTGATCTACATTGGCGCCCTCTACGTGGATAAGAAAGACTATAAAAAGGCCGAACAGTACTTCAAATCTCTTTTGAAGAATCCTAATTATGAAACTCCGCATATGGCCCACTACTACCTCGGCCTCACGCATCTGGATCAGGAGGGAGCAAAACATTTCCTTGCTGCGGAAAATGCTTTCAAAAACTCTTTGAAACTTAAACCTGATTTCGAAGACGCCGTCATATCGCTAGCGAATCTTTACTTGCAGCAAAAGAAGAGCAGCAAAGCTCTTTCGCTTTGTCTTGAGTTTCAAAAGCAAAACCCATTTAACCGAGACGTTGCTGACATCATCGCACAAACATATATCAAGAGCGGAGATTTCAATAAGGCCTATGAGCAACTTGAATTCATTGCTGACAACTCGGAAGCTTCGCCTGAAGTTCAAATGAAGATGGCCCTCATTCTGATTGAACAGAAACAATTTCACCTGGCTGTATCAAAACTAAAAGAAATTGTAGCCCAGTCTCCAACTTCAGACACCGCCCGCTACTATCTTGCGGCCGTCTATGAAGAAATTGGTGCTGTGGAAAATGCCATTCATGAATACATGCTCGTGTCACCTTCTAGCGAGCACTTCAGTGAGGCGATCGTGCATGGGGCTCATTTACTGAAAGGCCTGGGAAAATTAAATCAGGCCTTGGATCTCACTAAAAAAGGACTGAAAACAAAAGCCGATCAGCCGCAAGTTTACACCATGTATGCGTCCCTGTTGGACGCCAAGTCCGACTATTTAGAGGCCGCTCGTGTATTGGAAGAAGGGCTGACGAAATTTTCCCAAAATACCGGTCTGCTCTTTCAACACGCTTTGATCTTGGATCGACTTGGCAAAAAAGATGTGATGGTTTCGCAAATGAAGAAAATCCTGCAAATCGAACCCAATCATGTCCAAAGCATGAACTATCTGGCTTTCACCCTGGCTGAACTGAATCAGCACCTCCCCGAGGCGGAAAGACTGGCTCGCCGTGCTTTGGAACTTGAACCCACGGACGGATATATTCTGGATACACTTGGATGGGTACTTTTCAAACAGAAGAAGTTTTCTGAATCAGTTCAAGTTCTGGAAAAGGCCTATGGATACCAGTCTTCTGCCAGCATCATTGCAGAACATTTGGCTGATGCGTACTCGATGCAATCTATGACAGAAGAAGCCAAAGCGATGTACAATAAAGCCGCCGACCTAACTACCAATGAAACACGAGCCAATCAGATCCGCAGTAAACTTCTGAAGTTGGTTTTTTAGAAAATAAAAAGGCAGCCTTGTCGGCTGCCTAAATTTATTTCGCGATACTGATTCCAATATCCCGTGGGTCTGCCACCCCATGAAGTTTGTCACCTTCCCTTGCGACAGCCATTACGTAACATGGCACAGGTTCTATTTTCACATCATAGCCCATCGCCTTAAGTTCTTTTAAAACTTCCGGACGTGGCCCCGGAGGATCAATGTACAAAACATCCGGTTGCCACTGATGGTGATAACGAACAGCCGTCACAGCATCGTACAAAGAAGTTTTAAACTCGACGTAATTTAAAATCGTCTGTGCAACACAACTGATAATACGTGTACCACCAGGTGCACCGACCGCCATATAAGGTTTGTTGTCTTTCATAAGAATCGTTGGCGACATACTGCTCAGCGGAGTTTTCTTTGGCGCAATAGCATTGGGTTTTCCGCCAATAGCTCCAAATAAGTTCGCGCTTCCTTCTTGAGCAGAAAAATCATCCATTTCGTTATTCAGAACAATGCCTGTTCCTGGAGCGACGATCCCGGCTCCCATCCAGCCATTGATTGTTTGCGTAGTGCTGACAGCATTTCCTTGATTATCCATCAATGAAATATGCGTTGTTTCCGTGGACTCATAAGGTACAGGATTGCCGGCCTGAACATCAGGAAGTTTTCTTGCACGATCAAGACTTACTTCTTTTCTGCGTGATTCAACGTATTTTGGCGAGATCAACCCTTGCACAGGAACTTTCGAGAAATCTGGGTCTCCCAAATACTTCGCGCGATCCGCAAAAGAAGATTGCAGAGCGGAAGCGGCTAAATGAATTGAATTCTTCGACAAGAAGCCCTGTTCTTTTAATTTGTCATTTTCTAAGAAATCCAAAAACTGGATGACGTGAACTCCTCCTGAACTTGGCGGCGGCATCGAAAACACTTCATAGTCATGAAATTGACCTTCAACGGGTTTTCTCCATTTGACTTGATAAGAGGCTAAATCTTTCTGAGAGATGATGCCTTTTCCCTTTTTGGAAAGATCCACAATGGATTTAGCGACAGAACCTTTATAAAAGCCGTCTTTGCCATTCTTAGAAATTAATTGCAAAGTTTTTGCGAGATCTTTCTGAACCAAAACCGTTCCTATAGGTGGAACATTTCCAGAAGCATCTAGAAAAATCGCCTTCGCCGAAGGATCTTTTCTGATTTGCTCCACACGATTTTCCAAAGCTTTGTGAAATTCTTCGTAAATAGGAAAACCGTTTTCAGCCAAACGAATCGCCGGCTGCATGATTTTTTCTAAAGGCAAAGAGCCAAACTTTTGATGGATTTCAATAAGACCTGCAACAATTCCCGGAACCGCGACAGCTAAGATGCCGTTTTGAGAAAGGTCCGTATTGGCTTTGCCGTCCTTACCCACATACATATTTTTTGTCGCACGCAAGGGCGCACGCTCTCGGAAATCTATGGCATAAGTCTTTCCACTTTTTGCTTCATGAAATAGAAGAAATCCACCGCCACCAATTCCCGTTGATTGCGGTCTTTCAACGGACACCGTAAACGAAGCCGCTACCGTCGCATCAATGATGTTTCCACCTTGCGCGAAAATTTCTTCAGCCGCCTTACTTGCATAACGACCTTGAGTTGAAATGGCAAACTGAGATCCGATAGCTTCAGCACTGGCATGATCCGCACGTTCTTTAGCCGTGCGAATGATGGCATCCTGTCCCTTGGGAGTCTGACAACCTGAAAGCGCAAGAACTGCAATTGATAAAATCAAAAAAGTTTTCTTCATTCTAGAGCCTAGAGCTGATTTAAGACGTCAAGTCCCAGCTTCCAGCCATCACCAGCGCCCAGAGTCACGAATACATCGCCCTCTTTAAGCATGCCAAGAACTTTTTGAGCCGACTTATCATCGCGCAAGAAATACTGCGCACGTTCGTGCTTCATGTCTTGCGCAAGTTTTTCGCTGCTGATTCCTGGAATCGGAGCCTCGCCTGCTGCATAAATATCTGCGAGCAAAACTTCATCGGCTTCTTTAAACGCCGTCGTGAAATCATGCCAGCAGTGTTGAGTTCTGGAATAACGATGCGGCTGGAAGAAAACGACCAGACGCTGTTTTGGATATTTTTCCCTGAAGGCTTGAAGAACCGCGCGAACTTCTGTGGGGTGATGCCCGTAATCGTCGTAAACTCGAATTCCGCGTTTTTCACCTTTAAAGTGAAAGCGACGATCCACACCTTCAAAGCGTTGCAAACCTTTTGCACACGTATTGAACGGAATTCCCGCCGCCACACCTGCACAAATCGCAGCAACAGCATTCAAAGCATTGTGACGACCTGGAACTTTCAAATCAAACTCACCTACAAGATGTCTTGTGCCAAGCAGACGATCACTGCGATACAAAGAGTAATGCCCTTGCTCGCCGCTAAGAACCAAATCGTTTTTCTCGTCAAAACCGTAGAATAAAATACGCTTAGGGAAGTTTTCAAAAATTTGGCGGATGACAGGGTCATCCCCACAAGCAATCACTTTTCCATAGAATGGAACTTTCAAAGCAAAGTCATAGAAGTTCTTTTGCAAGTTCTCAAAAGTTTTAAAATGATCCAAGTGATCGGAATCAACATTCGTGATGATCGCAATTTCCGGAGACAGCTTATGGAAACTTCCGTCAGATTCATCCGCTTCCGCAACAAGCCATTCACCAGATCCCAACATCGCCGTAGACTTAATAAGTTCAAAACGGCCGCCGACAACAATCGTCGGGCTTAAGTTCGCTTCTAAGAAAATCGCCGACGTCATGGACGTCGTCGTCGTTTTTCCGTGCGTTCCCGCCACAGCGATACCGCGTTTCAAACGCATGATTTCTGCCAAAGCCTCCGCACGAGGAATCAAAGGAATTTGACGAGCACGGGCTTCAGAGATTTCAGGATTTCCGTATTGAATGGCACTGGAGTACACCACCACATCGGCATCTCCGACGTTGGAAGAGGCATGGCCTTTGAAAACTTTCACACCCAAATCTTTAAGTCGTTCCGTGTTGGCATTTTCAGAAAGGTCGCTACCAGAGACTTTAGCTCCGATATTATGCAACAACTCCGCAAGGCCGCACATACCGATACCACCGATACCTACGAAATGAAATTTGGCGTGTTGTAGTTTCATTGCAATATTTCCTTTGCGATTGTCGTCGCCGCTTGGGGAATATAAAAGCTCTTTATATTCTGCACCATTTGCTCGCGCAAAGCTTTATCATTGCGCAAGGACTGGATCTCAGAAATCAACCTAGCCGGAGTTAAATCTTTCTGCAAGATCATGCGCCCTGCATTTTTCGCAACCAAACTTTCCGCATTCTTTTGCTGATGATTGTCAGCGGCTGGAAGAGGAATAATGATCGGAATAATCCCAAAAGCCGCAGCCTCAGCAATGGAGCTAGCCCCGCCTCGACTTACGATGATGTCTGCCCATTTATAATACTTAGGCATATCAAAAATAAACTCATGGGACTCCACTTCACAGAGAGCACCCTGATATTTGGCAGAAACTGTCGCATAGTCCAAGGAACCTAACTGATGGACCACAGAAAGATCTTTCACCCAATCGCCACCGGACATCACAGCTTCATTGAGGCAGTAATTAATGGCCCGAGCACCCTGGCTTCCGCCGAATGACAAAAGATGAAATTTCTCATCTTTATGAGCGTCATGGATGGCATTTTCAATTTCTTCGCGGACTGGCATTCCTGCTTGAATAATCTGACTGTTTTTCAGATGTTTTTTGGCTTCATTGAAAACCACAAAACATTTGTCGACAAAACGGGACAACAGACGATTGGCCATTCCCGGCATAGCATTGGGTTCCCAAATCGCTGTGTTAAATCCGATGATACTGGCAGCCAACACAAAAGGTCCTGACGCGTAACCGCCAACTCCGATCACATACAGCGGTTTCAGTTGCCCTAAAAGGCGCACCGATTGCCAAAGACCCAGAGGAATTTTTAAAAGAGTTTGCAGTCGTCGCAGAGGACTTTTGACATTGAGTTTTCCAGATTCGATCAGGTGAAGAGGAAAACCTTCGCGAGGAACAATCTTAGTTTCTAGGCCCAAAGAGGTTCCAACAAAATGAACTTCAACACTGGGGTCCAACTTCTGAATCGCCCGCGCAATAGCGATGCCCGGATAAATGTGTCCGCCGGTACCCCCACCTGCGATCACGATAGTTCTTTTACTCATGAATTCTTCACCTTCGATGTTGTCCAACGCGAGCCGAAGCGGCGGGAAAACTTATCTTCCTCAAATGAATTTTCAATATTGAGGATCAAACCAAATAAAAAACACAACGATACTAACGAACTTCCGCCATAACTCAAGAAAGGAAGAGTCAAACCCTTCGTTGGCAAAAGTCCCATCACCACACCCGCATTGATAAATACACTCAGTCCAAATGTCACTGACAATCCCAACGCCAATGATTTTTTGAAAGGCTCCTCAGCTTTCACTGCAATTTGAATTCCGCGGAAAACCACAAAACCATAAAGAGCCAAGATCATCACAAAACCGATAAATCCCATCTCTTCGCCGAAAACAGCCAACGTAAAATCCGTGTGTGCTTCAGGCAGGAAGAACAACTTTCCTTGTCCTTGCCCCAAGCCCACACCTGTCAATCCCCCAGAGTGGAAGCTCAACATACTTTGAATAACTTGAAACCCTTTTTGCGCCGGATCCGACCAAGGATCTAAGAATGCCAAAACCCGGGCGCGACGATAAGGCACAGACATCACCAAGAAATAGAAAGCAGGGATCAAAACCGCAAAGGAAGCGATGATGTACTTCCACTGCAAACCGAAAGCAAAAAGCAAAGTCACGCCCACCATCAAGATGATCGCAAAAGTTCCAAAGTCCGGCTGTTTAAGTAAAAGTCCCAAAGGAAGAATCATGGCTACTAACAACCAGTGCCACTTCACACGAGCCAGAAAATTTTCTCTGCGCACAAGAAGACTTGCAAACCAAACACTGAAAGCAATTTTTAGAAGCTCACCGGGTTCAAAACGAATGCCCATTGGAAGTTGAATCCAGCGCATCGCGCCTCCAACTCTGACACCCAAACCAGGAACATAAGTGGCAAGAACACCGAGCGTGGCCACAAACCACAAAGCCCATCCGTACTTTTCAATGTAGCGAAACGGAATATGAATCGTTCCGATCAACACACCAAAAGCAATCAAGGCAAAAATCAATTGTCGCTTAAAAAAGAAAAGTCCATCACCGTAGGACTCAATCGCGAAAATAAAACTGGAAGAGTAAACTTGAACGAGGCCGATCCCTAAAAGAGTGATGATGGCTAAAAACAAGCTGCTAGACAAATATCTCAACATAAAAGGACTCCCGAACTTTAGTATATTCAGAAGTCCATTTTATCGTCTATGACTTCAAATCAAGCTTAAAAAAGCTGGACCCCGTACGTGGAGCCTACTCGGAGATCACTTCGTCGTCAGCGTCCTGTGTCGTTTCCGATTTCGGAGCCGCTGGAGTCATCGGTTTTTTAGGAGCCGTTGCCGCTCTACGACCCGCTGTTGAACAGCAGTAAATAACACCCGATTGATCCGAGGAGTTTTTGTAGTTTGTGATAGAAAAGTTTTTGTTGGAGTCACAGCGACGAGCCATTTGCATGTTCAACTCAACATCCAAATCCGGAAACATGTCACCGCTAACAAACTCACAGTACATGCCCGTACTAGCAGCCATTTTTTCACGTTGTTCTTGGCGAGCTTTAAACGCAGAAGAACATCCTGAAAGAAATAAAGCAGAAGATGTTAGAAGAATAAAAAGACGTTGAGACACGGGAGGCCCTCCTGGCAATTTGAAAAAGACCGCCCATCTTGGGCGGTCTTGGAATTATCAATGAAACTTTCTCACGATTTCTTTAAAATAATCGCCGCGTTCTTCGAAACTGTCAAACATGTCAAAGGACGAACAACCTGGAGACAAGAGAACGGTGTCGCCAATTCTCGACTTTTGGTAAGCTATGAGAACAGCTTCTTCAAAAGTTCCGATCAAGAATGTCTCAGAAAAATCGCCTAGATCACGGTTGATTCTCTCTTTCGCTTCCCCGACTAAGATCAAGGTCTTCACCTTTCTCTTAACCGCCGTGCGAAGTGGTTCGTAGTTCAAGTTCGTGTCTTTACCACCGGCGATCAAAATCACGTTTTCATCGAAAGTGTCCAAAGCGCGAAGAACCGCGTGCACGTTCGTGGCTTTAGAGTCGTTGTAGAACAAAACTCCGCCGACTTTGCGAACGTATTCAATACGGTGAGCAAGACCTGTGAAAGTGTCGATCACTTTTTGCACGGCTTCGCGAGTGGCTCCATGCTCACGAGATGCCAGGATCGCTGCCATCACGTTTTCTACAGAGTGTTTACCGCGCATTTTCATGTTCTTGATCGTGAAGCTTTCGATTTCTGGACCGGTGCGAACACGGATTTCATCGCCGATGTTCACAGCTCCACCGATGTTCATGATTTGTGGTTCCAATGCAGGTTTACGGGAGAAGTAGAAAATACGTCCACGTTGAACCGCTGGATCACGGGCCAATTCAACAACCGCGTTGTCATCGGCATTCAAGATGCTTGTTGTTGCTTGATTTGTGTTTTTGAAGATACGTCTTTTTGCATTCACGTATTCTTCCATGGAGCGATAACGATCCAAATGGTTTTCAGCCAAGTTTGTGAACACGATGTTCATTGGGTTGAAAGTGTCGCAATGCTCAAGCATGAAGCTTGAAACTTCCGCGATCACAACTTGGGCTCTTTCATCTGAACGCAAGTAATCCACGAGCGGTTTTTCGTTAGCTCCGCCCACCCATGTTTTAATTCCAGATTCTTTCAGGATTGCTTCAGTGATTTTTGCCACTGTCGTTTTTCCATTTGTTCCAGTGATACCGATGATCGGTTCTTTAATGAAACCCGCAGAGAATTCAAACTCCCCTGTGATGCGGATTCCCTGAGAACGAGCGTAATCAAAAATTTTCAAATTGCTCGGAACTCCCGGAGACAAGACAACCAAGTCTTGAGCGATGAAAGTTTTCGGACTGTGTCCGCCCAACTCGAACTTGATTGGCAAATCGCCCAATTGTTCTAACTGAGTTGAAAGTTCCGGTTTTGATTTGTGATCAGTCACCGTCACTTGCGCGCCATGCTTTGTAAGGAAGTGCGCCAAAGAGGCACCCGTCTTACCAAGACCGACAACAAGAATTCTTTTATCTTTTAATTCACTAAACTCTTTATACATTTGTTACCTCAACTTCAGAGTCGCAAGACTTAATACAGCTAATAAAATAGAAATAATCCAGAAACGAACGATGATTTTCGTCTCTGTCAAACCGCCCAATTCAAAGTGGTGATGAATCGGCGCCATTTTGAAAACTCGTTTGCCTGTCATCTTAAATGAAATCACTTGTGTGATAACCGACAAAGCTTCCACCACGAAAACCCCGCCCAAGACAAGCATCAAAAGCTCACTTTGAGTGATGACAGCCATGGAACCCAAGAATCCACCCAAGGAAAGCGATCCCACGTCCCCCATGAAAACTTGTGCAGGATAGGCATTGAACCATAAGAACCCCATACCTGCCGCAACAATTGTCGCCGCCACTGGAGTCAACTCTCCGGCTCCAACAACGTGAGGGATTTGCAAGTAAGCCGCAATCGAATAGTGACCCGTTACGTAAGCAAAAAGTCCCAACGTTGCTGCTGAAATCATCACAGGAACAATCGCAAGCCCGTCAAGACCGTCTGTTAAATTCACAGCATTCGCAGTGCCGACAACCACAAGAGCTGCAAACACGATATAGAAATATCCAAGCTCTAACGAAACAGCTTTCACAAATGGAATTGTTACAGCTGTGCTCAATCCGTGGAAGTGAACAAGGCAGGCAACCACAGCTCCGCTAATTAAAAACTCTCCAGCCAAACGGATTTTTCCCGAAAGACCTTTCGAATTCTTTTTGCTCACTTTGAGCCAGTCGTCGATGTAACCGATAAAACCAAAACCCCAAGTGATGAGCAACACCGCCCACACCAAAGGATTCATCATATCCACCCACAACAAACACGGGATCAAAGTGGAAAGAAGAATGAGTCCACCGCCCATTGTTGGCGTGCCGGCTTTTTTCTTGTGAGTTTGAGGACCATCATCACGGATGCTTTGGCCAAAGTGCTTCATCTGTAAACGTTTGATGAAATGCGGTCCCCACATCCAGCACAGCAAAAACGCTGTGAAAAACGAAATGAAAGTTCGAACGGTGATATACCGAAAAACGTTCAGCGGCGAAAACTGATCCGCCATCGAATAAAGCCATTGATAAAGCATGCTGCGACGATCCCCTGTTGTGACCTTTAAAATTAAAATTTGCTAGGAACTTAAAGGGTTTAGCACATGTGCTTCTTTAAATGCAAGAAAAAGTTAATAAACTATTGATTTAATTACGGATTTTCGCAACTTGTGAGAGATGACAGGGGTCATGTTCGTGCCTCCTAAAAGTGGTAGAATAGCAGGTGTGAAAAGGGGGCTTCATGAAAATGGCTCTGAAAGATCATATGACTCGCAAGATTGTGACTGTTGGTAAGGGAACTTCCGCAGCAGAGGCCTATCGACTCATGTCCAACTATTGGATTCGCCATCTTCCTGTGATGGATGTCGATGAGGAGTATATTATCGGAATGCTTTCCGAGAGAGATTTGCTGCGCTCACCGACTCCGGAGACTCCCGTTGAAAAACTGATGAGCACTCCGATCAAAACTTTTGGCATTGAGACACCACTGAGAAGTGTCGTCGACGCGATGATTGAAGAAAAAGTTTCCGCCTACCTCATCACGAAGGATGAAGAAGTTGTCGGCATTGTGACTTCAGAAGATATGTTGGTTTTATTGGATCAACTTTTAAAACGCGACGACACGACAATTGGTTGGAACTTGAGCGAGATCTTTGCAAATCCCGCTTTGCAACGTGCCGCCTATCTTGTGGGACAAGCAGGAATCTAGTAACCGATACCGACAGAGAATGTGTTTTGGTAGTCGTTCTTCGACATATCGCTGCCATCTCTGAAAATCACGGTTGAGTTCACGCTGAGTGAAAGAGGGCCCAATGTAACACCCACGGAAGCACCGGCATAAGGGTTGTATTTGATGGGCTCTTCTGTTTTTGTTTCAACTCCACCAGAAGTTTCTGTGCGAGTTTCTTTTGTCGCTTGTCCGCCAAGGCGTCCTGAAGCAAAGACAATCGTATTAAATCTATAAGTCGAACGAACGCCGAGTTTGAGTTTTTCATCTTCTGTTTTAATTTTCTCTGGCGCCGTTGAGAAATCTTCCGTGTCAGAAGCTTTCGTGTATTCAAGTTCTCCAGAGAGCAAATCACTTCCCACCGTCAAACGAGCCCCGTACATTATACGTGTATTGATATGTGGAGTTGGGTAATCGCGATAGACAGTTTCAAAACCGTAGATCGGTTCGATCTGATAGCCTGCACCTTTTGTGAGAGTGAAAGAAGCTGCCGAGGAAATACTTCCAAGGACCGAAACCAAACCCACAACGAACCACTTTGCATTTCTGAACTGCATTCTCTCCCCCTATGTATGTCATTTTACATAGGGCCTTGCGAAGTAGCAATGCGGGATGTTCTAGACCTAAGCCGTAGAGATAAATGGACCCGTTTCTCTATTTGAATATAATATCTTTAGAGGAATACAGATGGATTCAATCGAACTTCAACTTCTCAGAATGGCGAAAGAGCTTTTAGAAAAGCCGAGTCTTACGGCGCGAATCGCTGCGAAGGTAGGGACTCCTGTGGAAAAAGGTCTGACGCTTTTGCCGAAGGGAATTCAATCGACAATTCATAAAGCGACGGAGAAATCTATTTCTGTTGCGTATCATGCAGCGGCAGCGACGATGGAAAAAAGCGACCGTCGTCCTGCGAATAATTTTGGACATAAGGTGATGGTGGCTGGCACTGGAGGACTGGGCGGCTTCTTTGGACCTCTTGCTCTTATGGCGGAGCTGCCTGTTTCAACAACGCTGATCATGCGTTCGATCATGGATATCGCACAAAGTGAAGGGGAAGACCTTAACAATCCTGAGACAAAACTGGCGTGCCTTGAAGTCTTTGCATTTGGCGGTTACTCCTCGTCCGATGATGCCGCGGGTTCGGGCTATTTGATGACCAGAGCGGCTCTTGCAAAAACTTTCACCGATGCTGCCAAGGTTATGGTAGGTAAAACTTTAACGAATGAAAGTGCACCGATCATCGTGCGTTTACTTGCAAGCATCGCCTCTCGATTTCAGTTGGTCGTCACAGAAAAAGTTGCAGCCCAGATGATGCCTTTGATTGGTGCCGTGGGCGGTGCCGGTATCAACGTGATATTTATGAATCACTTCCAAGACGTCGCTCGCGGACACTTTATTGTGCGACGACTTGAAAGAAAATACGGCGTTGCGGAAGTGCAACGCCAGTATTTAGAAACTAAAATCTAATTTCTTTTTGTAGGTCTTTTGCTTTTTTTAATCGTCGCGTTCTGTAAAAGCTGCGCCCACACCGCTTTCGCCACAGGGCCTAGAGGCTTGTGCTTGAGGCGCATGATATGAAGATCCAGTGTAAATGGCTTAATATTCTCGTCGTGAATTTCTATTAATAGATCTTTCTTCAGATCCTTTTCAACTTCGTTCCTTGCAAGTCTTCCCCAACCAAAACCGCTGATGATCATTTTATGTTTCAAACTATGATCGGTTACAAAGCACTTCTTTGAATCTGCTGTGAAGCCTTTGGCATCTTTTTTTAGAAGACTGTTTTTATCCCCTTGTGAAAGCACCACAACCTGAGGGCATTGTTTTAAAGATTTATAGGTGAGACCGGGATGTTTTTTTGCCAAGCTCTTCGCTATCACCGGAATCATTTCAACTCTATCAAAGGGGACACTCTCGATCATGTCGTTGTCAGAAGATTTCGTTGAAATAGAAAAGTCAGCTTCACCAGAAATTAGCAACTCCTCCCCAACACTCATAATCTCAGAGCGAAAGGTCATTTCTGTCGGATGCTTGCTTAGTACTGTCTCCTGGAAGATTCCTTCCAAAGCTTCAAAGCGCACAAGAGGATCTAAGACAATTGTTAAAAAGGGCTCGACCTTTTTGGAACCCAATTCCGTTCCAACAGTTTTAAGTTCACGGAAAGTATAAAGACACTGTTTCGCCCAATTGTAGAAAACCAAACCTTCCGGCGTGAGTTTGGGACGGTACTCTTCACGGTTGAAAAGCCGTAGGTCAAATTCTTCTTCTAACTTTTTAATGGCGACGCTCAGACTGGGCTGAGTCTTATACATATGCTCCGCCGCCGCCTTAAAACTGCCCTTTTCCACTATCATTTCCAGAGTCTCTAACTGATCGATGGTCATAATTTATCCCCAAAACTATATTGATCAAATTTATATAGATCATAAAAACAAAATAATTTTTTTCAAGCCTTTCTTGACCGATATTCACTTTATCGGCGCACAACAAAAACGCGCCCCGGTTAAAAAAAACAAAACACCTAGATGGGGGATAAAATGAAAATGTTCAAAATGGTACTCGCAGCACTGGTAGCAATGACAGCAGTTCAAGCACACGCAGGTAAGGCGGCTAAAAGCTTGTTAACTCCAAAGAATCACACTCTGGTTCTGATCGACCACCAACCACAAATGGCCTTCGCAACAAGATCCATTGATATTGCTGAACTTCGCAATAACACGACAGGTTTAGCCAAATCCGCAAAAGTTTTTGGTGTGCCAACGATTCTGACAACTGTCGCGGAAAAATCTTTCTCCGGCCCCATCTTCCCTGAAATTCAAGCCGTTTTCCCAGATCAGAAACCCATTGACCGCACGACAATGAATACATGGGAAGACAGTCGCGTGACCGACAAGGTGAAAGAGTACGGCAAAAAGAAACTTGTGATCGCGGCCCTTTGGACCGAAGTATGCGGAGTAGGTCCTGTGCTTTCAGCCATTGAAGAAGGATATGACGTGTACTTTGTCGTTGATGCTTCCGGTGGCGTGACTAATGTCGCTCATGATGCCGCAGTAACAAGAATGACTCAAGCAGGTGCTCACCCCATCACTTGGATCCAATACTTGCTAGAGCTTCAACGTGACTGGGCTCGCGGTGAAACTTACAACGCAGTGACATCAATCGTGAAAGAACATGGCGGCGGGTACGGCCTTGGCATTATCTACGCAAAAGAAATGTTCGGAGCTAAAGAAGGTAAAAAATAGTTTACAACTCCTCCGGGGCGCTGAGGCTAGATCTCAGCGCCTTTTTATTTAAAGGACCTTGCTATGAAACTAAAAAATATTCTCCTCACGGCTGTTACAGTTTTAGCGTCTTCTGCTTTTGGAAAAGACACTCCGAAAAGCCCCTCCCCCGATCTTATTGTTATCAACGGCAAAGTTTTCTCTCACAGAAATGGATTCCAACAAGCCTTTGCTGTGAAAGAGGGAAAGTTCGTCAAGGTAGGAAGTAACGATGACATTTTGAAACTTAAATCCGCAAAAACCCAAGTGATCGACGCCAAGGGTCGCACTGTGATTCCCGGCCTCACAGACACACATCATCATCCGATCCGCGCCGGACTGACCTATAATTTAGAACTTCGTTGGGATGGCGTGAAGTCCCTCAAAGAAGGCTTGAAAATGATCAAAGAACAAGCCGCGCGAACGCCTGAAGGACAGTGGGTGCGTGTCGTGGGCGGATGGTCGCCGCATCAATTTAAAGAAAATAGAATGCCGACGATCAAAGAACTTAATGAAGCTTCTCCGAAGCGTCCGGTCTTTGTGCTTTATCTTTATTCAAAGGCTTTTTTAAATTCCGCGGGACTTAAAGCGCTCAACTATTCCAAAGACACAAAATTTCCAGGTGGCGTTGTTGAACTCGACAAAAATGGCAATCCTACAGGAGAACTTACGGCAAAACCAAATGCCATGGTTCTGTACAAAACTCTTTCAGCGACTCCAAAACTTTCTGGGCGCGAAGAAGAACGCAACTCGACGATCTTGTATTTTAGTGAACTCAGTCGCCTAGGCCTCACGACAGTTATCGATGCTGGCGGCGGAGGTTTCTTTTTCCCCGAAGATCACCGCATCGCCAAAGAACTTTTTGACGAAGGAAAACTGGCCGTGCGCATTCCCTTCTATCTTTTTGCGCCTGTCGCGGGAAAAGAGATTGAGGACTATCGTCGCTGGACTGCAATGGCTCACCCTGCGTCTTTACATCAAATTGAAGAATCTATTCCTTATCATTTAATGGGTGGCGGAGAAAATTTAACTTCAACAGCTGCTGACTTTGAAGATTTTATGGAACCTCGTCCTGATTTGCCTCCAAATATGGAAGCCGAACTCAAGCCGATTCTCAAATTGTTATTCAAACATCATTGGATCTTCCGTATTCATGCGACTTACGATGAATCCATCGCAAGAATTCTGAACGTCGTTGAAGAAATTAAAAAAGAAGGCGGCCCTTTCCCGGAGAGATTCATTATCGATCATGCAGAAACAGCAAGTGTTGCGACGTTAAAACGCATCAAAGCTTTGGGTGGAGGAATCTCTGTTCAAGATCGCATGGCTTTTCAAGGTGAAGAGTTCGCAAAACAGTACGGAAATAACAAAGCCGCCAATGCCCCAAGAATTGCTGACATGCTTGAACTTGGAATTCCCGTAGGCTCCGGCACGGATGGCACTCGTGTGTCATCCTTCAATCCATGGATTTCTTTGTACTGGCACGTGAGCGGAAAAACCGTGGGTGGCTTTCAGCACATGAACGAGCGCAATCGCCTATCCCGTGAAAAAGCTCTTTATCTGATGACAAAAGGCGCAGCTTGGTTTTCTAAAGAAGAAAAATTCAAAGGGGACATCGCCGAAGGTGAATTCGCCGACTTCGCGATTTTAAACAAAGACTATTTCACTGTACCGGAAGAGCAGATCAAAGAGATCTTTTCAGACCTAACGGTTGTGAGTGGTCGTCCTATGTCAGCGCAAAAAGAGTTTAGCTCCCTCGTGGCTCCGGCTCCCAAAGCTTTGCCTGATTGGTCCCCTGTGAACTTCTTTGGAGGTTACCAGTATAGTCGCTAAAACTATATAGTTTAAATTTATATAGAATATGAATTTTTAATAATTTTTTTAAACCCTCAAATGACCGATAATAATTTCAGTGGGAGGCACTTATGGCTGAAACAAACCATCAACCACGAAGAAAATTTTTGCTCGGCGCTTTGACAGCCACGATGGGGCTTATCGCCGCCGCAGCCTGGGACCCACTGAGAAAGGAAAAAGGTATGCTTACAATTAGAAAATCCAATGAAAGAGGCTTAGCGGAGCATGGTTGGTTGAAATCTCGCCATACTTTTTCTTTCGCTGAATATTACGACCCCCAACACATGGGCTTTGGACCTTTGCGCGTGATCAATGAAGACCGTATTGCCGGAGGCACAGGCTTTGATACTCACCCTCACAGAGATATGGAAATCATCTCTTATGTGATCTCGGGAGGTTTGAGCCACAAAGATTCCATGGGCAATATCGCTGTGATTAAACCCGGCGAAGTGCAACGCATGAGTGCCGGCACTGGAGTTTTACACTCCGAGTATAATGATCAAGAGAAGGATGAAACTCATTTCTTCCAAATCTGGATCATGCCAGAAAAACGCGGTGTCAAACCTGGGTATGGTCAAAAGTCTTTTGAGAAAGAGTTGAACTCGCAAAAACTTGTGCATGTGATTTCTAAAGATGGACGAAATGGCTCTATTGACATCAACCAAGATGCCAATGTCTATATCTCCCGTCTGAAAAAATCCCAAGACTTGGACTTCAACGTTCCAGCAGGTCGTAAACTTTGGCTTCAGTTAGTTAAAGGCTCTGTGCAAGTAAATGGTGAATCCATCCAAACCGGTGATGCGATCGCAGCCACTGATATCTCAACTGCCGCAATCACTGCTTCAGAAGATTCAGAAATGATTCTTTTTGATCTTCCTGCTTAATCTCTTCTTCCCAAGTGCGGGGCTTCGGCCCCGCGCTAGTCTTCCGACAAATGGACGATAAATTCAGAACCTTGTCCCAGCCGGCTTTGCACTGACATGTGTCCGCCGTGAGCTTCTACGATTGTTTTAGCAATCGCCAGGCCTAAACCAAATCCCGACTTTCCGGGAGACCTTGCCGAATCCGCTCGATAGAAGGGCTCAAAAATATGTGGAAGATCTTTTTCAGAAATTCCAATACCATCATCTTTCACTTTCAAAACCCAGCCATTTTTATTCTGTGTCAACGTCACCAAAGTTGCAGACGCATGGGGCTTTGTATACTTCGTGGCATTTTCAATCAGATTTCGCAAAACTCGTTCAATCTGCATCGGGTCAATCAAAACAGAGGCATTTGCGGCACCCTCAAATTTTACTCCGGGAGCCGTATCCTTATAATCCTCGACGACATGGAATACCAGCTCACTCAGGTCTGTTGAAGACTTCTTTAAAGAAGAAGCCCCTTCTCGCAAGCGATAGGACTCTAAGATTTCCGCCACCAATCCTTCCATTTTGCGCAGATCTTCTTTGATGGACTCTTTGATTGCTTCATCTTTCATCAGATCAACAGCCACACCCACACGAGTCAGAGGACTGCGAAGCTCGTGACTCACGTCACGCAGAAGCTGTTCTTTCGCTGCCACCATTTTTTCTAAACCATCCGCCATACGATTAAAGGCTTCACCCAGAACCTGGAACTCCCCGCCCTGACGAGTTTTAATTCGGTATTTGAGGTCTCCCATCGAGATTCTTTTTACGCCCGTCATAAGAACTTTGATCGGCGACATCATCCAGCGGATGGTGAGAAAACTCATAATCAAAATTAAGAAAATAAATCCGGCGACAGCAACGAATGGAAATGCAAAACCTCGCGGAATTTCGTCGGCAGAAATAAACCATGCTGTTCTTGGCAAAGCCCCTTTGAGTTCCGCAAAGAAATAATTGCGATGCTTACCCACGGCCATTTTTTTAGAGTAGTGTTCATCCTCTTTTTCGATCTGAGCAAAAGTGGGAAGTCCTTGCCTATCAGCCAGCGGTTCAAATCCCTCGACACGAGCATAAAGATTTAAGTCCTTATACAAATTCTGAATGCCCTCTTCACTCAAAGAGCCGTTTAATTTTTGCTGAAGTCCTGACAAGTAAAAGATCGCGTTCTTTTCAGCGACCGGAGACAACTCGTGATCGGGTTTTAAAGAATGCACTAACAATCCCAAACCACCGATAATCAAGACTGCCGTGAGCATGAAGGTAAAGAAAATACGAATCAGTAACTTTTTTTTCACTCGATGCTTCACAGTACTTCCTCCACCGGAGCAATAAAACAATATCCTTCACCCCACACCGTTCGCAAAAACACGGGGGATTTCGCAGGGTCTTTTAATTTTTGACGAAGGCGGCTGATCGCTACATCAATACTGCGATTGTAAGCTTCCCAATCCACACCGCGCAGATCATCCATAATACGATCGCGGGAAAGACTTTGTCCGGCGTGGGACATGAGAAGTTTTAAGAGTTCATACTCATGAGTACTAAGATTGAGATTCTGTCCTTCCAAGAAGGCTGCTCTTAACTGAGTATCTAAAAGCAAATCGCCGGATTTTAATTTGTTCGAAGAAGATGTTTTTTTGTAGCGACGAATAAGACTCTTGATTCGCGCCACAAGCTCACGGGACTCAAAAGGTTTCGGAAGATAGTCATCCACTCCCAACTCAAGTCCTAAAACTTTGTCAGAAGTTTCCCCGCGCGCGGTGAGCATAAGAATCGGCACATCGCTAAAGCTTCTGATTTTTTTGCAAACTTCAAAGCCGTCCATTTCTGGCAACATCACATCCAAAATAATCGCATCTATTTTATCTTTTTTTAAAACTTGCAAACCCTCTGATGGCGCAAGGGATTGCACAATCTGCAGTTCAAACTGATTGAAATACTGCTTAAGAAGTTCACCTAATTTTTGATCGTCATCGATCAGAAGTATGCGATTCATACCGCTATCATAGTCGAAAAGCCTTTCGACCTAAAGGATTTTTCCTAGGATAATCAAGCAGTTACAATTTGTTACAATCATTAACATTCCAGAAACCACCTTGCCCTCAAAAGCACCTAAACTGAGTTCACAACCCAACCACCTTACGGAGGATTGCTTTTATGAGACACCATCATCATCACCACGCCCACAGAAGATGGCCCCGCATTCTTGGCGTTTTACTTGCTGCCGGAGGTATCGGCTTCCTATCAGGCTGCCATAAAACCCCGGAAGAAAGAATGACTGCGATCAGCGAAAAGATCGCTGATAAACTTGATTTCAACGAACAACAAAAAGCTTTGCTTGCCGACATCACCAACGAAATTAAAAAAGATTTCGCTGAAGAAAAGTCTATTCGCAAATCCATGAAGGACGACGTCAAGAGTATGATTCTTGCCGACGACTTGGATAAAGCAAAAATCAAAGAATTGATCAAAGCTCGCCAAGCCCGCATGGATTCTAAAATTGATAAGTACTTAGATAAAGTGGCCGCTCTTCATAAGAGTCTAACGCCAGAGCAGAAAAAAGAAATGATCGATAAAATTGAAAAATTCCAGCACAGATGGGAGTAAGCCATGTACTTAGCTCTCTTTGCAAGTACGCCGCCGTCCTGGAAAACGCGGCGTATTTCAGCTACTGTTTCTCTGAAAAATCCAAAGGCTCGCAAGGAAAAACAAAACGCTCCAGCTTTGTCCCTCGTGAGGCCTTTACAACCGCAATGTCTCCCGCTTTCAGATATTGCGCTAAATCCTGTCCGGAAGCGTCCTTAAAGTCTTTTTCAATCAAAGCGGGATTCTGATATCCCACTTTGTTCAAACCACGAGTGAAGGCTTCATAGTCATCACCGATAAAATAAACTTTATCGAAGCCCGCTTTACCAACCCAGGTTCCAAGCTCTTCATGCAATGCCGCTGATGCAGATCCCAGCTCGCGCATTTGTCCAAAGACGCCGACTTTACGACCAGCCACTTTAAGAAGTGTCATATTGTCGATCAAAGCTTTCATGCTGTCAGGATTGGCGTTGTATGCATCAAAGATCATTTGTGCACCGGATTTTAAATGCACAAGCTGATTGCGCCCCCAATTGGTTTTACATTCCGGAAGACCTTTCCAGATTTGTTCAGGGCTCATTCCCGCAGCCAATCCCAAAGACGCCGCTGCCATCAAGTTCGTTAAGTTCTGAGAACCAAAAACTTGCACAACTGCCGTCCCCTCTTTGCCGCCGATTTTTCCCTTGATCGAAAGTTCACTCATGCTCATGGAGCCGATCATTAAGTGCACATCAGCCCGAGGATCTTCAGACGAGAATGTCATTAACTTCGAGCGATCGTATTTCTCACACGCTTTCACGTACATATTGTGAGTTTGTTCGTTATCCAAATTGTATATACGAACAGTGCTCGGTGATGCTGCTTCGTAAATTTCTTCTTTAGCTTCTGCCACTTTTTCAATCGTACCAAAGAACTCCATGTGCGCACGTCCCACCATCGTGCAAACCACAACATCGGGTTCTGCAATATGCACAAGCTCTGTCAATTCACCTGCGTGATTCATGCCCATTTCAACAACGGCCACATCTTTTGTCGGAGGCAGTTGCAACAACGTAAACGGCACACCCCAATGATTGTTGAAGCTTCCCTTGTTGTAGTGAACATTCATGGTCGTGCCTACAAGAGCCGCCGTGAATTCTTTAGTGGTCGTTTTACCGTTGGAACCCGTGATCGCTAAAACTTTTGCATGGGATTCACGACGAGCGTAAGTACCCAAACGCTGCAAAGCTTTTAATGTATCAGGAACTTTCAAAATCGTGACTTGGCCTTTCAGCTTTTGCACTTGTTCATTTTCTTCATGAACAAGAAGTCCTGTGGCACCTTGTTGAACCGCTTTTTCTAAGAATTGATGAGCATCAAACGCGTCCCCTTTTAGAGGAATAAAAAGTTGGCCTTTTAAATCGGCACGAGTGTCTGTTCCGATACCTGCAAAGGTTTTTTCTTTCAGGCTGAGCGTCTGTGCGCCCGTTACTTTCACAATGGTTTGCACGTCCATGGCTCTCATTGTTTTATCTCCCTTGCAAAGCCTCTTCCGCCACTTTCACGTCACTGAAAGGGAATTTATCTTTGCCAATAATCTGATAATCTTCGTGGCCTTTTCCGGCGATCAAGATCACATCACCCTTCTGGGCTTTTTTGATCGTCTGATGAATTGCCTCTTTGCGATCCAAAACCACTGTGGTCTTTGCTTTATCCGCGCCAGCCACTCCGGCTAAAATATCTTTGATAATATCATTCGGATCTTCGGTACGAGGATTGTCAGAGGTGATAACGACGTTGTCCGAATATTTTAACGCCATTTGCGCCATCAAAGGACGTTTGCCTTTATCGCGGTCGCCACCGCAGCCAAAGATCGTCCAAATACGTGCTGAAGATTTTAAGTTCTCTCGCACACTGCGAATCGCCGTTAACACATTTTCCAAAGCATCAGGCGAGTGCGCATAATCCACAAATATTGAAAGATCCTGAGCGTTCGGCACGGATTGCAATCGTCCCGGCACTCCTGTGAATTTATCCAAAGCCGAAATACAAACAGAAAGAGGCAATCCCGCAGAGAGTCCCGCACCTAGCGCCGCCAAAGCATTCAACACGTTGTGAGTGCCTGACATGGGCAAATGAACTTCCCCATCCCCCATCGGAGTTTGTACTTTAAAGTGGGTCAGCGCGAAATCCATTCGCAAGATTTCATAACGGATGTCCGAATCAGGAGCCCCATAAGTCCAAAGCACCGCTGGGTCTGCGACACGCAAACGACGACCAAATTTGTCCGCCGTATTAATAATAGCATAACAAGGATGCTTTTCCGTTTTCCACAAAAGATCCGTGAAAAGTTTCTGCTTGGCCTCAAGATAATTTTCCATCGTCACGTGATAATCTAAATGATCGCGTGTGAGATTTGTAAAAATCACTGTATTGAAAGGAACACTGTCGACACGTTTCTGATCCAAAGCGTGGGAAGAAACTTCCATCGCCACAGCCATGGCTCCTTCAGAACGAAATTCTCGTAAACGCTTTTGTAAGAAGATCGGATCAGGTGTCGTCATCTCGGAGGGCCATACTTTCTCGCCAAGGTGATGATTGACGGTTCCGATCACACCTGTGGGGATACGACCTTCATTCAAAATCGCTTCGGTCATATAAGTCACAGAAGTTTTGCCGTTTGTTCCGGTCACACCCACACAGAAAAGTTCTTGTCCTGGATCTAAATAATAACGACTGGCTAAAAGGTCGAGGACCTCGCGAGAATTCGGAACTTGCAAAACAAAACCCGTGTAGGAAGTCGGCACCAGCGAACGATCTTCCACCACCAACGCCGCAGCCCCTTTCGAGATCGCATCTGGAATAAATGTATGGCCGTCCAACCTGCTGCCACGAATAGCTACAAATACCGACCCAGGCACAACAAGGCGCGCATCGTTGAAAAGACCCGTCAGCTCCGCCTCATGAGGCAGAGAAGTTTCAGAGATACCGGGAATGATGGAAAATAATTGGTTTAGCTGCATAGACTCGTTAGCAAGAATAGCGTATGACAGAGTTATGAGACAACTCGGAAAGATACATTGCCAAGAAATAAATAAAGACGATAACGCGCCTTGGGTCCTCTGCTTCCATGGCTTCGGTGCCGACTGTAATGACCTCTTTTCTTTAGGAGAAATGATTTCTACAAAGAAAACTTACAATTGGCTCTTCCCCAATGGAATTTTAGAGGTTCCCATCGGTCCAGCTTGGACGGGACGTGCTTGGTGGACCATCGACATGATGGAAATCCAAAGGGCCGCTGAGCGTGGCGAACATCGCGATTTCAGCAATGACACTCCCAAGGGTTTACCCAAGGCCTATGACATGGCGATGGAAATGATTCGCCAATTGAAAGTTCCTTGGAATCAAATTGTTTTGGGCGGGTTTAGCCAAGGAGCAATGCTCGCAACGGAACTTTATTTGCGTGCACCGGAAACTCCCAAAGGTCTGGTCATCATGTCGGGCACTCTTTTGCATCAGGAAGAGTGGAAAAAATTAATTCCCGCCCGCGAAGGCCAACGCTTCTTTCAAAGCCATGGAGAGATGGACCCTATCTTGGGCATCAAACAAGCAAGACAGCTTGAAACTTTGCTCACACAAAATGGCATGAAGGGCGCTCTGCAAAGCTTCCGCGGAGGCCATGAGATTCCTCCGCAAGTGATGATGAAAATTGGTGAGTACTTAAATAATATCTAACTTATTTTTTGAACGAGGGGGATCAACCACTCGTTCAAAGGTTTTGCCTGAAAACCTTCGCGTTTGGCTTTTTCAACATTCAAATACCAGTCTGATGGAATGCCGAACGGAGACCACGCTGCTTCAGAAGGTTCTGACAAAAGATGGGCCTTCTTTCCGGTGGTCTTTTCAATAAGCCCTACGAGCTCCCCAAGCTTGAGCGTATCTTCAGAAGCAAAGTTGTAAATACCTTCACGTCTTCCGTGAATAAGCCACAGCAAAGATTTCGCTGCGTCTTCCGAACTAATAAAAGAAAAACGCGCGTTCAAGTTAGGATAATAAATCGGCGCTCCACTTTTCACTTTCTCTACCTGGCCGTGCAATCGCAAAGTGTAATCGTCTTCACCGAGGACTATTGGAAATCTCGCAAAGGCCCACGCGAATGAATTTTGGCCGGCAAAAACATTTTCTGCGGATCTCTTCCCTTCAGCATATTCTTCCATGGGATTCTTCGGTGTCTTTTTCTGGTAGAGGAAGGGATTGACTTCATCCTCGCGAAGATTAGCACCCCAATCGTAAACGGACATCGTCGAGGTCATCACATAGAAAGATGTTTTTTCCGCGAAAACTTCTGTTGCAATCAAGGCTTGCTGAGCATTCATGCACACTTGATCGACAACGACATCGAACTGAAGATTCCCCAGGGCATGAGTCATTTCCACTTTACTGCTGCGGTCCGCTTTCAGACGATGCACCTTTGCGCCAAAGTCATCTTCTACCTGCCCCCGCGACATTACCCACACTTCGTGACCTTCATTGATTAAATAATGAACCAGTCGTTTACCGAAATATCTTGTCCCACCAATCACGAGTACTTTCATTTTAAATTCCTTATTCCTGCTGAATTTTCAGAATACGGTTGCGAATATCAAGGGCCTGGGCTCGCAATGTATGCAAATCTGCTCCCTGCAGATACTTTTCAATCAACTGCGCTTCTTCTTTAGGAAAATCGCGATAGATGTAACGCAAACCAAAGTCATGCTTCTGGGGTGTCTTGTAGTGCCTTTGCAGATGAACCCACATTGCAACAAGCCGTTGATAGAACAAAAAGCTGTCGATAAACTTTCCACGCTCAGCTTCCTTTAAGAAAGTTCGATACATGATTTCAAAACGGGCCAGCCAATTTTTCCAATCCACCTTGGCCTTTTCGTATTTAGGAGACATGGAGGCTGACTTAAGAATTCCCATTTTATCGAAGAGAACAACAGCCTCACCGTGGCGTTCGGAATTATAAAACTCCTGATAGTCTTCCGGCTTTAAACTCTGAAAAACACCGACATCAATGTAGTAAGTTTCCGGTCCCTCATCAAAGACGTAAAACTTTTGAAAGAAAGTCTTCCATAAAGAGTCGTCGACTTTCCAAATATGCGAAACCGATGAGATCACTGGCAGAGCTTTCTCAATTTCCGCAAACACCACTTCGGGATGTTCACAGATAGCGACAATATCCGTATCAGAGAGATCATCTTCAAATCCCGTCGCTGTAGATCCGCCCAACCAAGCCGCTTGAATCTGAGGGTGAGCTTCGAGAGTCTTTTTGAGAGTTTTAACAACCTGATCTTTAGAAAACGTATCCATAAATGAATTATGGCACCCATGGCGGAACTTGCTACTTGTCTTTTAAAGTATCACTTTGTGCCACCCCAAGTAATATAAGATGACCCGCGACGTTTCACGACAAACATCGAACAATAAAAGAACCCCTGACTGTCCCCACCCGTGAAGTTTTAAAGAACCAAGACCGAAAATGTGTCAGCAGCAAGGATCAGCCTATTATGTTGAAGCGGCTCTACGACCTATTTGACAATAAAAAAGAAAAATATGCCTCAGTAGAGATTGAGGCCTTTATTGAATTCAGCAATGGCACTGTCTTTGGAAAGATCTATAAAATCTCGTCATATGGTTTCGCCATGCTGACTTCTACTTCCTGCGACGATCTTCCCAGCAAAATCACTGTGGCAGTCAACATAAACGGAAAATTCTTTCCTGCCGTCGTCTTAAAACTGGGGGCGAATACCATTCTCTGTAAATTCCAGAAGGCGCTGAGCGAACAAGAGTTGATGACTATCAACTCTTAATTTAATTCTGCCAACACATCCCAACCGAACTTTTCTAACTTGGCTTCACCAATTCCATACACAGAGCGCATGTCATCAAGGCTTTTTGGATTTTTAATCGCGAGATGTTTTAGAGTTTGATCACTGAAGACGACAAAGGCCGGAGCATCCAGCTCCTTGGCTTTTTCTTTGCGCCACTTTTTTAGTTTTTCGTAGCGTTCTTCTTGAATGTCGTTCAATTCCAAATCAGAAGCCTTGGATTTCTTGGCCTTCTTCAACGTCGTTTTGATTTTTTCTAAAGTTTGATCCAACTTCACAAAAGGCGTGAGCGGTTTCAAAATACGTCGCGTGGATTTAGAATCACAAGAGTCACAGTGACCGCAACGCTCAATACGCTGAGAGTCTTTGTAGTAAGTCAGAATCTCTGCATGACGGCACTCACTGCCTTCCGCATAGTTCACCAGGGCATCGAGGTTACGCCAACGCGCGCCCTTGATTTCTTCTGGAGCTTCAGAGTTATGAATGAAATACGACTGCAAACCTTTGTCTTTTTTTGAATACAACGTCAGGCACGTGGACTCTTGCCCATCACGACCGCCACGCCCCATCTCTTGATAAAGCGCATCGATATTGGCCGGGATTTGATAGTGCACCACAAGACGCACATCCGGCTGATCAATCCCCATCCCAAAAGCGTTCGTTGCAACGAGAATTCTTAAATCCCCGCGAGTGTAAGCATCTTGAGTTTGCGCACGAATTTCAGCAGAAAGACCCGCATGATAAAAACCAACTTGGGCGAATTTCTTTTCTAAAAGAACGGCTGTGGATTCGGTGATTTTACGAGTTCCGCAATAGACAATGATTCGACCCGTAGGCGTGTTCTTAATACTTTGTAAAAGGAAGTCCAACTTGGCGTCTTCATTTTCACAAAGCTCCACTTGGTAATAGAGATTGGGACGATAAAACCCGTGGACCATGCGCTCAGGCTTTTTCAAATTCAATTGCTTTGAAATATCGTCCAAAACCGTCGGTGTTGCAGAAGCCGTCAAAGCCAAGATAGGAACGTCAGGACAAAGTTTTTTAAGAATGCTTAGTTGCGCATACTCTTCGCGGAAGTCATGACCCCATTGCGAAACACAGTGCGCTTCGTCCACCGCAAAAAGGCCGATAGAACGTTGCTGAATCCATTTTTGAAAACCTTCTTTTTGCGCGCGCTCCGGTGACAAGTATAAAACAAAGGCGCCCCCTTTATTGAGAGCCGCAAAGACTTCACGTTTTTCATCATCGGATTGGCCCGAATGCAAACAGCCCGCAGGAATTCCCAATCTCTGCAAAGACGTCACTTGATCTTTCATCAAAGCGATCAACGGAGAAATCACAATCACTAATTTTTGCAAATAGACTGCCGGGTATTGATAGCAGAGAGATTTGCCGCCGCCAGTGGGTAGGACAGCCAGAACATCTTTTTTTGCAAGGACGGCGTCGATGATCTCTTTTTGACCTCGACGAAATTGGGAAAGGTTGAAGTACTTTTTAAGAAGATCCTCTTGAGGAATCACCACGTCTGCTTGCATATCCGCCACTTTCATTCAAGGTTTGAAAGAGAGCAATAAGTTTCCCCGTTTGGATCAACTTACGCTCCTCAGCACAGGCCGCAGCAAGCATTTGGCCACTCTGAAAGCCTTCGAACCTCTTGACTTACATGAAAGAGGTCCGAATCGCGAATTTTTATTTAAGAATAACTGTGACTTCTTTGTTCTCTGGAAGGGCGGAACCGACATTCGGAGACACTTCACTGACCGTGCCCTGCCCGATGAATTTCACTTTGATATCTTGGCCATTGATACGGCGAAGAACTTCACGAGTCGTCAGGTTCATCAAGTTTGGAACCGTCTCACCCGTCGTAACAGCCGTGACCTTATCAAGTTCCGCGGCCGTTAAAACTTCTTTCACCGGAGCTTTTACCGCAGGTTTTGGTTCGGCAGCGATTTTACGAAGCTTCGGCTGAACTGTGGATTCTTCTGCCATTGGGAGCGGAGCAATTCCCTCTTTGCGAACAGCATAAGACGCCATTCTTGCAAACAAAGGTGCCGCGACCGTGGCTCCGTAATAAGATTTTTTTGGAGAATCTACGGCAATAAAGATAACGAACTTAGGATCATTTGCAGGAATAAATCCGCCGAAGCTCGAGATATAAGCGCCCTTCAAGTATCCACGTCCATTCGGATTTACTTTTTGTGCCGTTCCCGTTTTTCCTGCGACCATGAAACCCTCAACGCGGGCATTGCCACCCGTTCCACCTTTTGTCGTCACACCCACAAGCATCGCACGCATTTGCGCTGCTTGCTCTGTCGTCAAGACACGACGAATGGGTTTTACGGTTGTCTCTGTTAAAATTCCGGTCTCGGCATCACGCTGAGATTGAACGATGTACGGCGTATTCAAAACACCGCCATTGGCGATGGCAGCAAAAGCATTTGCCACCTGCAAAGGAGTCGCTGAAATCCCGTGACCGAAAGAAATATTACTGAGTAAGTGCTGACGCCAAGGAAGAGCTTGAACCATTCCGCGGGCTTCCCCAGGAAGGTCCACACCCAATCTTTGACCGAAACCAAAATCCAAAAGACCTTGGCGCAATCTGTCTGCTCCCATTTTGAAAGCAATCTTTGTCGTTCCGACGTTGGAAGACACGGCCAGGATTTCTGCCACTGTTAAGTCTTCAAATTTTTCTTTGGTCTCGGCTTCTTTAATAATGCGGTCGCCGACTTTGAAGCTGCCTTTTTCACAGTAAAACTTTGTATTCGGCTGCACCAAGAAGTCACGCAAAGCCGCTGCGATCACAAATGTTTTCATTGTCGAACCGGGTTCAAATGCATCCGTCACAATTTTATTACGACGGTATTCAGCCTGAGTTTTAGCAGCTTTGTTCACATCAAATGTCGGAGCTGAAGCCAAAGCCAGAACCGCCGATGTTTTTGCATCCAAGATCACACCCACCGCATGATCGGCTTCAAAAGTAGAAACGGCATTAGCCAGTTCACTTTCAAGACGATACTGAAGATCTGAATCCACCGTCAGGCGAAGTTCATTCCCCTCTGGATTTTCAATAAACATCAAACCGTCATTGATCAAAGGACGTCCGCGGGCGTCTCTTTTCACAGACACTTTCTTTTGGTTGCCAGCAAGAACCTGGTTATAACCCAGCTCCAAACCTTCAAGCCCTTGGCCTTCGCTGCCTAAGAAACCCAAAGTTTGCGCCATCAAAGTTTCATTTGGATAAACACGGCGCCATTCTTCAACAAAAGAAAGACCGCGCATTTCCCAAGATTTAATTTCATCAGCTTTGTCTTGTTCTAACATTCTTTGAATCCACACAAAACGACGGCTGCCGTCTTTGATTTTGGCGTAAACGGATTCGTAAGATTGATTCAGAACCTTAGATAATTTTTTCGCCGCTAATTTTCTATTTTCTAAAATCTTTGGATCGGCATAAAGAGAATAAGCCGTCGTCGACATCGCCAGATCGCGGCCATTGCTATCGACAATCGCTCCACGACGAGCCTGCAATGTCACTTTCGTTTGGAACTGACGATTCTGCAAAGAGTTCAAACGATCATTGGGTAAGAACTGCAAGTAGCCCGCGCGCAAGATGAGCATGGACCATAAAACCAAAATACCTACAAAGATAACAACAATACGTGATTTCAATTACAGATCCTTTTTTGCAATACCCTTATTCACAACTTTATCCACTTCTTCAGTAAGAGCACCGCTCAGATGGATGATCTGATTGGCTTGGACTTTTTTAAGTGTGAATTTTTGTTGAGCCACGCTGTCCAAAAGCTGCGGGCGCGTGATCTTCGCCAAGGCGATTTCTTTCACGCGTTTTTCTTCCCACACTTTTTTATGTTCGCGAGTCAGCTTCAAAACGCTGTAACCCATGCGGCGTTCTTCCATCTGCAAGAAGACGATGGAAAATAAAGTGGCAATGATAAGTAAGATGCTAAAAAAAGGCTTTAACTGCCTAAAGTTTTCCGAGCTCATCCTGAGCACTCCTCTCGAAGATTCTTAGCTTCGCTGAACGCGAGCGAGAATTTCTGTCACACTCTTCCTGAGTGGGAACAATCACTTTTTTATTCACGGATCTTCCAAGATTCTCCGAACCTCTGAAGATATTTTTCACGATACGATCTTCCAGCGAGTGAAACGAAATCACAGCCAAACGACCGCCGGGATTCAACGCGTTCATCATCGCAGGGATGGCCTGTTCGATGACTTCGAGTTCTGAATTCACGGCCAAACGCAAAGCCATAAAATATTTTGTCGCGGGATGAAAACCTTTGATCTGCCAACCATCCACGCGCTCAATAAGACCCGCAAGTTGTTTCGTTGATTGAAATGCTTTTGTTTTACGATCATGAACGATCGCGCGCACGACACGAGCCGGACGATGGACTTCGCCGTAGTCTTTGAACATTCGAATGAGTTCATCCTCTGAAGCCGTATTAATTAGCATCTCAGCCGTCAATCCTTGTTGCTGATTCATTCGCATATCCAGGGGGCCATCGTGATAAAAACTAAAGCCTCGGTCCGCCTGGTCCAATTGCGGCGAACTCACACCTAGATCTAAGAGCATCATATCAAAATTTTTTAGATTATGTTCTGAAAACTGCGAGAAATTTCCATGTATTACGTTTAACTGGCCCTTCTCGACGTCAGTCTGGAAACGCTCTTTTGCGAAGTTCACAGCGACTAGATCTTGGTCCATGACCGTGGCTTTCATCTGGGGAATCACATATCGCATCGCCGAGTAGTGTCCACCACGCCCAAAAGTTCCATCGAAATAGGTTGGATTTTCTTTTTGTCGATAAGGATAAAAAGCAGCCAACACTTCTTGCAGCAAAACGGGATAGTGCTCAGGTGAAAATTCGAAGGGAAGCTCGACCTTAGGCGGGATATAGTCGTCTATGATCTCCACTCGTTCGCCGGATTTCGGTTTATATTTCTTCATCTCACTCTTTCTACGCACTGAAGGTGCTTCGATATCCTCGGCGTCCGCCGAGTTTTCACAGTATGAATTATTCTATTGAGCGTCAAGTCGCTTTGCCTTAACCTATTTCTAAGGCTTTTTCGAATATTTAAAAGGATTTGAATTTCGATGTTAATCAACTGTCCACGTTGTGGGTTTCAACAACCTAAAGACAAATACTGCGCGCAGTGTGGCGTTGACATGGAAAACTTCAAACCGGCCACTCCGCCTGCCTGGAAAAGGTTTTTTGGCAACCCACTGATTCAACTTTCACTTTTGGTGGTCGTCGCTGGCGGCGTCGGAGTTTCCCTTTATCAAAAAGGCCAACAAAATTTAGAACGCCGGGTGAGTTACCTGCGCTCGACTGTACAAATCAATCCCACGTCCAATGAACCTGTACAACCGATTGCTGAAGCTCAGGATTTAGCTGAAGCACCCACAACAGATCAAGCGTCTCAAGCTCCGCAAGCGGATGGCGCGGATGGTGTTGTGACAGCTTATAAAGTAAATCCTCCAGCGGCGACGGCAGCAACACCGACAGCTGCGGCTTTAGTTGATGATAAAAATAAAGAGCGATCCTTGGCAAAAACCGGCGCTCCCCACTTGGTGGTGTATTACGCCGAAGTTTCTCGCGGAAGTTTGAATGGTCTTTTTGCTGCCAGCCGCAGTACGGGACAGTTCATGAACTTCAATGACTATTCAGCGGGAATTGTTCCGAGCATTCGCCGTTCCCTCTCGGCTCCGCAAACAAAGATCCTGCATAAAGAAGACCGCGCTTTGGACAATTCTAAAACACTGCAATGGTCCTATGGTCTCAAAGATCGCAGAGACCCTTCTGTTGAAATCGGTTTAACGACGTTCTTTGAACTGAGCGAAATGGATAACAACAATTTGCGTGGCAACTTAGAAATCCAAAGAACATGGAGAGAACCGACATCTTCAGGCGCCATGGAAATCCAAAGAAAATCCTTCCCGGCGATTTTTGAAATCGGCGGAGAAACAGGATTTTTCATGTCTGGAGTTTTACCTCCACAATCTAATTTAGAAAATGACGACGAACTCACCGCTATTGATGTCTTTAAAATTTTGCGCTCGCCTCAGTTCAGAACCGGAGACAGTGAGCTGGTGATATTTGTCGAATTCGAAAAAGGCAATTAATACAGCAAAGGCTCCGCTATGGCATTTCAACAGGAATTGAGTCACCTTTACGGGCCTCAAGTGCACATCATTGACAATCCCTTTTTAAACGGTCTTTTAGCTCGTTTGTGCACTCCGGGATGTTTTCAACCCGAGATCAACCGCATCGTGGAAGTTCTTTATACTCACCTTATTTCCGTCACCGTGAATAACGAGTTTGATAAAGAAAAGTTTGAAGAGTCCACACGCATGACGGAATTTCATCCGGATCAAAAATTAAAAGGTCTGCGCATCGCCGCGAACCAAAAAGCTGTCAGCATCAACTTGGCTCGCGCAGGAACTTACCCCAGTCACATCTGTTATAACTTTCTGCACTTTGCTTTACCGGCACAAAACGTCCGGCAAGATCATATCTTTGCGGCACGAGTGACGAACAACAAAGACAAAGTCACGGGCGCAGAGTTCGGAGGCATGAAAATCGGGGGCGACGTCCAAGACGCCCACGTCATCTTCCCCGATCCGATGGGGGCCACTGGAAACACCATGGTCACGGCAGTTGAGCACTATAAAGCGCATATTCAGGGGCCCGCGAAGAAATTTATCGCTTTAAACCTGATTGTAACCCCCGAGTATTTGAAGAATGTACTCACCGCGCACCCTGACGTCGTGATCTATGCCTTAAGACTTGACCGAGGACTATCACCTCAGGCAGTTTTAGATGCAACTCCGGGCCAATTTTGGGATCAAGAACGCGGTCTAAACGATAAACAGTATATCGTTCCGGGCGGCGGCGGTTTCGGTGAAATCATGAATAACTCTTTTGTGTAAGAGATGGAGAAGGCGCTATGACAAATCTTTCACTTAAACCCTACATCACTGAAGAACAAATTCAGAAAAAAGTAAAAGAGTTGGGCGACGCTCTCTCTAAGAAATTCAAAAACGAAAAAGTTGTTGCTGTCTGCGTTTTGAAGGGTTCCTTCATGTTCTACTCGGACCTTATCCGCAACATCAACGCTGACATCACTTGTGAATTCTTCGGCGTTTCTTCCTACCACGGTGGAACATCTTCATCTGGCGAAGTGAAAGTGACTTTGGATTTAGCGAGCCCGGTTGAAAACTGCCACGTGATTCTGGTTGAAGACATCGTTGATACGGGTCTTACAATGAACTACCTAAAAAATTCAATCTTGTCTCGTAAGCCTAAGAGCTTGACGACAATCGCTCTTCTTGAAAAGCCAGATGCTTTGAAAGTGAAATGCGATATCGACCACGTCGGTTTCAAAATCCAAAACGAATTCGTTGTGGGTTACGGCTTGGACTACCAAGGTTACTACAGAAACCTTCCATACATCGCTCAAGTTCAAAACTTCCAATAGTGAGTTTTAAAAACTGAGAAAGAGAAAACCTCGGCCTTCTGCCGAGGTTTTTTTGTTTTTGATCTTAATATTTAAAAACCAGTTGGCTTTCGGCTTTGCCGATCAGTCCTTTTGAGTCACGCACAAACAGTGTCAGCTTGATAAATCCATTGTTTTGCAAATTGTATGTATTTGGAACAACCCCCTCAACCCACGAGCAGGTATTGGCATCCACCGAGTTCTCCAATATGCAGTATTTGCTGTAAGGATTTTTAACGGTGACTTCCAGATTCACAGTAGAGGCATTGAAATAGAGAGGTCCGCTCATTGAAAAGTTTTTAATAAACGGCTCACCTGAATTCTTAAGCAGCAGCGAATCGGGAGCCACGATAAGATCGGATGCCGAAGCGAGTTCTGCTAGATGCACGGGACTTGTTGAATTCGCATAAAGCGACTGATTCAAGGAAGCCCCCCAACAATAAACTTGGTGTTGGTCTTTTTCGATAGCGCAGGTGGTACCGTACCAAACGTTGAAAGAGGATATTTTATCGAAACGAAGAGACGTTTGAACTGCGACTGGAACAAGACCGTCCGTATTAGTTCCATCGCCCAGTTGCCCTCTAAAGTTAGATCCCCAGCAATAAGCCTTGCCGTCTGAATCCAAACCACACGCATGGTCCCCACCCATTGTCATATCTTTAAAGACGACAGATGTATTTACTTTGACCGGAGTACTTGAGTCGACCGTGGTTCCAATCCCGAGCTGACCGTATTGATTGTACCCCCAGCAATAGACAGATCCATCTTCTTTAAGACCACAAGAATGATAAGAGGACGCAAGCAATTTTTTGAAGGTATGTCCTCCACTAACAGCCGTCGGAACGAGACGATCGGTTGTCGTACCATCTCCTAAAGCTCCGGATTGGTTTTGTCCCCAGCAATAGGTTTCACCAGACAGAGTAATCCCGCAGACATGTGCGTAAGCCGCCGAGAGCGATTTGAATTTTAATCCACCTGATACTGGAACGAAAACATTGCTGTCTGTTGTTGTGTTATTTCCCAAAACCCCGGTCCAATTAGAGCCGGAACAGTAAGCCTCGTCTGATAGATTAATTCCACAAATAAATTCTTCCCCAATGGTGATATCTTTAAACTCCATACCACCGGCAGACAAGACGGGAGTCAATCGCTCAAGACTGTCTCCAAGACCCAGACCGCCAGAGCCATTATCACCCCAACAATAAATACGCTTGTCATTCTTTTTCTGAGCACAAAAATCGTATTCACCTACAAATACTTTTTCAGCCTCAAGATCATTGAGAAATGAATAGAGAGAAACATTGCCGATATACTTAAGCCCCGACCCTGATGTGGCAATATCACCTTTACATATCAAAAAATGATCGTTCGTCAGACCGCAATATGTATCGGCCTGAATGAAAACATAATCTGATTCACTCACTGTTGAAGAACCATCATCGGTACCAATGCATTCCCTTGCCGAGGAGGTAGCGTTGAGGCCACAAACCTCATTTATACTCATAGAATCAAATAAATAAGCAAGGGTCGAAGACCCCTTGACCAAAACGGGAGAGGGCTGCACGGAATTTCCCATGACTCGCTCCCCCCAGCAATACACGTTGCCGTCCGAAGTCAGTCCACAAAATCTATTAACACCAGCGGAGGAAATCTCTGAAAATAGAAGTCCTCCGATAACCGCTGTAGGTCCCGCGCGGTAAGTGGTATCACCAACCCCGAGTTGACCGTAAGTATTGTTTCCCCAACAAAAAGCTTCACCAGCAGCCTTCAACCCGCACCAAGCATCATTAGTGCCGCCCTGAAGACTTGTAAGTATCTCACTCGTAGAGAGCTGCTGTGGCGCAGGGCCGGAAAATCCCTGCCCCCAGCAATAAATCTTATCGTCTGTCGCAATTGCGCAAGTGGCAAAAGACCCAGCTTCTACTAGTTTTGCTGAACTTGGAAGAAGGACTCGAACCGGAGAACTTTGATCAACATTGAGCCCATTCCCCAACGTGTTGTTAACTCCGCGCCCCCAACAATAGACATCTCCCTGGTCATCCAAAGCACAGGAATGCTCATGTCCCAAGGTGATTTGAACGAATTTTTTTGTGGAGTTCACCTTAACAGGAAGGTCGGACGCCGTAGTTGTTCCGTTGCCCAACTGACCAACATTATTATTTCCCCAGCAATAGGCATCTCCATTTGCAACGGTGGCACACTTGAATGAATTGGAGGAATCATAGTTTTGAACATTCTCGAGTCGAGTGAGAAACTTCTCTGAAGCGGAGTAACTTCCTTCTTGTTGTTCTGATGACCAATTTTTGCTCCCCACCCCGTAGGCCAGATAGAGAGCTTTGAATGACTCATTGTCAGAAATCAATCCTGGAGTAGTGGAACTGAGAGCTAATAGGTGAGCATCCATAGTACATCCCGATATACCGGAAATGCTCGCTATTAAAAGAAATATAAGTAATCTCGAAACGCTCATGTTCGTGACTTATCGGAATTACTCTCAACTCTCTCAATAGTCTCAGAACGATACTGATCTTCACCATAGAGCAGAGACTTACTCGGAACTCAGCCATCTTATCTCATCAAAATTCCCACGCCGAAAATCATATAGAGCAAAGACGATCCATAGTTGATCCACTTCATCGGAATTTTCTGAGTGAGTCTTTCGCCAAACACGACAGCCAATCCGTCAGAGAATAACATCCCTAAAGTTGTTCCGACTGTCACAAGAGTGAGATTTTGATATTTCGCTGCCAATGCCACTGTTGAGAGCTGAGTTTTATCGCCGATCTCGGCAAAGAAGAAGAGGACCGTCGTTGTCCAAAAAGCTCCCCATCTCATATTGTCGGGATTGGAATCATCTTTATCAGGAATTAAAATCCACAGAGCAAAACCGAAGAAGGTGATCGCCAAAGCCCAATTCAAATAGTGCGAAGGTACTTGTGAAGAGATCCACTGCCCGAACCAAGCCGCCAAAGCATGATTTAAGATTGTCGCAGCTAAAATCCCGCCCATCACATGCCAGGGCTTTTTAAATTTCACTGCTAAAACCAGAGCCAGAAGTTGCGTTTTATCGCCCATCTCTGTGGCTGCGACTAACAAGAATGAATTCAGTATTGCTTCCATGGAGAACCCTCACTATGAAAAAACCGTGGGGCTCTAAAAAGAAAACGAGACCACACGGTGTTTGTTGTTAAAAACACACGTGTTAGTCTCGTCAACAAGGGGACTTGCACTTAAACCGGAGCTCATCGCTCAGTATGTCGGCTTAAGTCAACTTTCGAAGAAAATTGCGACTACTCCCTAACTTGCCGTTAGAAATAAACAGTTCTGGCGAGCGAGTCAATAGATCCACCCCAAAAGCACCGCAAAAAAAAGGTAATTCGACCATTTTTTCATTGTCTAAGTAAGAAATCTTCTGTTTTATGCGGCCTCAAGAGTTCCCATAAAAAATTGGTTATCCAGGAGAGTCGCGAATGTTCCGAGTTTCTTTGTGTACGCTTGTTTTGAGTCTTGGTCTTCTTGCCAGCAGCTTCAGTCATGCTGCCTCTATCGCCGATGGCGATATTCACAAAAATGACTTCAAGTGGTTCCAATTCAATCTCATGAGAAGTATCGACAACAAAATTCCTTTCGGGAATCAGCAAGATACTTATTTTGAAATGGAGTTCGGGGGCCGCTCAGGCATCCTGGATCTTTACGGCTACTTGGATGTCTTTGACGTTTTTGATTCTCGTTCTGATAGTGATCGTCACGGCGGAGATAATTTCTTTTTCAAACTCGCTCCCCGTTTTTCTTTGGACTACATGACCGGTCATGATTTGTCCCTCGGACCAGTTCAAGAATGGTATATCTCAACATTATTCAATGTCGGTGATGCCGCTCTTTTTGAACAATACGTGGGTATTGGAACAGACATTCAAGTTCCTTGGTTTGGCAAGGTGGGTGCGAACTTGATGGCTCGCTATGTTCGCGAAAATTTTGGTGCCGCGAATGAAAGAGAATGGGATGGCTACATCCTTTCAACGAATTGGTTCACGCCTTTCTATCACTTCGAAAACAGCTTTATCTCTTACCAGGGATATCTTGATTATAAGTTTGGCGCGAATAAGATCTCTGATTCCACAGACCGTTCAGACTCTTCTTTAGAGTGGTTCAACGGACTTTATTGGCACTCCAAACGCTACGCCGCAGGTTATGGTTTAAAACTCTACAAAGACATGGCCCTGCTTAAAGACGGTGGTTTCGCGGGAGAAACTTCAGGCGTCGGTCATTACCTTTCACTCACTTACAAATTCTAGAGGAGAATTTATGAAATCGGTTCTGGTGTTTCTTCTCAGTTTTGCATTCTTGCTGCATTCCGAAGCTTCGGAAAAAGTACAAATCAAAAGCATGCAGGAAGTTCTGCAAAAAGTAGATGAACTAAAAAAGCAATACACGGCTCAAGAGATCCTTGTTGTCTTTGATATCGACAACACTCTTTTAACGACAGAAAAAGACTTGGGCGGTGACGCTTGGTTTGCTTGGCAAGAAGAGAAACTTAAAAACAAAGAGACTCATGATCTGGTGGCTAAAGACTTCGACGGTCTTTTGCGCATTCAGGGTTATCTTTACAGCCTTAGCCAAATGCGCGCTCCTGAAACTATGACTCCGAATATGATGCGTGAGTTTCAACAACAGGGACACCCTGTGTTCTTGCTCACCTCTCGCGGTCCTGAATTCCAAAATTTCACGCAAAGAGAGTTGGCTCGCGCGGGTTATGAACCTTCTCTAACCGCTCCGGGCCCTCAAGGTGGATTCGCAAGTCGCTTCCTACCTTATCAAATGGACAAGCTTTCTCAGTCTTGCCTGACTCCAGAGGAGCTGACAGCTTGGGGATTGAAAGATGCAAAACCTTCCGTCTATGAAGACGGTGTCTTCTTCACGGCAGGACAACACAAAGGAGCGATGCTTCGCTCAATCCTATGCAAGACAAAGAAATACTATCCTGTGATCGTATTTGTCGATGATACGGAAAAACACGTCGACCGCGTTTTGAAATCTTACGAGCCCTACAATGTGAACGTGATCTCGATGCGCTATGGAGCGATGGATGGTCAGGTTGAGAACTTTAAAAAGTCAGACAAGCGTGAAGCTATTGATGACTGGGCAAAAATCAAATCTGTTTTAGAATCTGTCTTCGGCAGAGAGTTCTAGAAAAGCAAAGAGCCCTTTTCAGGGCTCTTCTCCTTTTTCCATCAGATCTTTTGCGATCTTGATCTGGTCTTCTAAGCTTTTGCGCGCTTCTTTCGAAAGCACTCCCAAGGCCTCTTTGAAATCTTCCGGATATTCTTTCTGCATGTCGAACAGATACTGAGCGAGCTCCTGACGGTCATCGCTGTTTTCCATAAGAACTGCTGTTTTTACGATAAGAGAAAGCTCCTGCTTTCTTACGGCTTTGTCTTTAGAAAGCTGCACTTGGCTGATAAGCTTATTAAAGCCCTCATACGCTTTTCTTTCGTCTTCTTCATAGGCTTTCGCCAGTTTTTCAACTTGGGCACAGACATCGCAAGAAACGGAAGCTTTAACTTGTCCGACCATCATCACTGTAAAGATAAGTAGTATTAAAGCTTTCATTAGCGATACCCCCCTTTTTTCTTCTGACCGGAGCCCGTTCCGGACTTGTAGCTGACTTTGCTATCAGGACATTTATTCAGCGGAGCATTTCTGATTTTATCATAGTGAGGAACGTAACACCCCGTTAAAGCGCGTCGTCCTGGAGGATCCACGGATTCATTCATGGGCAACGAGCTTCGATAGAATGAGTGGTATTCGCCATCATCCCCGATCACCTCAATATGACCGTGGATATCTCCAGCCGTGGGTCTATATTTACCGTAAGGTTTACTGCCTTTATACACACGAATCGCTCCGGGCGTCTTACATTGTGACGAGTCTTCAATAAAGCCCATTCTTAAAAGATCCGCTCCCGCATCTTTCGCTGAACCCGAGGACAGGATACTACGAACGCATGCCAGATCTTTTCCAAGAGCGTCGGCAATAATCTGTTTTACGGCACGATAGCAAAGAGCTCCCTTTTCTTTTAAGTTCCCCGCCCCTTGACTCGCACTTTGTGCAAGCTTGACCATATCATCAGAAGGAGAATAACTTGTCGCCGGCAAGGACGAATTCGAATTCCCTTCAATGTATGCCGTCTGAGGATAGTCGATAACTTTTGGAGCCCTTCTTGAGAAGGCAAAAGTATCTGAAGATAAAAAAGAGCACGCGATCAAAAATACAAGTACGACTCTAAAATTTTGCATGTTTTAATTTTAGAATGTGAGCCTATATGTGTGTCCAGTGGTTTTTGAAATCCGACAATGGTCTAGTCGTGAAAGGCTCTCCTGGAGGACTGCTCCAGGAGATTCCTTAAAAACCGTATCACAATGAGATTACTTCAAATCAAAGAAGAGGAATTCAGTTTCTTTGTTGGCTTTGAACTTCAGCAACTCTTCATCCTGAATTGCCAAGCCATCGCCAGAGGACAAAACTTTTCCATTCACCTCAAGTTCGCCCTCTGCCAACTGAACCCACGCTCCGCGGCCTTTGCGAAGTTTAAATTCTTTTTCCACACCCGGCTCTAAAACAGAGGCATAGAGATCCACATCTTGATTGATCATCTGACTGCCTTCGCGACCTTCCTTAGACACGATGAGCTTTAACTGATTCAGTTTTTGCTCACGAGTAAAAGACTCCTGCGTGTAACCTGGTTTGGCTCCGCTCACATCCGGCATGATCCAAATCTGAAACAGTTGCAGGTCTTCATCCGGGGAGGGGTTGAATTCACTGTGACTGATTCCCGTACCTGCGTGCATCGTTTGAATTTCGCCGGCGGTGATTTGACCGATATTACCCAGACTGTCTTTGTGGGCCACCGCCCCTTTTAAAACATACGTGATAATTTCCATATCACGATGCGGATGTGGAGGAAATCCCGCGCCTTTGGCAATCCAGTCTTGATTGATCACGCGCAAATCACGGAAACCCATAAAACGGGGATCATAGTAATCACTGAAAGAAAAGGTGTGGCGCGATTTCAACCAACCGCCGAACTCGGCATAACCTCTTTCATTTGATTTGCGCAGATTCATCATATCGAACTCCTTTTTCCTCAGCCTCTTTTAAAAAGAGGTTTGTAACTATCAAAGTAAGCAATTCCTAAGAATATATTGAGCACGAAAATCAAAACGGCAAGTCCTGCTCCCGCGGGATCAAGAACCCCGTGATACAACATGATATTCACGGAAATAGGTGCGATCAACACGAGCGCCAATGGCACGGCAATGTTTAGTAACAACATCACGCCCACCGCGATCTCTGTGACCTTCATCAAAGGGAAGAAATATGGATTGGCCATCAAGCCCGACAGAAATTTCAGACCCGCTTCAGGAGGTGGAGGTTGCGGCAGAAAATGGAAAAAGAAATTCAAACCGAAAACCACCCATAAAAGACCGAAGATCAAACGCGCTGCTAGTTTTGCTTTGTTCATAGAAAGACTCCTTAAATTATTGTTTTCTACGCCCTCCATATTACAAAACTAGACGATCTAAAAAAATTATAATTTTTCTATTAACATGATCTAATTTTCAGATATAGTGAGAATAGGTATGACGTTAGATCAACTGCAAGTTCTTCAGACCATTGTGACCTCCGGAAGCTTTCGAGCGGCTTCTCAGGAATTGCATCGCGCACAAAGTGCCGTGAGTTATGCCATTCGCTCTTTGGAAACTGAGTTGGGATTTAAAATTTTCAATCGCGATCAGTATCGCCCCCAACTGACTCCGCAAGGGCGGGCCTTCCTGAAAAAGGCCGATGATTTGATCTTTCAGTTTGGCGAATTGGAAGAAACTGCTGATTTTTTAAAAAGAGGACATGAGCCGATCATCCGTTTGGCCGTCAGCGCACTGTGGCCCCTCCCGTCTTTGGTCAGCGCGCTGAAGGAATTCACCTCCCGCTTCCCCCAAACGGAGATCAAGATCATTCATGATATTCTCAGCAACGACGAACAACTTTTGGAGGATCGCGCCGACATCGCATTAGGGCATATCTACAACGACTCAAGTTTGCTTACGACGAAACCTCTTTTCACCATCAGCATGATCGCCTCCTGCGCCGCGAATCACCCTTTGGCAAAATTGCGTGGCAAAGCCACGGATGAAACTCTGGGCAAGTATCCTCAGGTGATCATGTCAACCACACTGAAAAGCTCGAAACGTTCTGGTGGCATCGTCAATCCCGATAACGTCATCAGTGTGCAGGATTATCTGACGAAAAAAGCCTTTCTTGTGGGCGGATTGGGCTGGGGTTTGATGCCTGACCATGTGATTGAAGAGGAAATCAAGGAGAAAACCCTCGTGACACTGCCGCAAAAACGATATGTATCGACAGCTCACATTGCGCGTCACTCACAGAGAGAGTTGGGCCCCTGCGGTAAATTCATTTGGGACTACTTTTCAAATAGACAAAAAAAGAACCTCAAATAAAATATTAATCATCTTACGCGAAGAGCGTACCTCCCGAGGTGATCCATGAAGCAATACCACGATTTACTAAATGCAGTTCTAGAAAACGGCGTAAAAAAAGAAGACCGCACTGGCACAGGCACGATTTCGATGTTTGGTTATCAGATGCGCTACAACCTGCAAGAAGGTTTTCCTCTTTTAACGACTAAGAAACTTCACACACGCTCGATCTTTCATGAGCTTTTGTGGTTCTTAAAAGGCGATACGAACATCAAATATCTTCACGACAATAAAGTGACGATCTGGGATGAGTGGGCTGACGACAACGGAAACTTGGGTCCTGTGTACGGCAAACAATGGCGTTCTTGGGAAACAGCGGACGGTCGCACGATTGACCAAATCACCAACGTGGTTGAACAAATTAAAAAGAATCCGAACTCTCGCCGTTTATTAGTGGTGGCGTTCAATCCAGGCGACGTGGATAAGATGGCTTTGCCTCCTTGCCACGCCTTCTTCCAATTTTACGTGGCTGACGGAAAACTTTCTTGCCAGCTTTATCAACGTAGCGCGGATATTTTCTTGGGCGTTCCATTTAATATCGCAAGCTATGCCCTTTTAACTCACATGATTGCGCAAGTTTGCGATTTGCAAGTGGGCGACTTTGTTCACACGCTGGGCGATGCCCACTTGTACTTGAACCACTTAGAGCAAGCGCAATTGCAACTGACAAGAGACTTCCGTCCTTTGCCACAATTGAAACTCAACCCGGACAAGAAAAATCTTTTTGATTTTACTTACGAAGATATTGAGATTGTCGGCTACGATCCACACCCTGCGATCAAAGCACCGGTGGCAGTATGATTTTGACTCATGTAGTGGCTTGCTCTGAAAATCGTGTTATCGGAACCCAGGGAGGCCTTCCCTGGAATCTTCCGGAGGACATGAAGTTTTTCCGCGAGACAACAAAGGGCCACGTCATGATTATGGGAAGAAAGACTTTTGAGTCCTTCAACGGGCGCGCTCTTCCCAATCGCTACCACATCGTGATCACGCGAGATCCGCAAAAACAAAGCTTCCCTTCGACAGAATCAAGTCCTGTCGTGTTCGTCTCTTCTATTGATGAAGCGATCAAACACGCAGAACCTTTGACGGCAAAATGGGGCGATGAAGTTTTCGTGATTGGTGGTGGTGAGATCTACAAACAGATCATGGACAAGACAGACAAAATCTATCTAACCCTGATCCACAAAGAGTTTGCGGGCGACACGTATTATCCTGAAATTGACGAAAAGATTTTCACTCTGGCTCACCGTCGAGATGTCGAGTCGCCTGTTCCTTTTTCGTTTCTTACCTACCTGCGCAAGTAGAGTCTAGATTTCAGTCTCAATTTGAGAATTCTACAGTTTGGACTCTACGAACACGATTTTTCCTCCGAGAATAAGGTAAGACACGATTTTCGGAGTGGGTATGAGCACAGCAAAACGATTTAGAACAAAAGAAACAGCTCATGTCGAAGTCTATGGCCACATTGGCATCCTCGTGGCCAACCTCAAAAACCTGTCGCAAACAGGAGCCTTCCTGGAAGTTTCTCAAGGCGACTATGTCCCACAAAAAGGCGATCTTCTTAATCTGACTGTCAATCTGACATCCCTTCGCCGCACTCACAATGTGGCCGCAGAGGTTGTTTGGAGCAAAGGTTTGGGGCTTGGCATTTGTTTTATCAACAAAGATCAGGTTCTTGAAAGAATGATGGCAAAAGGAACTTCCTTCTAATAGAATCTGTCTGTCATGCAGGTTCACACACACACCGATCTTAGCTCTCTTAATACTCTTCAGTTGCGCTCTCAAGCAGAGCACTTCGTGGAACTGCATTCCCCGCAAGATCTCCATGATCTTTTAGATGAAACCAGCCTGAAAAAACTTTCTTGGAATATCTTGGGTGGCGGAAGCAACCTGGTTCTGCCCTCCTTGGTGCGCGGCTTGGTTTTGAAAGTAGCCAATACGGGGCATGAACTTCTTCATGAAGACAAAGACGCTTGGTACGTGAAAGTTCAAGCCGGTGAAGTTTGGAATGATTTCGTGCAATGGACTTTGCGACAAGGCTATTGGGGTTTAGAAAACCTCTCTTTGATTCCGGGAACTGCCGGAGCCGCCCCGATTCAAAATATCGGTGCCTATGGTGTGGAAGTAAAAGACACCTTGTGGGAAGTTTCCTGCCTGGATTTACAGTCTGGCGAAACCAAAGTCTTTTCGAATAAAGAGTGTCGTTTTGCTTATCGTGACAGTTTTTTCAAGCAAGAAGGCGCTGGACGCTATCTTGTTTGGGACGTGACCTTCCGTTTGCCGAAGAAAAATATTTTGCATCTTGAGTATGGCGATATTCGTAAAGAATTAGATCGTCAGCAATTGGCGGCAGATCCTCGCGCCATTGCCAACGCTGTTATTCACATTCGTCAAACCAAACTTCCCGACCCTAAAGTCATTGGCAATGCGGGAAGTTTCTTTAAAAATCCCATTGTTTCTAAAGAACTGCGCGACGGTCTTTTGCAAACTCATACGGATCTGGTGAGCTTTCCTTACCACGACACGCACTTCAAACTGGCGGCGGGCTGGCTGATTGATCGAGCCGGATGGAAAGGAAAAAAACTCGGACCTGTGGGCATGTATGAAAAACAAGCCCTGGTCTTAGTGAATCACGGTGATGCCACTTCCGATGACGTTTGGAAGTTGGCAAACCAAGTGTCTTTGGATGTAAAAAATATTTTTGGTGTCGAGATCGAGCCTGAACCTATTCGTTGGTAGCTCTCTCTCCCACTCTTATTTTCGTGAGCGGGAATAAATTAATTGTCAGACTGTAGACTTCTTTCTTAGGACCGTCTTCTAAGAAATCCGCCAATTTACGACGGAACTCTTTGATTCTCTCGTTGGCCTCTTTGATTTTTTCCGGCGTTGTGGCCACGGTCACTGCGGAATGATTGCGATAAGGTGGCGCCACAGTCTCCATGGCTTCCATGGATTTTTCCATCTTTCTGCGCTCATGATGTGAAGTATCTCGCGTGGCTGTCGTCACAACGCGAGAAGAGGTTCGCTCCATGTTTCCATTTTCAGTGATTTTTATTAAATCGTGCTCTTGAAGAATTTTAAAACATTCTTGTACACGTTCTAAAGAAATTCCTAAGCGACGTGCGATCCATTCCATATCAGGTTCAAAATCATCCGTGCGCATGATGCTTAAGATGGCCAAGTTTTCCCAACAACGAACATGCAGACCTTCTTGAGGTGCGAGCTTACGAACGCTGTTGACCTTGCGAGCTTTGGTACTGACAAAAGAATAAAGCTGACGTTTGTCCTTAAGATTTAGATTTAAAGCCTTGGTGATTTTTTCGGCGTAGAAATCGCTGAGAGCCCTTTTATCGTGAATCAATTCATTCATGCGCCCTGCGGAGATTCCGACTTGCGCGGCGAAAGAGCGCAAAGAAAACCGTGGATTTTCTTTTTGAATTTCTGTGAATTTGACCTTTAAAAACTGCCCGACTGTCTCAGCCATAAAAAATCCCCTAGACCTTAGCCCTAACATACCGACGAAAGACTGTACGTCAACACGAAAGGAACCGAACATAAAGCATTAGCTGACATATGTCAGTTCCCAAGGAGGGGATATGAGGATCACCAAGCTCATGGCAATTGTAGGGCTCGCAGCTCTGGCATTCTTGCCAATTCACAATGCTTACACCGTAGATACCACTCAATATTGGATGAAGATCAGCGCTAAAGATAAGTTTCAAAGATCTTTGGTAGCTAACACAGGCGTTTCTATTGAGACCACACGAGAGGATTTCGTCGTGGGCATCGGAAGTTTGGAAGAGAAAAACGAATTGGAGGCCTTGGGTCTTCTTGAAGTGAGCTTCCCATTAACGGCTGAAATGGATTTCCCGACAAAAGATGCAGCCTTTCATAACTACGCGGAAATGACTGATAAATTGCGTGCGCTGACAACTCAGCATTCACAAATTTCGCAAATGTCTGCCATTGGAAAAACAGGAGAAGGCCGAGATATTTGGGCCGTGCGTATCTCCGGAGACCTTGCTCACGCGGACTCGCTTCCTGCGATTGCGTTTATGGGAGGCCATCACGCTCGGGAACATTTGTCTATCGAGCTTCCACTCTATTATATCGAATATCTTTTGACGGAATACGCCAACGGCAACCCGCGCATTCAACGTTTGGTGAATGGTCGCGATATTCACATCATTCCGATGGTAAATCCTGATGGTGCCGAATACGACATCGCATCGGGAAGCTATAAATCTTGGAGAAAAAACCGCGCCAGAAATAACGACGGAACTTATGGCGTCGACTTAAACCGCAACTACGGCTACGGCTGGGGCGGTGGTGGCGCAAGCACGAATCCGAACAGCGAAACGTATCGTGGACCTGGCGCTTTCAGTGAACCTGAAACAAAGGCAATTAAAAAATACGTTGAGGATCACCAAAACATCACGATTCTGCTGTCATTCCATACGTTCTCGCAGTTGATTCTCTACCCTTGGGGTCACGTGTATGAAGGCATCTCCAACACTCGTGACAAACAAGTGCATGAAGTGATGGCGCAAAAAATGGCTGAATGGAATGGCTACACTCCTCAACAATCTTCAGAGTTGTACATCGCCAGCGGTGACACGACGGATTGGTCTTATGGGGAGCACAAAATTATTTCTTTCACTTTCGAGCTTGATCCCGCGAACAGCGGCTGGGGATCGGGTGGCTTTTATCCCGGTGCCCAAGTCATTCCGGAAGTACAAAGAAAGAATTTAGAGCCGGTCTTGTATTTGATTGACCACGCTGACAATCCTTACCGCGTTCTTGAATCTAATGGCGGTCCAATTTTTAAACCCTAGTCCACCCGGGGGGAGGATTTTTATCCCTCCCCCTCCTTTGAGTCTTGATCTTCTCCCTGGAAGTAGCACAACAGTGCTATATTTAAAGGGGAGATCCCAATGAAAAACAAACCCACTGACAACTGTCCGATCTGTTCTACTCAAGAAGAAAAAATCACTGAACAAATCATTCCTCTTTTGCAGTTAAAAAAATTCCCCAAAGGTTCTTTGATCTTTGAACAAGAAGGAAGCTCTTCCGGACTTTATTTGATCGGCAGAGGATCTATCAAAATCTCCAAGCTCTCTCCTGCAGGCAAAGAAATGCTAATTGAAATTCTGGGAGCAGGAAAAACCTTCGGCGAAGCAGGTCTTTTGGGACAGCAAAAAAATACCGAGACCGCGATGGCTTCTGAGGACTCCGAGGTATTTTTTATTCCTAAAACAGAACTTCAAAATATTCTGAATAAAAATCCGCAACTTTATCAATCGGTCGTTCAGTCACTCATTCGATGGATGGATAAGCTTCACATGGTGATCGAGAATATCAGTCTTTCCTCGGCTCGCGATCGCGTTTGGACTTATCTCTGCCGTCTGCAACAGGAACAGAATAGACCGATCATCCAACTAGGTGGAAAAAAGCATGAAGTCGCTTTGATGCTAGGCCTGCGTCCTGAAACTTTCTCGCGCACATTGGCTGAGCTTGAAGCTGAAGGACTCATTAAAATGAATCACAAGCAGATTCAATTCGTCGGTGCGGCAGGAAAACACAATATATAGTGATGCCAGTCATTCTTTCGCACAATATTTAGTGATCGCTTTTGAAATAGCGCTACCGTCATAGTTATCAAGGACTGACAACTATGAACATTTATCGTTACGACATCGTCTTTCAGGAAGTTCCAAATCATATCTCTCTGGGATTTTATGTCTGCGGGTGTCCCTTGCGATGTCCCGGCTGTCACTCGCCAGAGCTCTGGACAGAAAAAACGGGCGCTCCGCTTACGATGCCGTTCTATCAATCCTTGCTTTTGCAATATCGTGATAAGGCCGATTGCATCCTCTTCCTGGGTGGAGAATGGCATTCTCACGACCTCATTGAATTTTTAAAAGAAGCTCGCGCCCTGAATTTTAAGACCGCTCTTTACACAGGCCTTGAAGATGTGCCGATGGAAATAAAGTCCCATCTGACATTTTTAAAAACCGGTCCGTGGCGCGCAGAGTTCGGCGGGCTTTCCTCGCTCAATACCAATCAGGTCTTTCGAGATCTCACCACGAACACAGTTTTAAACCATCTATTCCAACCCTGAATTCAACCAAAGGAGCACTCATATGATTCGCCTCAGTCCCGAGCAAATAAAAAACAAAATTGATTTCATCGAAAGCTATCTCACGGCACAAAACGCCGCGGAAGGCTCACGCCTCGATGCCAATGCCAATGTGACTCATAAAAACATTGCCACTCTGGAGGCCGAGATCAATAAAGACATCAACATCCAAATCAACCGGGCTCTGGTTGCAAATAAAATTTCGGACTTGTTCGGTGCTGAACTTTCGCACGAATACATTCGCCAAATTGAAGCTCACGAAATTTATGTGCATGATGAGACTTCTTTAAAACCGTATTGCGCCTCTATTTCGATGTACCCTCTTTTATTAGAAGGACTGAAAGGGCTTGGCGGGGAATCCAAAGCGCCCCAACATTTGGAAAGCTTCTGTGGTTGCTTCGTGAATCTGGTCTTTGCGGTTTCCGCCCAATTTGCTGGAGCTGTCGCAACCGTCGAATGGCTTATGTACTTCGACCATTTCGCACGCAAAGACTATGGAGCCGATTATTTAAAAAATCATACAGAGATTATCAACAATCACCTGCAACACGTCGTCTATGCTTTGAATCAACCAGCGGCAGCTCGTGGTTATCAATCTGTGTTCTGGAATATTTCAGCTTACGACGAACACTACTTTAAATCTCTCTTTGGAGATTTTGTTTTTCCCGACGGCGAAGCTCCAAAATGGGAAAGTGTGAAGAGCCTGCAAAGCCACTTCATGCATTGGTTTAATGAGGAACGCAAGAGAGCTATTTTGACGTTCCCTGTAGTCACAGCCGGAATGCTTATTGAAAATAATGAACCTAAAGACAAAGATTTTGCGATGATGTGCGCCCAGGAGCTGAGCGAAGGCAACAGCTTCTTTATGTATATGAGTGAATCTGCGGACAGCCTTGCCAGCTGCTGTCGTTTGCGCAATGAAATCTCGGACAACACATTTAGCTATTCTTTGGGAGCTGGCGGTGTTGCGACGGGTTCGATCAACGTCATTACAATTAACATGAATCGACTTGTACAAAAGGGACTGGATCTGAGAGTCATGGTACAGAAAGTCCAAAAGTATCAAGTGGCCTACCGTACTCTAATGGAAGAATATTTCAATGCAGGAATGCTGAGTGCTTACTCTTCAGGATTTATTAGTCTGGACAAGCAGTTTCTCACTATTGGAATCAACGGCATGACGGAAGCCGCCGAGTCACAAGGATTGCGTGTACAGAATAGTGCTGAATATAAAGACTTTGTTCGCGAAAAGCTCAAGGTCATCTACGAGGAAAATCGCAAAGCTCGTGAAACTTACGGGTATATGTTCAACACAGAGTTTGTTCCGGCCGAAAACTTGGGAGTAAAAAATGCCCAGTGGGATCGCAAGGACGGACTCTTCGTTCCACGGGATTGTTATAATTCCTATTTTTATATCGTTGAGGATATGAGCACCAATGCCCTTGATAAGATGGAGTTGCATGGAAAAGAGATGATGCAATATCTCGACGGAGGCTCTGCACTGCACTTAAACCTGGAAGAAAAATTAAGCGCGGAAGGTTTTTATAAACTACTCAAGGCTGCGGCTCGTTCCGGTTGCAACTATTGGTGTGTGAACGTGAAGATCACAATCTGCAACGAGTGTGATTTTATCGACAAGCGCACTCTTTACCGTTGTCCTGAATGTCACAGCGAAAATGTCGATCATGCGACTCGCGTGATTGGATACTTAAAAAGAATCTCTGCCTTCAGTGCCGCCCGCCAAAAGGAAGCGGCCCAAAGGTACTATCACGCTAAGGAGTCTTCACACGCACAATCTTCGGCAAGAAGAGATAACCCCACACCAACAGTCCTAAAATCCACGTATAAGACGCATACAAGAGATGGGATTGATAAATATGGGGAGCAAAACCCGCCGATAAGCGTGTGAGTCCAGCTAAAGCAATCAGCAGCGCTCCAAGGAACAACCCCTTGGAGTTCTGCTCCCATTGCAGCCCGTGATGACCGTGGGACAAGCTGACTCGGACGGCCACCATAAAAGTCATGAGAGCCAAGCCAGAGATGTAAACGACATGAAGCAAGTGAATACGATAATCAGGAAGGAATGCAATTCCCCATTGAGCTGCGACGACAAACCACGCCGAAGTCCATAGCCACCAACTTTGAAAGGCACGGCGTTGAGGAAATTTATAAATCCTCCAAAAAAAGAATGCGATGAAAGTGATAACCACTGCTCGCAGAAATTGGGCGGTGGCACTGAAACCTGTGATTTCCAAGACGTAACTGCCCAAGAACAGAACTGCCAAGGAAGCAAATAACTTAATTCGTGGCGCCGTTCTTTTTTGTTCAGTAGGTAGCGGAGCCCAGCCTAAAAGTGCCGGAATCAAACGGCTTCCCACTCCCAAGACAAGACAGAGAATGTAAGCCTGAAGAAATAATAATCGTGCGAAGGAATACATATCGCTATGTATGTTAACCAGTTCGCTCAACAGCAATATCAAACTTCCTAAAAGACCCGCACCGAGGCCAAAGCCCACGAATAAAAAGGAATCTGGTGGATTACTTTTACGGTTAAGAAACCGACGAATCATGTACGAAATAAGAAAAATAAAAATGGCGACGACCACCATATAAAAAAAGAACTTACTGCGCGGCAGGAGACTTAAAAACAAAGCTCCAATCAAAGCCAGTGAAACTCCTTGATCCCATTTCGTCGGACCAAAGCTGGCCGTAAATTTAGGCGCCGCTGTCATTAAGAACCCGCATACAAAACAGAGAAAAAAACCTCCGGTCATAATTTCGGGATGGCGCAGGCCCGGGTAAGAGACCATATTCCAAGGAAAGAGAATCCACAGGAAGACTCCCCATATTCCCAAAGCCCAACCCGCTGGGAAAAAGTATCTATAGCCGTCTATCTGAGTTGTATTCATAATGACCTCGAATCTATTGATCCTTTTACAACATAACAGGCCGTTTCTTTTTTATCTTTGATCCGGATCAAGAAACGGCCCTCCATTTCCACCTAAAAGGTGGATTTAACTCCAAAATAGACGCTCCTGCGCATGCCTGGAAAAATGCCCTGTGGCGCACGGGACGAAATGTAATTTAGGTCCGCTAGATTTTTGCCAGCAAACTGCAAAGTCCAATCCGCAGCGACGTTGTATTCTCCACTCAGATGAAAAAGACCGTAGGCTGGCAGCTCCCCCCGCATCCCATCCACCGAACCGTCTTCGGTATTTTCTGCATCGGCATACTGTTTTCCAACAAAACTATACTGCAAGCTCAAAAACCAAGACGCTGTACGATACCCTAAAGCCGCATTCAACAAATACTCGGGCGCATACGGCAAACGATTTCCGTTTCTATCGGCACCTGCAATAAGACGCGTACTATTGAATTTCGCTACAGGAAGATAGGTCGCATTGAAATCCACGAAAACAGCGCGATTGGATTTCAAGCTGTATCGCGACGCAAACTCCACGCCTTGATGAAGAGTTTTTCCTCCATTTGTTAAACCTGTCGCGGCTCCGCCGGACTCTGCTGCCTGAATCAACTGATTAGAGAAATCGAGTTGAAACAGAGCGACTTCAATATGAAGATCATCGCTTTGTGTACGATAGCCCAGCTCCATATTTACGCTTCGTTCAGCATCAAGATCCACCGCTTGTCCATTGTTGTCGATAGCATCCTGCACTCGCGGAGGCGAAAATCCCTGATGAACGCCAGCAAATAAATACTGTTGATCTACCAATGCATAAGTAGTTCCGATCCCCATAAGATATTCCGTATTTTGAGCCGAAGATCCCTGATTGAAATCCGCTGAGGACTTACGGTAAATTTCTCGAGCCTGTCTATAAGACTCAACGCGAAGTCCAGGGGTGACTGTCCACTTCGAAAAATTAAAAGTGTTTTCCGCGTAAAGTGCTTGCGCATCTGCGTAGCGCTGGTCATCAGTGTCGATTACGCCGGATCGCGCAGAAGGACTAGTACCTTTGACTTCGGTGTTGCGCATTCCCTCAGTGTGCAGACGAAGTCCGACTTGCAGATCATTACTGACCTCTCCAAAATTCCAATTTAAGAAATATCGAGAATCCACTCCCGCAACATCGAAGGTGCGGTTGCGCCCTTTATTGGTGCCTGCCATATTGATATTTCCGGAAGCGTCTTTAGTGAAATCTTGCCGCCACCAATCGCGCATCGTCTGATTCACATAAATCAAAGTGGAGACGCGAGAGGCCTCGTTAATTTGATAGTCGTGAGTCAGATCCATCTCATAGCGGTTGATATAGAGAAGATCGTTCTCTGCGGGATTCTGAAATGGATTCTCGTCATAAAGCTTTTGAGTCAGTCCCAAATATGTGAGTTGGGCCTTGCTCTTATAGTAGCTCAATTTGACTCCAACATAGCTCTTGTCCGACACAGCGCCACCATATTTGACTAACACATCCTGTGTCTGAAAGTGGGAATTATCTCTCGATCCGTTCCCATCTTTCACAAAAGCATTGAACAATAATCCGGAGTTTCCGTTGACAGAACTTCCTTCAAGCAAAAATGATTTATAATCGCGAGATCCTCCTGTGAGAGTTACTGAGTTTCCCTGAGCCTCATTAGGATTCTTTGTGATGTAGTTGATAACTCCGCCGATCGTCGATGGACCAAAAGCCAAGGAGCTGCTGCCCTTACGAATATCAATGCCCTCCATGCGTTCAATCACGGGAGAATAATAAGCTGATGGGTCAATGTAGGGCCCCAGAGCTAACGGGGCGCCGTCCTCCAACAAGAGGACCTTTCTGCTCCCATCCGGACTGAGTCCACGAATACCGATGTAAGCGATACCTTCCGCCTCAATCACGTTCGCACCTGGAGTCCTTTTCACGGCATCCTGAGCGCTCACTGGTTTTATTTCTTTTAAATCCTCTTTGTTAATGACAGTTATTGTTCCGGAAGTCTTAAGGACCTCGGAGGTCTGCTCGCTTAAAACACGGATTGTCGGCAAATGAACTTGCGCCATGGAGCTAGACACAAAGAATGTTGCTAATAAAAAATACGAGAGATTCATTTTTTCTCCTTTTGAAGTTCGCACAAGATACAGCAAAGGAAAATATGTTCATCTTTGTTGAGGTGCTTCAGTCACAAATAAAACCTAAGTGAAAAATCAGAGTGAAATTCATCCACCTCCCTGGCGGATTTTTCCGCCCCCTTCTTGAATTCTCGCGAGTGCCGACTTAAAACTACGTGCTATTTTCCCATGGAGGATCGAGACATGACTCCCGAATTGCTAATGCCTGCAGGATCTCTTGAAAAACTCAAATATGCATTTCACTATGGCGCTGATGCGGTCTATGTTGGTGTTCCCTTATTCAGTCTGCGCGCCCGTGAAAACGAAATGACTTTCCAAGATCTCCAGCAAGGAATTCATTTCGCCCGAGAAAATAAAAAGAAAATTTATGTCACTGCCAATATCTTCGCGCGAAATTTGAAACTAAAATCCTTTCGCGAAAATTTTAAGAAATGGGTCGATCTTAAACCCGATGCTTTTATCATGAGCGATCCAGGCCTTATGATGATCGCCAAAGAAATTGATCCTAACGTCAATATTCATTTGAGTGTGCAGGCCAACTGCATGAATTGGCAAAGTGTGAAGTTCTGGCAACAGCAGGGAGCTTCACGGATTATTCTTAGCCGCGAGCTGCGCCTTGAGGAGATCAAAGAAATTCGTGAGCGAGTTCCTGACATCGAACTTGAAGCCTTCGTGCATGGATCAATCTGTATCGCCTACTCGGGGCGCTGTTTGCTTTCTCACTATATGAGTTACCGAGATGCCAACCAAGGTGTTTGCGACAACAGTTGCCGTTACGGTTACAACATTCATAAAGCTGAAGCCAATAAAGAGAGCGAGTATTACCTCGAAGATCTGCGCAACAAGGGGCAATTTTATCAAATTGATGAGGATGAAAACGGCACCTACATTATGAACGCCAAAGACCTCTGCGTGATCGAACATCTTCGGGAGCTGCGTGATGCGGGTATCTGTTCCTTCAAAGTGGAAGGACGGACCAAGTCTCTTTATTATGCCTCCATGGTCGCTAAGATCTATCGCCAAGCTATCGATGACATGGACGCGGGGAAAGCGTTCGATCAGAATCTCCTTCTGGAGCTCTCAAAAATTCCCAACCGCGGGTATCACAAAGGATTCGTTACGGGGAATCTCAGTCATCATTCTCAAGAATACCGTCATTCGACTTCACGCAATTACACACAAAGATTTGCCGGAGTGGTTCTGGGAAAATCTGAAAATTCGAACTTTCTGACTGTCGAAACTCGGCACCGCCTGCGTACGGGTGATGAAGTGGAGGTGATTTCACCGCAGAAGACACAAAAAGCTTTCATCGGAAAAATTCTGAACGCCAACAACGAACCTGTATCTCAGGCAGGCGGTGGTGGTCTTATTTTTCATCTGGAACTTCCTGTGGAAGCCGTTCCGAACTCTTTAGTCAGTTTGATTGAAAAAGGCGGGTTCTAAAAGGGCCTCTCACAAAGAGAGGCCTTGAAAATTTCGTGATGGTTCTTCTTATTTCGCCTGAGCTAAATACTTATCAAGACGATCTTTGTTCATGGCGAACTGCTTAGAGAGCTCCTGTGCTTTTGTTTTTACTTTGTCCATATTTTTAGGACTGCCAACCTGAACAACTCCGACCATAGCCATAGGAAGATGTGCTTTACATTCGTATAGATAAAGTCCTTCCTCTTTCATTTGCACTGTGATGGGTTTTCCAGATGGGCTCTTCCATGCGGAGATGCCTTGAGGAATTTCCACAGAAGATACATCGTGACCCGCGTCAGTTGGAATAAACTTAATGCTGTCCCCTTTGTTGACTTTTAAATAACCCGGCTCAAAGACCATAATTCCGTCTTTACCGTTATTAAGCATTTTAACTTCGTGAACGGCTGCGGAAGCCCAAGATCCGGAAAATAAAATTGCTGCTAAAACCACTTTTTTAAAATCAGTCATAAAAGACTCCTTTGATTTGCATGTCATGCGATTCATGATCTCTGCTCTTTTATTGAAGTTATCAACGATTCATTTCTCAGAATATGATGTCGATCATGAATGACTCGTTCTCCATCAACGAGTCCCGTCAAATTTGTTGCCAAATTCTCTATATTATCCGTCTGTTGTCTCATTTGTCCCGCAAAGGCCGAAACCTCTTCAGCAGCTGCAGCATTTTGTTGAGTGGATGAATCAAGTTCGATCATCGCCTTGCTAATTTGTTGAATCCCGGCCGCTTGTTCCGAGCTTGCATTAGCAATTTCGGTATTTATCTGGGAAACGTCAGAGATAATTTTAACAATCCTATCGATAGACTCCCGGCTGAGCGTAGCACGGTGAACTCCATCTTGAACTTTCACGGAGCTCTCCTTTATTAACGTCGTAATATCTTTTGCCGCGGAAGAACTTCGGAGTGCCAAAGCGCGTACAGCCTCAGCAACAACTGCGAAACTTTTTCCTTGCTCACCAGCTCTTGCCGCCTCTACCGCCGCATTCAAGGCCAATAAATTTGTTTGAAAGGCAATGTCCTCAATGACGTTAATGATCTCTTCAATTTTGTTGGCACTTTTAGAAATATCCTCCATGGCGCAAACCAGAGCCACCACCTGCACTTTTCCGTTTTCCGCCGCTTTGAACCCTTCATCGGATATACTGGCCGCTTGTTGGGCCTTTTGTTCATTCTGTGCCACGATACTATTGATCTCTTCCATGGATGCAACCACCTCTTCGAGAGCACTGGCCGAATGAACCGAGCCATTGGCTACCTGTTGGCTTGCGGTGTTTAACTGCAGCCCACCAGAAGCCATTGTTTCTGCTGCTTGCGAAAGATCTTCAACAACGGAGTGCAGAGACTTTGTTAGATTTCTGATTATTATGACACCGAAAATCGTAATTAAAATGACGATTCCTAAAAGCAATGTCAGCGTAAAAAAGAATAAGCGTGAGGCATGAGATCGAAGATCTTCTGCCTGTTTATTTACGTTTTCAACCTCAGTTGAAACGATGGTTCCTAAGGCATTCAAAGAGGAAGTTATAGCTTCATAAAACTGAGAAGGATCTTCCCCAAAATGACCTTCGGTCGCGCGATTGATGACTTTTGCGTATGTCTGCTCCACCTGAACCCAAGTCGCGGACTTGCGAAAGTCCTCGATCTGAGTACGCGCACTGCCAGAGACAACCAGATTCGGTGCATCCAGATTGACACTGATTCCACTTCTCAACCCTTCTAATCTAGAGACATCCTGGATCGAAATCGGATTATCCGCCGCGAGAATATTTAAGAGGTTGGCTCTCAGTCTCCCTCCGTATTCTTTGGCCATTTCCAGAATCGTAAGACTCAGGAAGTTCATTTCGACGCCGTTCAAAGATTGATCAGTGGCGACCAACACGTCCAATTTGATTAGAATACTGATCAATCCCGTAATTTCTTTGGTGGCGTCGGCGGCTCCGACAGATTTACCACTCACGGACAATCGCAGTTTCTCTAATCCATCCCGAGCTTCGTTCAATAAGGCCTGTGACCTTTCCTTCGAAGAGATTTTATCTACTTGCTCCTGAACTGCACGCCACTTCGAATCCACAACGTCGATGTGACTTTTCAACTCTTCTTGACGAATTTTTCCCGCCAAAAATAAGGAATTCTTGGCGCGTTCAAGTTGCATCTGATGGAGAAGTTCCGAGTTCTTCTGTATCAAGTTTCCGTTTTCGGTAATAGCTTGCGCCTCTTTGAACGTCTGCCAATGTGAATTTAAATAAAATGCGCCATAGACAATACTGGCTAGCAGCGGAGTTAGAACAAGTCCGACAATTTTCAATCTTAAACTGAGTTTCATATTTACTAACCACCAGCTAATATAAGACCTATAGTACAAGCAGCGCATATAACTAGAGAACCACCAACAATTCCAATCGCAGCTCCCGTTACCATCACGGCTCCCAAAACATTTCCCACTAGGACATTTTTCAATATTTCCATTCCGTCTCCTTTATTCTTTTGAAACTGCTTATATCTAATCTCCTAAGATGAGCGGCGAACATGATCTAAATCAAAACCCCCACCTCTATCTGGATGCCTTTTATTTTTCATGATCTCCGTCATGCCGGCGCAGGTTAGTTCTTTCCACCCCCATTTTATTTCTGCGATAGTCACCCCATGAAAACATCTGAAGAAATTCTCAATCCTCCTGGCGGTTTTTTGATGTGGCTTATTGTCCTGATGGAAACCTTTATGTTCGGGGCTTTAATAATCATCGTGGCAAGATATCGATATTTGAATTTATCGGACTTTAAATCCGAAAGCGTCCATTTGCATTTGCGACATGGTATGATTTTTACTCTCAGCCTTTTACTCGGCGGCTTTCTTGCTGCGGAGGGAGTTCGATTCTTCTTTAAGAATCAGCGCCAGCAAAGTCTTATCTATTTCATTCTTAGCTTCGTCTTCGGCTTGTTCTTTTTGATTTTCAAAATTTCGGATTTCGCTCATAAGTCTGAGCTGGGATTCGGTGTCGAAAAAAATGATTTCTGGCAATACTACTGGCTTCTAATGGGATTTCACTTTCTTCACGTCGTGGTCGGTGTATTTATTCTCTTTTCAATTTGCCTCGGCATCTATCGCGACAAGATCGAAGAGCCTGAGTTCTCTGTGCGCGGAGGAGTTCTTTTCTGGCACATGTGTGACATTGTCTGGCTGGTGATCTTTCCCCTTTTCTATTTGGGAGGTACTTTCCATGAATAAAATCGTTTTTGCTCTGTTGTTGAGCCTCTTAGGATTGGGTCTTCTCTTTCCTAGCGTGAAGTTCGCACTCGTTCTCGCTTTGATCAAAGTGCTTTTAATTGTCTTCGTTTACATGGAACTACTCCACGCTCATTTGGCGTGGAGGCTCGCAGGTTCTGGAGTGCTTATTGCGACCATTGCCGGATTGTTTCTATTTATCTGAATCGTCCCAACAGCGAAATATCTGATATGAATGACACGACCCCTAAAGCGAATCCAAAACTCAGCTTCGCGACCGATGATGCCGGCACTGCGTGGAAAAACACGTTCTTCGCCACGATTGTAAAAAAATCACGCGGTCATTTTCGTCCACGTAAGTTAAATCCACAGGTACGCACTTCAGAAGCAGATTGACCTGCTCTAGAGTCATAAAGCCTTCATCCATGCGGAGTCGATTGTCGTTTGCGGAGGTGGTGCCAGCCGTGAAAAGACCACATACCTTGACTCGGGCCATTCCAGCCTCTTTTCTCTAAATACGGGAAAAGTTGATTTTCTTTGCGAGCGTATCTTTTTTCAACTTCGCACAGTTGATTAAAAAGGTTGAAAAACTCTTGAAACCTTTGATGGACATCCATTTCATCGATCTCTTTAAGAATGCGTTGGAGATAGAAGTTCTCCATAAAATAAGTTCTGACAGGGTGCCCTTCCGGCAACGCTTGGACAAAATCCGGATAGTAATTGTTCAAAGCCTGCGTATCGTTAGCTATTTGCTTATTTGTCATTGTTTGGTATCCCTGTGTTTGTTTTGATGAAACCGTCATTTTTCAACGTTGATGCTAAATATCTTAAATAGAAAAACAGAATAGCCCCCAACAACTGATGAAGAGTGGCCACGGGGGGCGGGATCATTAACACCAGCGTTAAGACTCCCAAAAAAAATTGCGCCATCATTAAAGCGAAAATCGAATAAATCTTCTTCCAGAATGCGTAAAGGGATGTCCCCAACAAAATCCATCCTCCCAATCGATGAAAGAACTGAAGATTGATTTGATTGTAAAAAAAGTTTTCCCACAGATCAGGGTAGCTGAAAAAGCGAACAGGAAACCACGCATCCCCCAGCTTAGGAAATGTATTATAAATATACCCGGCGCGACTGCCGGCTACCAATGCGCCTAGAGCCATTTGTGCCAAGCAAAGCCATGAAAGACCTCGAACAAAACTGCGAGAGTGTCTGGGTAAGTTACCGCTCTGACTTTCCTCCCCTAACCACTGAGCCAAATATCCAAGAATTAAACAGGCCCAAATAAAATGGATCATCAATCGGAAGTGACTGACACGGGGAACTTGCACAAGACCACTCTTCACCATGTACCATCCCAGAAAACCTTGAATACCTCCAAAAATGAGCAGTCCAAAAACTTTTCGATGATGTTGTTTTTCTATTTTTCCCAGGACAAAAAGCAATCCGTACGGAATTAAAATCACAAGAAGCAAGGAGCGCGCAACCAAACGATGAACAAATTCCCACCAAAAGAGCACTTTAAATTCTTTAAGGGTTAGTGACGGACGCGATTTGAAATCCGGATACTGTTGATAATTCTGAAATTCCTGATTCCACTGAACCTCATTGAACGGAGGTAAAATCCCTGAAATAGGTTTCCATTCTACAATAGAAAGTCCCGAACCTGTCAGACGAGTCATGGCTCCTATTCCCATCGTCGCCAGCAACATCGTTGCAATGGAAAGAATCCAAATCTGTCTTAACCGCATCCCGTTTTTCATCTCTCAGACACCTAATGAAGAAGCGGTAACAAGAGCGTCGTCAGTGCTTGGGGTAACTTATGAGGATTTGACAAAATTTGAATGTGTCCCATACCAAACATTTGCGGCAGATAGAATTTAGCTTTTTCCTCGATCGCCAAGCATTTGACATGAACATTCTGCTGTTGTGCTTCCCTCACCGCTTGTTTGATATCCTCGATCCCGTAGCGTCCTTCGTACTGATCATAGTCCGAGGCTTTTCCGTCACTCAGTAAAACAATGAGCTTGTGGCGCGCAGAGGATGTTTTCATAATTTCCAAGCTGTGCCGCAAAGCCGGGCCGATACGGGTGTATCCGACAGGTTCCAAAGTGCTCAAATTTTTTCTAAATTGCGCCCAAGACTCATCAAATTTTTTGAGTTCCTCGAAAACACACTGATGTCTAGTATTGCTGTGAAATGCCGCGACACTTAGGCATTCCGGTTCTTTCACAAAAGCTTCGCTGACCAAGCAAATACTATTTTTTATGACGTCTAAAATTCTTTCGTTAGCGATCCATGAGTCGGTAGAAAGACTGCTATCAATCAAGAAAAGACATTGCCAGTCCTTTTTATGTTTTGTACTGCGAATATAAAAACGATCCTCCCCCGAGTTCCCACTCTTAAGATCCGCGTGACGGTTGACCAAGGCATCAATGTCGAGTTCTTCCCCATCACGTTGCCTTTTTTTCCACAAAGGTTTGGAGCGAACGTGCTCAAAAAGTTTTGCGATTTCTTTCTTTTCTTTGCCGTAGGCCTCCGCCATTTCAAAGGAAGTATCAGACACCGGAGAACGAGTTTCCACCCGACACCAGTTTTCTTTGTAATTCCTTCTTTTAAAATCCCATTCAGGATAAAAATGAACACGGGAGGAAGTCGGCAAGGCGTCTTTACTTGCAAGATCAGGGGCGACACCGTGAATTCGAATATCCGCTTTATAAAGGGACTGCGTTCGTTCTCGACTGCGAGTCACTTCACGCATATTGAGTTCCTCCAAGGCCTCTGCATGATCTTGCAAATTATCATCACCGTCCTGCGTACGCATTCCGCCCTGATACTCCTCCAATGTTTCGGTTTTTTCAAAAGAGTGACTGACCGGACTATTTTCATCCTTTTTATTTTCAAGATTCACTTGCACAACATCTTCACGATTTCGCCCTTGCACTTCAGTTCCACTGGCTAGAGTTTCAGAAGACACATCTTCATCTGTCTCTGTGATCTCGCCGGTTGACAAAAGATCCGGCGACATGAGAAGCCCCCAAAGGACAAAGGCTTCCTCGGCCACGGCAGGGCCCAGCGGAAGCGAAGCAAGGTGAGTTCTATAAGCAGCATCGGCAAACTTCCAAAGACTAAAAGTACTTTTATGAGTGCTGAATATAATACTTTTCCAACAACTGTCTTTTAAATTTTCCGACAAAAGGTCATAGATCCATTGAGCAACGATTCCGTTCTGTGTGTTGCGGTCCTCATCCGAGAGTGATTGTAGTTCCGCTAAAGTCCCTTGTCTCAGGGTTTCTATCACCTGAATCGTGCCCGGAAACTCCAAAGAAATAGTATGATAAACCTGGTGAATCACTAGGCAGGTATAAACCTTTTTTTCAATTTCCGAGAGTTCACGTGGCGGAAGACAGAACCCTAATTGTTTAGCTGAACAATAGAACAGAGTCCGTTGAATAAAGACCAACTCATTAAGTCGCTTTGACGGAAGAGGGCACAAAGATTTCGGATAGTAAAAATGCACCCCTGAAAATCCGCCGATCTTTTCGGCTTCGTGTATTTGAATAGGCTCACCGCAAAGAGATTTTGCAATAACCTGCAAGCGAGACTCTAAATCTTTTAAGTCCACTCTTTGTTCATAATGCGGAGGTTTGGGGTCCGCCGTGAGTTTTTTAAAAAGTTTGTGCCCAAATGCAAAAAACTTTTCATCAAAGCCCATATGCTAAAATATCATGGCGGCCACGTCTTGCAAGGCCGTCATAATATCTCCGTCATCCGTGAGAGGCTGCACAATCGCGACATCACAGGACCGACGCGGTTCCAATCCGTCGCGTATCAGTTTACCGGCATCGACAAGAAGCCGCGTGGATGCTGTCTCCGCCAGACCCAATTCTTTGAGATTGCGAATCTTTCCAGCGAAGCGAACTAATTTTTGCGCCATATCCAAAGAACATTGCGCTTCTACTTTAACGATTTCGGCTTCGAGTTCCGGGTGAGGATAATCAAAATGCATCGCCACAAATCTTTGTCTTGTGGAAGGTTTCAACTCTTTAAGCCCGCGCTGATAACCCGGATTAAAACTCACAATAAGCATGAACTCCGGCGACGCTTTGACTTCTTCGTTCACCTTATCAAGCGTGAGAGAGCGGCGGTGATCTGTAAGAGGATGGAGCACAACAATCACGTCTTCGCGGGCCTCGGCGACTTCATCTAAATAAAGAATTGCGCCCTCGCGCAAAGCCCGCGTCACCGGTCCATCCTGCCAAACAGTGTCTCCACCTTTAACAATAAAACGTCCTAGCAGATCCGTCGCCGAAGTGTCTTCGTTGCACGCCACGGTGATAAGGGGACGGCCCCGACGAGCAGCCATGGCCTCAATGAAGCGGGACTTTCCGCAGCCCGTGGGCCCTTTCAACATCAGAGGCAATTGATTCCGATAAGCGCTGTCGAAGATTTCTTCTTCATCTCCGACAGCTTGATAAAATGGTATTTTAATTGTGGGCGCCAGCATTTTCTACCTTCCCTTTTGGTAACCCGTATTTAATGAAGATCCCAATGAAGGCAAAAATTCCAAGGCTGAATAAGGTTGCAGCTAAAACGAGCCCCAAGAAGTGCACTTCGATTTCTTTTTGTACCAAAAGAAAATCCATGCCCATTTTTCTTTCCAAGTACACCTGAGCTACTCCGGCAATTCCGAATGCGACAGTCATCGCTGTCATACCGATGTTCGAAGTCCAGAAAGCGAAGGCACTCCAACCGCTATCATAAAGTTTCCTGCCAGTGAGATTAGGCATGGTATAAGCGATCATTGCGAATACCAACATAGCATAAGCACCCCAGAAAGCGAGATGCCCGTGCATCGCTGTCACCAACGTCCCGTGAGTATAAACATTGACCTGCGGTAACGTATGAGCAAAACCTAAGAAGCCGGCACCTACGAATGACATGACCGCGCACCCGATTGTCCAGGTTAAAGCCAGACGATTGGGATGTTGACGTCCTCCCTTTTTTGCCATGGCAATGGCATAAATCGCCATTCCTAAAAACGCCACGGGCTCAAGAGCACTGAACAGTCCACCAATCATCAACCAGTAGCGAGGAGTTCCAATGAAATAATAATGGTGACCCGTTCCTAAGATTCCCGAAAGAAATGTAAAGCCCACGATAACGTAAAGCCATTTTTCGATGATCTCGCGATCGACCCCCGTCAACTTGATCAAAAGGAAACTTAAGATAGCTCCCATGATCAACTCCCATACACCTTCAACCCACAAGTGCACGACCCACCATCTCCAGTAAGAGTCCATTGTCTGATTGGTTGTTGGGATCATGCCTGGAAGGTAAAGCAAGGCTGCACTCAGTAGACCGAAAAATAACACCATATTTGTTGTGCTATATCTGCGCCCCTTCCATATTGTTCCTCCGATAAGGAAAATAAAAAGTAAAACGTCTACGACCACCAGGTAGTCGAGCGGGCGCGGAATTTCTAAAAACTTTCTTCCTTCCCACCAATTAAAATGAAAGCCAATAATCGCAGTCACTCCAACAGCGACGAAAGCTCCCAATTGCACATAAGCCAGCTTGGGGAAGATCAACTCACGATCTGATTCCTCAGGCGTTATGTAATAGGCAGCTCCCATAAATCCCGCCAATAGCCACATCACTAGTAAATTAGTGTGCGTGGCACGCGCCGTATGAAAAGGGATGATACTGTGCAAGTTATCGTATCCCATATGAGCAAAGCCCATGATAAATCCGTAAACGATTTGCAGTGACAAGAGAAGCATGCACACCGCAAAGAAGTAGTAGGCTATTTTCTGTGTTTTAAATTTCATAACAGAATCCTTATTTCAACATTGAAAGATAAGTTGCGAGTTCTTGAACCTGTTCATCCGTCAAAGGTAGCTTCGGCATTTTCGAATCCGCTTTCACCGCCAGCGGATCGCGCAACCAAGAAACAAAAAACTCATGTTCTTTACGACTGCCCACCCCGTCCAAGGCCGGTCCCACGACCCCACCTTTTCCTTGCACCATGTGACATGCGACACAAACCTGATCAAAAACGGCAGGACGTGGAGGCAAATTAGTTTGGGTTAGTGTCGTCGGTGCAGGAGCCGGCGCTAAGTCAGGTTTCGCGGGGAATCCATTGAGATCCGTCTCTCCGATCCACTTCAAGAAAGCGATCAGAGAATTGATTTCTTCTTCAGTGAAGTTGTACTGCTGCATTTTTCGTTGGCCGGGATACATGGCCGCAGGGTCTTTCAGCATGGATTTGATAAAAGCTTCGCCTCGACGTTCATAGACTTTGGTGAGCTCAGGAGCATAATAGGCGCCTTCTCCCATGATAGTGTGACACCCCATGCAGTTATTCTGCTCCCACAGGTCTTTTCCATGAATAACTTCGGGAGTGATATTTTCCGATCGAGTCTGCTTAGGTACTCGCTGAATGGTGTCCACCGTCAGAAGAACAAAACATCCCGAACAGACGATGGTACCGATGAGAAAAAACTTCTTGGCGGCCGATTTCGACAACATTGAAACTCCTTTAATATGAACATGGACATCTTACGGAAAACACCAACGCCAAAACATGATTCAAATCAATAACTCAACGTGCGACATACGAGTTCCACCCAGGGGGTTGAGGCACTTTCTTACTCTATTCCAGCTCCCTCGATGACTTTGCCACCAACTTAACAAAAAGCTCTTGCAAATCCACATCCATCTCTACACTTTTAAAAAAAGGATTCATAATGCAGATGCGGATCAAAACTAATTCGTCCGCATCTAATTCCCCTTGCCAGGTCTTCACAAACTCTTCGAAGTAAGAGGAGTAATTTTTTAAATAAAGCACGGTTTTGGAAAGATAAAAATCACTCTTCTCATCGCATCCCAACGATTCGTACAGACGGAGCGTTCTTTCATTCACTTTTTTTAAAGAGTCTCCCACGCGCGCAAGGTTGAAACCTAAAAGATTGGAATCAACAAACGGTGCCAGGCGCACTTCTTTAGTCTCTTCCGTCAGACGCCGTTCAAGTTCTTTTCGCAAACGGATGGTGCGAGCGATAATTTGCCCATAACCTTCTTGAGAAAGTCCCACACATTGAGACGTCATCCATGTGGCGACGGCGCCCGTCGCCGGTCTGGAACCCTCGAGTGTAAAAGGCCCCTTGTCGCGCTGAACGGAAAAATCCACATAGGGTCCGCCGAAGGATTGTTGATAATAATCTTTGGAGTCATCCGTCAAAAAAACGCCGGAGGCATAAGGAACGTATCCTAACTTGTGAGGGTCTATCGTCACTGAGGTAGCTAAACCGACGGCCCGGATCGCTTTTAAACTTTCTTCCGAAAGAGCTTCTGCCACTTGTGGATCGTCACCTATTAATGAGCATAAAAAACCACCATAAGCGGCATCGACGTGATGCCACAAGTGCCAACCTCGCTCTTCCTGATATCGATTTAATAAAGCCTGAACCTCATGAATGGGATCTATCATTCCCAATTCCGTCGTACCTAAAACGGAAACCACCATCATCACAGGGCGGTCTTCGGTATGGGCGCGCAGAATCTGTTTTTCTAAATCCTGCACATCGAGATGTCCCTTGGAGCTAACTTGAACGGACCACAGAGAATCCGCACCTAAACCAAAGACGTTCACAGCCTTAACCCATGAATAATGTTTATGCTGCGGCACCAGCAATACGGGACTGCGACAAAGGTGAAAGTCTTCTGTTTGTTGAACAAAGTCCCGCAGCCACTCGTAACGAACCCAACCCATTGCTGCACTTTCAAAAGCGGATGGACTGCCACATTCCCGCCCAACTGCCATCCAGTTAAAACAACGAGTACGCGCGCGATAAACGGCTTCAAAATTCGCGATCGTTCCCCCGGAGGTAAAATGGCCAATACCATTTTGAAAACCAATCATCTTCGCCAAAGCGCCAACGGCCTCTTCCTCGATCAACACTCCTACTTTTGAGGACTCCCCGGAGATATTATTGGGATTGTGAAGCAAAGTTAGAATATGTCCAAAAAGAGCTGGTAGTGACATCTCAGAAAACATATGTCCTATGTAGCGAGGTGAAAACTTAGGAATTTCTTGCTCAAATCGGGATGCCAGTTCTTTCAGGACTTTTTCAGTGCGCGCCTTGACAAGAAGATATTCCGGAGTCTTCATATCGTCTTCCGAAATAGCCCTTCCGTCCTCAGGGCGAAAACTGCGACGCCAGTCAAACCAAGATTTTAAGAGGGTGTCGATTTGAGTCGATACCCACTCGTGATTCTCCGCCTGAGGTCCCAGAAAAAGACTCTTTAACGCCACTTCTTCCGATCTGCACTTTTCCATATGATTTATTTTCTTTCCATGCCGCCCAGCTTGCACCAGTGACTCAAATTCGAGAATCAAACCTCCCGGTGGATTTATTTTCCCGAAAATATTGATCCAGATCATAGAAGGGACTGCCTCTTTCAAGAGAAGCTCAAGTTGAGGTATGTATGATGGATATCACGCAAAGATTAAAAAGCCTGGATTGCTTTAAAGACGTCCCAGAGTGGATTCTTAAAAATTTATCGTATCAATTCGAGGTGGTCTATATCCGCCAGCGCGAAGTTCTTTTTAAAGAGGATACTCCAATCAAAGACCTTTACATTGTTTTATATGGTTCATTTAAAATTCAAAGAAAGATTCCAAGCTCTACTCCGGTCATTCTGAACTTTCTGGGACGAGGCGAGTTTTTGGGAGTCGCCATGGCCGGACTCACTTATCCCAAATATCCGGCTTCAGCCATAGCCAATGAAGATAGTGCTGTTCTACGTTTTGACCGGGATTTTTTTTTGAAAGAATTGATGAAAATGGATGGCATACTAAGCGCGGTCAATCAGCAAATCGGGGAGCGCTTTCTGGAGTTTCAGAATGACCGCTGTATGGAAAAAGCCCGGGTACCGCAAAAAGTCGCGGATTTCCTTATTAGAATATGGTCTCGTCAAAAAGATTCCGGGAATTCGCAAATTATCATTCCCATCACCCGTAAAGACATTGCTCATCGTGTTGGAACACACTCTGAAACTGTCATCAGAGTATTAAGCGTTTGGACCAAAAAAGGTTGGATTAAAACTATCGACAGACACATTGAGATTCTCGATCTAGGAAAGCTCCAGGAGGTTCGCAATGAAGGACATTTTAAATACCCTTCAGGATCAGCATCAGATAATTCTCAAAATGTTGGATCGACCTGAGCAGGTCCGTGAACTTATCCACTATGTTGAAGCAATTCATCATCCTTTAGAGGAAGAACAGCTTTTTCCTTTTCTAGAACAGCAAGAGTGCCTGAACCAAGGCGGCCCACGTTGCTCTTACTTCATGGGTCTTCGTTTGGATTGTGACCCTTTAAAGCTGATTCGTGAGCATCTACATGATTTTTTCTTGGCGACGAAGTTCTCTGCAAAAACATATCCTCATCCCTCTTGGCTAAAACCACAAAGCCCTTTAAGCATTCCCTTTGAAGAACATGTTGTCGGAGCCGAACTGGCTCAATCTCTTTTATACATTTTAGATAATCCGGAAATGGCTCTTACGGACAAGTACTTTTCGAAACTCTATGATGACTACTGCCGTCTGCTCAAAATGCACATTGATAAAGAGGACAATTGCCTCTTTATCATGTGCCGAAGGGTTCTTATTTAGTCTCCACAAAAACCGCAACAACCTTCTTTTTTCTTTTTAGTAATTTTAAGCTTCCACGTTGAGGGCCCCTGCTCCAGGTACTCGTGCTTGAACTCACCGCCTTTGAGATCGTTGAACTGACGAAGCAATGGGATTGGATCGTGAGTATTGACGATGATCAGACTTTCGCCGCCTTCCAAATTGTCAAAGCTTTGAAAGATGAACGCATGTCTCTCTGGCGCTGGAATCTTTTGGGCCTCGATAATAAAATCAGTCATAAGGAATCTCCTTCTTCTGGAATACAGACTAGGAAATCCCCGCAATAAAAACATTGATCCGGGTCAATTCTTAATAAATTTAGCAAGTTCTTTGGGATCTTTATCTGCGCCTATCTGGCGCCCCTGAACAACTCCATCTGAATCCAAGACTGTGATGATAAACGAATGATCGTAATCACCACCCTCAATTTTCTTATACTTAATTCCCAGAACGCTTGCGATCTCCCGCGGACTTTTATCCGAAGCAGAAGTATAAAGACTCCAACGCGAACTCAATTTCCTTTTGTCAGAATATTCCTTGAGAACATCCGGAGTGTCTTTTTTTGGATCAAAACTCACCAAAACGAAACGTGCGCTCTTTTTACCTTGAGCATCCAGTGCCTTTTCCAACTGCTGCATCTGCGCAATGATCAGGGGACAAGCGTATGCACAGCTTGTATAGGCCATAGAAATTACTACCGGCCGTCCTTTCAAAGAATCCAACGAAACCTTTTTCCCTGCAGAGTCCAAAAGCTCCGATTTTAAATTATAAATGGAATCTTCACTGAGTTTAACGGAATCATCAGCTTCTGTTTTTGTTTCGTGGTGATGATGGTGTTCCTGAGATCCAGCCGCAACAGTGAGTATCGAAACGAAAATTAAAAAGACACTTTTCAAAAAAATCACAATCACTCCTTGTCTTTCACACAGCGAAATCCCAAATTTCTGACTGTGTATTTAGCCTGCAAACTGCTGCGAAATGCATAGCGCATAAACGCGGCGTAATCGGCAGGGTCTGCGGCAGAGGCAGCGCCTCCCCCGCAAAATAAATTTCTATCTAGAGCAGAATCCGCTCTTGATTCTCCGGTCACCATGGAAGAATTAAAATCTTCTACCCACTCCCAAATCAAACCATGCAAATCATAGACATCTTTTGAATTTGGGACATTCTTCATAACGGAAGGCAGGGGCCAGTCAGCACTTTTTCCATACCACTCCAATATGACACTCTTGAGATCACTTTTGTCCTTAAAAGGAAGTTGTGCAGCGTATTCCCACTCATCGATAGTCGCCAATCGTTTTCCTTGACTGTCACAGTAAGCGCGGGCGGCATACCAACTGACTCGGACAACAGGTGAGGTCTTTATAGCGGCGTCACCAAATTGCAGATCCCCCACCCAATATTCCAGATAGTTGTTATCAGCAAAAATTTTTTTCACTTTGGATTTTCGCCATTCAGGATAGCTTCGAACGAATTCCAGGTATTCCACATTGGTAACAGGATGCTGATCAATGTAAAACTTTGGAATCTTACGCGGAGTTTTATCCAGAAGAGCGGGCATTTTGAAAGAGCCCGAAGGGAGTAGAATCATCTCCCCCCAAATAGAGCCGGACGAAAATATCCCAAAAAATATAACGAGTTTAATCAGAAGTTTCTTGGGATATTTCATATAAAACCTATTTTACTTTTCCCGAGGCGCGAACCTCTTTAACTTCTTCAGGAGTTACTTTTTTCTTAGAGTTGCCCCATGCATTGTAAACATAGTTTAGAACGTTGGCGATTTCTTCATCAGAAAGGATTTGTGCCGGCATGATCGAGTTGAACTCTTTTCCATTCACAGTGATTTTTCCATCAAGGCCGTGAACAACCGCAGAGATCGCTTTGTTCTTATTATTATTCAAGAAGTCCGATTTTGCCAATGGAGGAAAAGCTCCTGGCAAGCCTTGACCATTAGTTTGATGGCAGGCAAAACACGAAGATTCATAAATGCGTTTACCACGCGCAATACTTTCCTCGATGGATTTAGCCGGAACCGGAATTGGAGCTTTTTCGCCAATCTCCTGAATAACACCACCTTCTGGAAGATAAATCCCGTCTTCTGTTTTTCCGGAATAAACCTCTTTATCGGCCTCGCCTTCCACTTTGAGCATTCCCAATGCCCCTTTATTAAAGGCGCGGAAAATAGAATGGTCGACCAAGATAAAAGTTCCAGTAGTTTGCAATTTAAAATCGACGATCGCTGAACCACCTGCCGGAACTAAAGTCGTTTGCACGTTCTCATTCACAAGCTTTCCGCCTTCGACATAAACTTTATCGAAGATCTCACCGATCACATGAAATGAAGAAACAAGATTAGGTCCACCATTACCGACGAAAAGACGCACAGTCTCGCCTGTTTTTGCTTTCATCGCTTTATCACCAACCAAGGCTCCGACATTTCCGTTAAAGACCACGTAGTCCGGTTTTTCTTCAACGGCCTTCGTCATGCTAAATGGTTGAAGGCCTGCGGCTCCGTATTTTCCTTTAGTATAGAACTCACTCTGCATCACATAGAATTCACGATCGACTTTAGGTAAACCTTCTTTAGGCTCCACCAAAATCAAACCGTACATCCCGTTAGCGATATGCATACCGACAGGAGCCGTCGCACAGTGATAGACATAGAGCCCTGGATTCAATGCTTTAAAATTGAAAGTCGAGCTGTGGCCCGGAGCTGTGAATGAACCTTCCGCTCCCCCGCCTTGTCCAGTCACCGCATGCAGGTCGATATTGTGGGGCAATTTGCTGGAAGGATGATTGTGAAGGTGGAACTCCACATGGTCCCCTTCACGAATGCGAATAAATTTACCTGGAACTTTTCCACCAAATGTCCAGAAAGTGTAATCCACACCGTCAGTCAGGCGCATCTTTACTTCTTTGGTTTCAAGATTCACAATGACTTTTGTCGCATGTTTACGAGTAATAGGAGGCGGAACTTCAGGGGCGTCTGTGAGCACAGCCACCTCCTCACCTTTGATCTTTTCTTCCGCGTAGGCAGAAATCGCTAATAGACAAGCCGCTAAAACTACAAGAGGCTTTTTTCGAGTTAAACACTTCATATCAGTCTCCTTGATGATGACCCTGTCTAAATCCTAAGATAAATCCTCGGGTCACAATATGACGGTCGTCAACTTTGCCACTTGGAGGATATAAATCCATTCCGGGGGTGGAGAAAAAGGGGACTCTTTTGGGTTGGTGTTTCAAAGTTAGACAGGTCCAGCTGCCTAAAAACAAATAAAAAGGGGGCTTACAAAGTCCCTTTTTTGCATTCTAATGCCGTCGATGAGCACACGTATTCACAAGCTGATGTTAGCGGTCCTTTTTCTTTGCACTTTCTCTGCAGTGACGGGCTATGCCCAAGGGCTTTGCCAAGTCTCTGCGAAGTCCCATCGCCTGGCGATGGATCAACGCGATGATTTGCGTTTGAAGTGCTTGAAGCAAAAAAAATCCCAAATCAATGTTAGTCAGTGTTTGAATGTCGCAAAGTCGATGGAGTATTCAACGAACGCGGAAGATGCTCGCTTGGTTTGTCTTTACGATCTTCGCCCAACTTTGAAAGAGTGTTTTGCGATTTCAAAATCAATGGAGTATCCTGACTCTGGAGATGAAGCTCGTTGGGAATGTCTTCGTCGCTTCAACAAAACTATCACTGCAAAACAGTGCAAAAAAATCGCGGAGAGCATGAGCTATCCTGCGAATGCACAGAGAGCAGATCAATATTGCTCTTCAGAACTGCAGTAGTTTTTGATAATCAAAACTCGCTCGCATTCTAGACCTTAGAGTAATTTATTACAAATTTGCAAAAAACCAGACTTGCCGTTGCTATCAATGGTCCCTATTCTGTCCTCATAGGACTCGGAAAAAATCCGCAGAAAGGGATATCTCTTATCATGACTCAATCTATGGAAGAAAAAGCGAAAAAGACTAAGATTATTGTAAAAGCTCCAACTCAAGAACGTTCTCGTCAAACAGTCGCGACCATCTTAGATGCCTGTTCTCGCTTGTTGATTTCTGAAGGGTTCTATTCAATCACTACGGATAAAATTGCTAAAGAAGCTGGTGTGAGCATCGGTTCTCTTTATCAATTCTTCGGAAATAAAGAATCCGTTGTTCAAGCTGTCGTAAAAAACATCATCGAAGAAGATAAACGTTTGATCAGCGAAAAAATGCGCCCGATCTCTCCCCTTCCTCCTGAACAGCGTGTGAAGGCGATGATTGAACTTGCGGTTGAGACCATCCGCCGCAATTCAGATCTTCGTGCGAAGTTGACAACAATTCAGTACTACGTGGCGGACGCTGCTTATATCTCTGAATCCATTCGCTTCTTCCAAGAAGTGGTTCGCTACAACCTTCCACAGATCCCGGGCCGTGACATGGATAAGGTTTCTTACCTTGTTGTGAACGCCTTTATCGGACTTGTGAACACAATGTCGATTGATAAACCCGAGGCGATCCACGATCAAGCCATTGTGAATGAGATCACTCAATTGTTCTTTAAATATTTAGATCTAGATACACCAGTAGCCACGGCCACCGTCGGAGCTTCTGCTGCCACTCGCGCAAAAGGCGACTTTATCTAAATCTTTGTACTCCGTTACTGTTCTGCGAAGGGGCTTCCATTCATGGAGGCCCCTTTTTATTTCTAATGGTGACTTGGAAAAAGTTATAATTTATAACTTTTAAATGGCTTTCATGAGATAAAAGAAATAGAAAAGCCCCATTAACAAGGAGCTATTTATGAAACTCATCACTATTACAATGACTCTTCTTTTATCTTTGGCAGCCCAAGCAGAAACGACTTATCACTATACTTGCTACAACAAAACCGCTCGCACTCTGGAAGACGCGTATCTGATTGCCGATGTGACCTTGAGCCCATCCCAAGTCGTTATGACAATCCTAAAAAACACGAATGAATCACCGGCCAACTGGAACCTCAATCAAGGTGAAACGCTTCAGTTTCTTCCTCTCACGGAAGCGCCGGCTCGTCGCACACTGAACTACTATTACGCTTACTATGCGACAAAAAACAAAGTAGGTCGCCCTGTTGAAGTTAGCTTCCGCAAGTATGATGCTGGCATGAGCACTCTGGGCCTTGCTTGGAACATCGAAGCGATTCCTGCAACTAAAGACGAAGTGGCGTACGGGACTGGCGGATCTCTTATCTGCGAAAGGAACTAAGTGAGTTTAAGCAAAGGCCAAAGAACCAAAGAGAATATTCTTGTCCAAGCCCTCACCTTGTATTCTGAAAAGGGGGCCCACAACGTTCCCTTTCAGGATATTGCTGACAAAGTGGGTATCACCCAAGCGGCCCTCTACAAGTACTTCAAAGATCGCGACGACCTTCTGGGAGCCGCGATTTTGCTGGGGGCGGAAAAAGGGCGAGAATTTTTCAATGCTACTCAACCCGCAAATTCCAATGCTCAAGAATCACTGGTTTTCAATCTCTCTAAGAACTTAGAATGGTGCGTGAAGGGCTCTCCCTTCACGTATGCGTTTTTATCACTGCATTTTTATGCTACACAGATTCCCCATATTCACAAAATTCGGCGCGACATCACCAAAGTGCGCTTGAAGCGCCTGGAAGACTATTTAGAACAGGGGAATAACGAAAAACTATGGTACGTAAAAGACCCTAAGCGCACAGCCCTTGTGATTAACAACCTTTTGCTGGGTGAAATGATGGAAATAATAAACGCTCCTAAAACTGAAAGTTTAAAGGAGCGTCAACATAGAGTCTGTGAAAATGTCTTAGCTTTAATAGGTGCAAAACCTATCTAGCGTTCTTTTTGTTATCATCCATGGCGACGGTTCTATCTTTTCTCGCCAAAGAAATAAGAGCGATATTGTATTTGTCTTTAGGGACTGCGATTACTGTATGAGCTGGAATCGGAGTTCCTTTTCTCGCCTTATAAGTCAAATGAGGGTTGTACATTTGAGCTTTTTCATCGTCACCGTCAAACCAGCTCACGATTTCTTTGTACTTTACAGAAACCGGAAGTTTTAAGTCTTGAGCGTTGAAAGGTTTTGACCAAACGACTGAGCCAAAATACTTTCCTGCATTCTTTTCCACTTCAAGTGCAGCCAAGAAACTTGCATAGAAGTTTCTGGAAGCAAAACCAAAGCTCTTACGGGATTTCACGTTTTGAACTAACTCGCCCAATTCACGTGTTTCATAGCTCTTGGTCATTTTCATAACGCCTGTGGGACCATGATTGTAGCCTGTAACAGCCAAAGGCCAGGACTCCAACATATTATAATTTTGGCGCAAAAGTTTTGCAGCAAGCTTTGTCGCTTCCAACGGATGATTGCGTTTATCCACCACCGGAGAAATCATTTTATAAGGACGAGCCGTGTAAGGCATAATTTGCCAAATTCCACTCGCACCCACCTTGGATCTTGCCATGATGTTGAAAGAACTTTCCACGAAAGCCAAACGCGTCAACTCAATCGGCATATTGGCGTCACGGAATATTTTCTCCATGTCTTCAATATAACGGCCCGAATAGAAGATGGCGTCTTGCATGCGATCTTTTTGACCTAACTGAAAACGCAAACGGTCTTTTTCTTCTTTCGTGAGCTTAAGACCGATGATGTTTTTTACTTCATCGACTTTCTTTTGTTTCTCACGCTCTGTTGTCAAACCTGTCAGGTCGACAACTTCATACACTTGCTCCACATTCTCAGCATCGTGAATCACGCCCTGAGTTGTGGAATATTTTGTATAGATATCAATCCAGAATTGAACTTTCTTTTCCATTCCCTGCGGAACGGCGAAAGCGTCTTCTTTATAGCCCAATGCCGATGTTTGATCTTTAAATACCGGAGCACGCCAAGGACGACTTTCTTCAGGGCTGCGACCAAGAACTTGAGGAACGACTTGTGTAGCAAGATCGTTCTGCGCCAGAGCCACTGGAGAAATCAAAAGACCCGCGTATAAAATTGAGACAGTGATTTTCTTCATGTAACGTTCACCTTCCAGACACTTCATCGGCTTATTTTACTAGATAGATAAGTAAATTATCAAAAAACGCGCGAACCTTCGCCTCATCTGTAGACCCGTTGTAAATAAATGAAAATGTGATCACGTGTCCATCTTCAATACCTGCGTAACCAGCCAGGGAAACGACGTTCGTCAAGAATCCCGTTTTTGCACGCACCCAACGTTCTGCTTTGGAGTTCTTCATTCGCTTTTTGAGCGTGCCATCAACACCCGCGATGGGCAAGGATGTGAGGAACTCTGGCTGGACCTGAAAATCATCTCGTAAATGCTGCAATACCTTCCACATCGCGAAAGACGACATTTTATTTTCGCGCGTCAAACCTGACGGCGAGTCTAAGCGATATTGATCTGCGGGAACTCCCAAACTTTGCATATGCTCATTGATAACTTGCACTCCATCAGCCAGGCTTGCGCCCTTTGTTTTTTTCACCGCTCCCAAATTTTTTGTCAGCATCTCGGCCACGTAGTTGTTGGAAAACTTGTTCATGTCAGCCACAACTTGTTCGATGGCTTTGCTCTCGGATTCAGCCAGCACATCGGCCTTCTCTGGTGTGACACCATTCTTGATGGAACCGGTGAGTTGAATTCCTCTTTGCGCCAAAAATGACTTCAAATTGTAACCTGACCAAAGGTCTGGTTGCGTGATGTTCTTAAATATCACTACTTCTTTAAGCCCCTGGCCAATGGAACCACCGACATGAATAACATCGCCATCAAACTTTTTATCCTCTTGGCGATCGGCGAGAAGTTTATTGTCTGAACCCGCCACTGTTTTCGCCTTATTGACCAGACGGATGTATTCATTTTCTGGATCAATGAAGACTTCAGCCCCATTGCCTTTGCCATTGGAGCGCACAAAAATATTCACTGAGTTCCAGTTAAAACTCATGGCCCCTGACGGAGCATCGTAAGCACGGTCCACACGCTCTTTTTGGCGACTGACGTCGTAACGAACTTTATCGAAAAGAGAGTCATCCACAATGATATCCCCTTCGATCTTTTTAATCCCCGTGCGCGTGAACGCGTTCACTAAAAACCACATGTTTTCAGAGACAAACGAAGGGTCTCCACCGCCTTTGAGATACAGATTCCCCTTCAACACACTGCTTTTAGGGTCCACAGTGCCTAACAACTGAGTTTTAAATTTATGTCCCGGAGGAAAATGGGCCAAGACCGCCGAAGCCGTTGCCACCTTTGAAATCGACGCAGGAATCATCGTCCTTTTTTCGTTTACATTCAGAAGAACTTTCATATCTTTACCCTCGCCCACAGTGGCGTAAACCCCCAGATCCGCTGTCTGAACGCCGTACTTTTTAGCAAGAGCTACAAATTCTTTTTCCACGTCAGCGAATCTATTTTCTTCAGAGGTTTGGGCATGGGTGGCAAGAGAGAAAAACAAGATGATGGCAACAACAAACTTCACGATTCAATTCTCCCTGTGTTAGGACTAAGTCCAGTTAGTCTAGCCCATACTAAATGTTATAGTTTTCCTTCGCAAGAACCAGAGTGAATTGTTAGACTGAAGTTCATGAAAAAACGTGAATGGCTTATCGTGATTCTTCCTCTGTTGGCGACGTGGTCTTTGGACCGCATCACCAAAATCTGGGCAACGGGAATCACTCAGTTGAAATCCTTTGGTCCGGTCCACTTCGTTCTGCATCACAATCACGGTGCGATGTTAGGTCTGTTTTCAGATCTTCCTTCTGTTTTGCGTATCGTGTCTCTTTCTACTGGCGGCGCATTTTTACTATGCACCTATGCCTTGATTCAGTATCTTCTCCCCATTAAGTCACTGACTTTGCGTTCGGGTCTTTCGATCCTTATTGGCGGAATTATCGGAAATGTGACGGATCGTATTGTCTGGGGTTATGTCGTCGACTTTATCGTGGTTGGAACTCCATCCCTTTCAAGTCCCGCATTTAACGTAGCCGATGCTTTGCAATGGGTGGGATACGCCTTGATTGTCTATGCGATCATTCGTGAAGGCGAACTTCTGTGGCCGGAAAATAACGTGCGCAAACAGTACTGGGTAAATATGCCGTTTCAGTTGAAGTACTGTTTTATTTTGATGGCCGTGGGGTTAAGCCTGACGCTGATCTGTTTGGTATTCTCGTACACGTACATGCGTGTGACGATTCAAGAACTGGTTGGCAACAATGCCTTCTTGGTGAATAAGTTCTTAGTTCCCTATGTCATTACGTTCGTGATTATCTGTGTGGCATTTTGCGCGATCTTGTTCGCCGTCGGACGTGTGATTTCACACAGAATCGCGGGTCCTCTTTATGCCTTTGAACGGTTCCTCAAAACATCTTTGGATGGAACATCTTCTCCTTTGAAACTGCGTGCCGGAGATGAGTTTAAACATCTGGAAGAGCTGGCCGAGCAGGTCAACGAGCGCCTCAATCAAATTAAAAAAGAACGCACAGTTCAAGTGATCGAATATTCCGAAGAAGAAAATTAACTCTCTGCTGGTTCACAACCAGCAGTTCCCGTCATAGTTTTTCTTAATAATAAACCTAAATTGAATCAATTATCTTAATAACCCGGATAGTCCTATTGTCCCCTTACTTCTTAACCAAGGGGGAACATATGATGCGAAGACGGTTTTTACAAATGGGCGTTGGATCTTTGATGGTCGCCGGAGTGGCTCGGGCCGCTGAGGTTTGCAAATTAACTCCTCCGCAAACAGAAGGACCTTTTTATCCTATCGAAGATCAACCGGATAAAGACTGGGATTTAACGCAATTAAAGGGCAAGAGAAAAACAGCCCTGGGTGAAATTGTTTGGGTTGGCGGCGAAGTTCGCGACGAAAATTGCGTGCCTGTTGCCGGAGCCTTGGTGGAAATTTGGCAAGCTTGTGTCACTGGAAGATACAATCACCCGAGTGATCCAAATACATCAGCGGCTTTAGATGAAAATTTCCAATACTGGGGAAAAGCCATCACGGATAAAAATGGGCGCTACACTTTTAAAACAATCAAACCTGGATCTTACCCGGCCGCTCGCGGATGGGATCGCCCCCCACACATTCACTACAAAGTGACAAAGCTTGGTTACTTGGAGCTCACGACACAGATGTATTTCGCCGGCGAAGATCTTAATAATCAAGATCGCATCTTGCAAAGACTCAGCCGCTCTGAACAAGAACAAGTGGTTCGTCCCATTGAAACTCGCAGTCACAACGGCGAACTCATAAAATGGGTGGAATTTTCTTTGCAAATTGAAAAGGCCTAATGTTCCCCAAAGAAAAAGTGGGCACGTATCACGTACCCACTCCAAAAATTAACTTGCGCTATTTAAAGGCAGCAAATCTTCATTGCTTGAATTTGCTGCTTTAAGAGGAGCACTTGTCATCTTCACGGTTTTCCTAGCAGGAGCTTTAGAGGCAACAACCGGCGCCGGTGTTGCATGGGAAGCTCCCTGTCCTTTGATTACTTCTACCAAAGTAGAAATCACGTGACTCATACTATCTGCCTGAGCAGAAAGTTCTTCCGCTGACGCCGCAGCTTCTTCAGAGGAAGCGGCATTAACTTGAGTGACTTGATCCAATTGATTCATAGCCTTGCTAATTTGCGTAATTCCATTAGCCTGTTCCGTGCTCGCAGACGCAATCTCGTTATTGATTTGTGTCACTTTTTTTACGGCTGCCACGATATCAACAAGGACGGCACCACTGCGCTCGGCTTGCTGACTTCCGTTTTCAATTCTCTCAACGCTTGTTTTAATCAGCTCTGTAATATCTTTCGCCGCAGAAGAACTTCTTTGTGCCAAACTGCGAACCGCTTCAGCCACAACGGCGAATCCTTTTCCTTGTTCTCCGGCACGCGCTGCTTCAACAGCGGCATTCAAAGCCAGAAGATTTGTTTGGAAGGCGATATCGTCAATCACGTTGATAATGTCAGCAATCTTTTTAGAGTCATGAGAGATTTCGCCCATGGATGAAACCAAGGCACGAATCTCTTGTTCCCCACGCCCCGCGATTTCGCTAGTTTCGTTGGACAACTGTGCCGCTTGGCTGGCGTTTTCCGAATTCACTTTCACCATAGATGAAAGTTCTTCGATTGTCGCCACAGTTTCTTCCAACGAAGAAGCCTGCTCTGTTGTCGCCTGTGATAATTCTTCCGAAGAAGATGCAATCTGCTGAGCCGCACTTGAAACCTGATCAGAAGCACTCGTTAGATTTTCGATCACACCATTGACCGACTTACTGAGCGAAGCCAAGACAAACCACGCAAACGAAACACCTAAAAGAATTGCCACGCCACTTACCAAAAGCATCAGCGTACGTGCATGTTGGTAGTCATTTGCAGCATCTTCCGCATCTTTGATCATGGCTTTTTCATTGCGATCCACTGTGGAATCGACAATTTCTTCGCCTGTAATTCTTAAAGGATTTCCCTTTTCTATAAGAAGGGCCATAGATCTTTTATCGTCATTCGTTTGCGCGATCTTACGCACGTCGTTTGTCACGGCCCACCATGCTTGGTAAGTTTCACGAAACTTGGCCATTTCTGCTTTGCCAACTTCCGTTGAAATATCAGAAAGACCATCAATCTTTTTTAACATTTCATCGTTTCGATTACTCATGAGCTTCTCAATTTTCTCCATGCCCTCTGGAGATTCTTCTAAAATGTAGCTTCGTATATTCGAGAGCTGCAAATAAAAGATTGACTGAATATCTTTCACTAAAGAAACCCTGGCGCTTCTTTCCTTCACAATACGATCCAATGTCGTGTTGATCATTTCCATTCGACTAAGCCCAATACCCGCGATGACAACGGAACCCAGAATCAGGATCCCCATCACCAATGCCAATTTGAAATTGAGACTTCGCTTTTTCATTTACACCTCCATTATGAATTCTCAAAAATTAATATTTAAATTTTTAGACAATAGAAAACCTTCGCCCCTCCACGGACGTCATTTACAAAAACAAAATAAATAAAAAGCCGTGCGGACTCGCACAGCGTAAGAACTATTTTATAAACAAATTTTACCTAACCAATTTCGGACGAAACTTTTAGAACTTAAGAGCAAAACTTCAATTTGTTTTTTATTTCTCTTTCGATGCTTCAATCTTCTTGAAATTTCGGACGCACTTCGTGCAGACAGGACCTTTAAAAATAAATCCAGAGCGAACTTCGCCTAAAATACGACGGCAACATCGCTTATGCGATTGAGATAATATCGTTTTGCAGTTTGATCTTTGTGACAGAAGGCTTGCAGATAATCTCCGTCGGGATTTCTCACGATACCAATCGGAGTGAGTCGACGAGTTTCACCTTTTGCAGAACCGCCTTGATAAACCATGTCGATATCTTTTTTATTATTGATCGCTTCGATCATGGCTTTGATGTGAGCATCCGAAGAAAACATCAAAGAATAATCTTTCCACCAAAGATTCTTCCCCTGACTTTTAATCGCTTGAGCCAATGTCGTTTGCTCACCCATTTTTTGAAAACAAGCAAGGCCCACTTGCAAACACGCTTTCGCATCGTCATAAGCGCGGTGGGCTTGCCCACCTTCCAGCAACATATGCTTCACCAAAGTTTGCAGTTTGTGGTTCTCAACCCCATGAATCCATTTTCGCGAAAGCAGGCTTGTGCAAAGTGCCGGCTCTACCGGTAAAGGCAATCGCGCTTTTTCAAAATCAATGGACATAAAACCCATATCAAAAGGAGCGTGATGAGCCATCACAACAGAGTCTTTAAAGAAATCATGGATCTCTTGCACTTTTTCAGACATCGGAGGCGCATCTTTAACCATGTCATTGGTGATGCCGTGAATACCGATAATAAAATCGCTCATCAACTCCCGAGGCTTCAGCAAAAACTGCATGCGTGCGATCTCTTGCCCCTTATACCACTTCACGGCGCCAAACTCGACGACGTCAAAACCGACGGGGTAAGCTCCACTGGTTTCAGTATCAAAAGCGACGTAAGAGTATTCATTTAAGGGCAGATCTAAATTCATGTTTTCACTAAGTCCAGTTTCGCTACGCTACACATCCTGCGGCGCAAGCCGCAACTTACAACGATCTGGGCTTTTGGTCCAGTTCCACGCGAACCCTCCCCGCGAAATCTTTGTTTTTCACGAACGGATAGGTCACAATGAAGCGACTATCTATGCGAAGATACATTGCTTTTATCATTATTCTTATTTCGTCTTTGAGAGCTTTTGCCGCCGAGGGCAACACGTCGCCGACCTTCCAATTGTCGGGAGATGTGAGTCTTCTTTCCCACTATGTGGAGTACGGGCTTTCTCAGTCAGACAAGTCACCAGCGCTGCAAGGTTCTTTCTGGTTTAACTTCGGCCCGCAATTCCGCTTAGGACTTTGGGGTTCAAACACAAACTTTGAAAACAGCGACGATCATTTTAATCTGCGCATGAATGCCGATATCAAAGTTTCGTTTTCTTCATCGACTCACCTGATTATCACATATGCAAAAAGCCAATACTACAACGGCGGCGAGCACAACGGTGATTTGCTTGGCGGTCATTTTCATTTCGGCGACTACCGCATTCTTTATGACAACAACAGCAATTGGGAAGGAACGGAAAGCCGCTCTTCTCGTTATGCCTTTGGAAAAGTCACAACCGTTTTCGGTTCTTGGAAATGGGATAACGAAGCAGGTTACAACACGCCTGACGTCGACGCTATAAATCCTTACTTTGATGCGCGCACGGGACTTGGAACTAAATGGGGAGTGATCTTTGTTGAAGGAGCCCTCACGGGGACTAGCGAAAGCTCCCAATTTAATGGTGCTGGGGATTTCTTCTTTATTCTGTCTGCATCGACGGAGTTGTGATTCCCGTCTCCTCTTTCAGATCTTGATCCACTTGCTGTTTCAAATCTTTAGGTGCTTCCGCTTTTTTGCGGTTGCTGATTTGATTCACAAAGTTGTCATACACAGACATATCCACACGAGATGGACCGAACAACGTATCTAGCTTGCGCGGCTTGCGACCGTCGGAAGTCAGTTCTTTTTGCGCGATCTTCACTCTAACAAAACCAATCAATTTCGCAGGATCAATCTCACCGCGCTTTTCTTTTACGTTAATACCGCCAACCACCGTGACGGAATTACTTTCAAGAGATGCCAAAATCTTATTGCGAACGATATCAAATCTTTCTGATGCCACTTTATTTGCCGACATCACACTGCCATCCGGAACTGCTTGAACAAAAAGCCCCGAAGTGATTTTGATGTCCGCGTCTTTAAGGCCGGAAGTCACACCTTTGATTTTATCCATGACCTTCACGAAATTGGCATTGGGTTGCGCCGTGCCTCTTTCAAAAAGCATGTAATCTGGAATATCAAAGTCATAACCTTCAGGAGTCACAACCACGTTTTTCGCCACATCATTCATTTGATCTGCCAAATACGCCGCGACCACTTTTGCTGATCCCATATCCAAAAGATTTGGAGTTTTATCAGCAGGCTCCATGAAACTTTGGAAGGCTTTTAATGGCTCATTCAAGATATCCAAGAAAAGTTTTTCCAGAGTTAATTCCGCACCGAAGTTTTGGAAATTGTATTCAATTACGGATGGCGTTGAGAAATAATCCGACACCGCTTTCTTCGTCTCTTCAGATTGACCCAAGAGCCACATCACGAGGAAGAAGGCCATCAATGCCGTCATAAAGTCGGCCAAGGCCACCTTCCAGGAACCCCCGTGGTGACCGCCGCCAGAGACGATAATTTTTTTGATGACGATTGTCTGTTTCTTTTCAGCCATTTAATTAAGTCCAGTTCCGCGGGCCGAGCCCGCTCCACATCCTCGCCGTGGGCGTTACGCTGCTTTCTTAATTTCTTTTGTCGCCTTGTCGATTTCGTCAAATGAAGGACGCTCTTCAGGCATGATCGTACGACGAGCGTACTCGACACACACGATCGGAGGCGCGCCTCTTTGCAACGCGATCATCGCTGCTTTAATACATTGCAAGTAACGACCTTCCGCTTCGATATCCGCTCCCATTTTCGTGGCTGTCGGACCAATCAAACCGTAGGCACCGAAAACCCCTAACATCGTTCCGACCAGGGCGCCGGCAACGAGAGAACCGATCTTCTCAACCCCTTCCGTCAAGTGACCCATCGTTTTTACGATACCAAGAACGGCGGCAACGATACCCAAACCCGGGAAACCATCTGCCGCGGCTTGAACCGCATGCTGAGCCAAATGTTCTTCGGCGTGGATCGCTTTAATATCTGCATCCAAAAGATCATCAACATCATACGGAGACATCTCCGCAGAAAGTGTGATTTTCATTGTGTCGCAAAGAAAATGAACGGCGTGGTGATTGTGCATAAAGCTTGGGTAAGCTTTGAAGATGTCACTCTTATCCGGTTCTTCGATGTGTTTCTCGATTCCTTGAGGTCCTTCTTTTCTGAATGCTTGGAAAAGCTGAAACATCATTTGCAAAAGCTCGACATAATCTTGCTTTTGAGGGCCTTTAGCCGTCATTGCCTTGATGCTGAGTTTAAATCCGGCTTTGATGATCTTCATTGGGTTGGCAATGATGTATGCTCCAAGTGCCGCTCCCCCGATAATCATCAACTCTAATGGCGCTGCTTTGAGAATCACGGACATGTGACCACCGGCTAACAGGAAGCCGCCGAACACCATCACAAATACTACGATTATACCTACAAAACCCATATGATATGACCTCTCAGTTTCTCTATCGGAGTGAAGTGTGTTAATATTGAGTCATTGCCGAATAAACTTGCCCATAGTCGAGAGTGGGACTAAGAGGAAAAGGTATGAAATTCAGCTTGAAGTACATTTTGGTATTTGCATTTCTTTTCTGCGCCAGTCCTAAGTCTTGGGCGGTTGCCAATCCTGATGATACAGACCCTTTGTTTGCTGAAACCAAGATCCTGCCCTATGAATGGAGTCCAGGCCAAGGCGGCAGTCTTGAGATCAAGATGAAACTTCCTGAGGGATATCACGCTTATGAAGATAAATTCAGCGTGGTTATTTTAGAGCCCGATGGATTTCAAGTGGCTCCCTTTAAAATTGAACCACTAAAAAAGTGGTACGACAAATTTTCTAAGAAAGAGCGCACCGGAGTTGAAAAAACAGCGACATTAACGGCTCATATCGAAGCGCCTTCACGATTTTTGAAAAAACACGACAAAATGAAATTGGAGCTCACGTATCAAGCGTGCTCGGACCAATTCTGTCTGTTTCCAACAACGAAGCTGATCGAAGTTCCCATCATGGTGACGATGGTCGAAGGCGAGCCTCGCGTTGAAAAAATGCAGGAAGAGATTGTTGCGAATCCCTCTTCCTTCTTTGATACCGCGAACTTTAATAAATACCTGGGTACGGGAATGTTCACAGGTCTTTTGTTTGTGTTTTTGGCGGGGATCTTTACAAGTTTTACTCCGTGTATTTTCCCGATGATTCCGATCACTCTGGCCGTTTTAGGAAATCATTCCAACGAGCGCAGTCGTTTGATGAATTTCATCACAAGCTGCATTTATGTATTGGGAATTGCGACGACCTATTCACTTTTGGGACTTCTTGCGGCCTCTAGCGGTGGCGTCTTTGGTGCAACGCTGGGAAATCCTTATGTCTTGAGTGTTGTCTGCATTATCTTCCTCGCGATGGCACTAAGCATGTACGGTCTTTACGAGTTGCAAGTTCCCGCGTTTATTCGCAATCGCTTAGGAACAGGAAAACAGAAACAGGGACTGGGTGGTGCCTACCTGACTGGTCTTTTTGCCGGAATTGTCGCAAGCCCTTGTGTAGGACCTGTGCTGGTTGCGATTTTGACTTATGTCGCTTCCACGCAAAATAAGATGATGGGATTTTTATATCTCTTCGTTTACGCCCTCGGTTTGGGTTTGATTTTCATCGCCTTGGGACTTTCCAATCAATTAGTCAAAGCCTTGCCTCGCTCCGGTGCATGGATGAATTCATTTAAATTTATTCTGGGCACACTGATGCTCAGTGCGTTTTATTATTACTTGGATCTTCTGCTCCCCGCTCGCTGGTTTGATGCGGCCTTGGGATTGGGATTGATTATTTTGGCCAGTGTTTATGGTGCTTTTCTTTCTGCCAAAGGTGGCTCTGCCCTTAAGCATATTCAAAAAGGCCTCATGCAAGCGGTGCTGATTGTCGGCATCGGTTCTGTGGTTGTGGCGGTCTTTGATTTACGTCCAGTGATCCGTGGAAACATGATGGCTGGCAATTCGTTAAATCAGATTAAGAAAATGAACTGGCAACCTTATTCTGAAGCAGCTCTCACGCAAGCGGCTAAGGATCAAAAGCCCGTTATTATTGATTTCTGGGCGGACTGGTGTGCTGCCTGTCACGAACTTGAGGAACAGACATTCACGGATGCTCGTGTACGTTCCATGGCTGAGGGTTTTGTTCTTCTTAAGTTTGATGCAACGAAAGAGTCCGAAGAGCTTCGGAGTCTAAAAAAGAAATATAATATTCAAGGTCTTCCCACAGTGGTCTTTATCAATCCTCACGGGGTATGGATTGACGCTCTGACACTGACTCAATTTGAAAAGCCGGATGCCTTCTTAAAAAGAATGGAAAAAGGAGCTCAATAGGCTCCTTTTTTTTCAAAATTAATTCACATACAAATGTGATTTCTCAACATTATATTATGCAAATCTTACTACTGCTGAAGTGTGACTTGCGCCACACCGTCCCCCGTGTTTAATAGAAGGTATGAGCACACAAAATATTTCGATCGAACGTACGTCTGCGCCTAAACAAAAACCTTCTGCGGATTCTCTCGGATTCGGGCGTTTTTTTACGGATCACATGTTCACGGCTTTCTATTCGACAAAAAAAGGCTGGTATGACGCCAAGATCACGCCTTATCAACCATTGCCTCTGGATCCAGGTGCCAGTGTTCTGCACTATGGACAAGCCCTCTTTGAAGGCATGAAAGCTTTTGCGCACGAAGACGGAAAATGTGTGATGTTTCGTCCTGAGTTCAATTGGCAACGCATGGTGGACGGAGCAGAACGCCTGTGCATGCAAGCTCCGCCGAAAGAACTTTTCTTACAAGGGATCAGCGAGTTGATCAAAGTAGATAAGGAATGGATTCCTCGTGAAAAAGGCAGCTCTCTTTACATTCGTCCCACTTTGATTGGAACGGAAGCTTTCTTGGGTGTGCGCCCTGCCGATGAATATTTGTTCTTCACGATTCTTTCTCCAGTGGGTTCTTACTATGGGAACGACAACAAGCCGGTAAAAATTTGGGTTGAAGAAGAATTGGTTCGCGCAGCTCCTGGCGGACTTGGCGCGACCAAAGCGGCGGCAAACTATGCTGCAAGTCTTAAAGCGGCACTCAATGCGAAGAAGAATTCTTACGCGCAAGTCCTGTGGCTAGATGTGAACCGCGAGTACGTTGAAGAAGTCGGCACAATGAATGTGTTCTTTGTATTTGAAGATGAAATCGTGACACCCGCTTTAGGTGGAACAATCTTAGGCGGCGGCACAAGAAACTCCATCGTCACTCTTTTGAAAAAACAAAATAAGAACATCACAGAAAGAAAAATCAGCATCAATGAAGTTCGTGAAGGTGAGAAAACAGGACGCTTAAAAGAAATCTTCGGTACAGGCACTGCGGCTGTCATCAGCCCGGTAGGTGAACTGGCAGCTAAAGATTGGAAGATTACGGTAAACAACGGCGAAATAGGTCCCGTGGCTTCTTATCTTTACGAAGAACTGACGGGCATCCAGCAAGGTGTTAAGCCGGATACGAACAACTGGCTCTATCATATATCTTAATATCGCTACAGAAGACTTCACGATGTGTCTCTGATTGAGCCACTGTATTCTATAAAGTCTTCTGGCCGAACACAAAATATAGACTGTCTTTTTAGAAATCCGAATCTGTTTCCGATTAGTTATGGGTGGGAAAAGACTTAGGTACGTTACTTCTTAGTATATTTCTGTGCGGCTGCTCTTTGGAAGCAGACTTAGCACATTTAGACTCGCTCTTGCTTCCGACAAGTCCCTCCTCCCCGACCAGTCACATACAAAAACTCGTAGGAAATGAGACATCCACTCGCGGATCAATTTATGCAACCTATGGCTCGTCCGTCGCATTTTCAGAAGATGGCAATACACTTGTGGTCGGAGCTCCCAGCGATAGCACAGATGCATCCGGCGCAAACTCAGTCACTCAGGCTGGCGCCGCTTTCGTTTATATCCGTAGTGGTGGAACCTGGGTCTTACAGCAAAAGTTAGTAGGCATTGGCACAAACGGCCGGAGCATCGGCGATGTCTTTGGATACAGTGTGGCTATTTCTGGAAATACTATCGTCGTGGGTGCACCTCAACAAGGATACGATGAAAATGGAGCAAACTTCGTCTCAAGTGCGGGCGCTGCCTTTGTCTTTACGAGAACCTCGGGAATTTGGAGTCTACAGCAAAAATTAGTTGGTAGCAGTCTCAATGGACGTGACTCATTGGATTGGTTTGGATACAGAGTCGCAATCTCGGGAGACACCATCGCCGTGAGTGCGACTCAACATGACTATGATGAAAATGGCGCAAACCCTGTAACAAACGCCGGAGCCGCCTGTTTGTCTTTACAAGATCATCGAACGTTTGGAGTCTGCAACAAAAACTAGTCGGCAGCGGAACCAACGGGCGCAAGCTCTCCGATCAGTTTGGAAGAAGTGTCGCTATATCCGGAGAAACTCTGGTCGTCGGTGTTCCCTATCAAGGATACGACGAAAATGGAGCCAATCTAGTTGGCAGTGCCGGAGCCGCATTTGTCTTTACAAGATCATCAAACGTTTGGAGTCTCCAACAAAAATTAGCTGGCAGCGGTACCAACGGACGCGTCGTCAACGATTACTTCGGAACCAGTGTGGCTATATCAAGTGAAACCATTGCCATCGGGGCCTCCAGTCAAGACTACGATGAAAATGGCGCCAACTCTGCTGCAAGTGCCGGAGCCGTATTCGTTTTCACAAGATCTTTGAACGTCTGGAGTCTGCAACAAAAACTAGTGGGTGGCGGCACCAACGGACGCATGGCCAGTGATGAGTTTGGAACTAGCATTTCTCTCTCTGGAGATTCGCTTGTTGTGGGTGCAATCAAGCAGGACTACGATGAAAACGGTGACAATGCCGTTATGAATGCCGGAGCGGCCTATGTCTTCACAAGGTCTGCGAACGTCTGGAGTCTGCAACAAAAATTAGTAGGCAGTGGTAACAACGGACGCATGGACACCGATCAATTTGGAAGCAGCGTCTCTCTATCAGGAGATACGATTGTCGTCGGTGCCTATTGGCAAGACTCTGATGAAAATGGTGATAACTCCAAAACAGAAGCAGGCGCAGCTTACACCTTCTCAAGATCATCGAACGTATGGAGTTTTGGAAAAAAATTAGCGGGCAATGGCACCAATGGACGTACGGCCGGTGACTCCTTCGGAGCTACGGTCACTCTCTCGGGAACCACGGCTGTCATTGGAGCTCCCTTTCATGACTTCGATGAAAACGGCAGTTCTCCTTCAAGCGAAGCCGGAGCCGTTTGGATTTATGATCTCTCAGAATAAGTGGAAACGCCTGTCTAGGTTACAGGCGCTTCAAACGTGCGATTTCCATTTTCGCTTCATTCAAAGCGGCTTGCGCAGAAATCATTTGCGCCTCTTTTTCAGCCAAAAGTTTTTGCAAGTGGTTCATGCGCACTTCAAAACTTTTGATCACGTTATTGTGACGATCGACCATTTCCTGAACTTTGAGATCCAGACTTTTGCGCTCGTTCACACGTTGAGCAAGTTGGGTGATTTTTTGACCGGCTTCTGTTGCAAGTCCATTGTGGCTTTGCTCAAGACGGCTTAAAAGATGGCTTTGTTTTTCAAATTTGATGTTCGAAGTTTTGATCAGCTCATTCACAGTGCCGACAACCTTGTTTAATTGATCCGCCAAAGCCTGATTTTGGGCTTTGAGTTCAAAAATCTGGCGATCTGTGTTCAAATAGTTGTTACCAGTTGTGCCTAGATTTGCCTGGCTTTCCAACAGAGAACTTTTAGCGACTTTCTTTTCCCCAAATAGTTCCGGATTCAATTCTTTGTTCATGTGCGCCCCTCCTAGGACTTCCAAAAATTCTGCATTTCCTATCATATTTTCTCTGGACTAAAATTTCAAATGTTCATACTTTATGCGCAAAGGAGGACCTGTGCTAAAAGTCGGACAGCTTTTGAAATTTGTTTCGGATCTTAATCCACAAAACACGCCGACACGCCTTTCTTTCTACAACTTCTTGCGTGGCTTCCCTCATCCCGAGGACGTTCTCACTCCTGAACTGATCGAAATGTTCTTCAATTACTGCATGGATTACCCGCACTGGGCTTCGAACAAGCAGCAGTTGGGACACGAAGTTCAGTTTTTGTTGGAGAATTTCAATAGCTTCTACCAGCAGAAGTTTGACCTGAGTCCGATCCGTTTTCCGCAAAACATGCAGCTTATCGAGATCGAACATTTCTCCGATCTTGTTGACGCGGTGAGTTCATACATTAAGACTCTATGCGGCGAAAATGACAAGTTCCGTATCTTGCCTGACCAAAACAAGCGCGCCATTGCCATCCTTCTTCGCGAAGATAAAAGCCTTGAAGTTCGCAGCTTTGATCGCAAGTTCACTATCCGCAATGGTCAGTTGGAACCTTTGCGTAACGACCTCGTGCTTTACTACTCTTCAGAACTTGAGCTTTCGAACCACCACACCCACAAAATCGAAGTGGCTCCGTACATCACGGCGCAATTCCGGGTTGTCGGCGACAAGGTCACGGGCTCTCTGTTAAGAGGTTATGTTTTCCAAAAACTTCAAGAGATGAAGAATGAACCTCTGCAAGAGCAAACGCGCGTTCTTTTCCCGATCAAGCGCTTGGAGCAATTCTTTGTCGATCGTCGTACTGATCCTTACTATCAAGATCTTGTGAGCCAGCTTGAGAGAACGTGTTCTCTTATCCAACAGGGTGATTCTGAGGCTCTGAAATGGTCTTCTATTGTGCTTAACAAAGCTGAGACTGCTGTTGATAACGTGTTTTTAGGAGATAAGCTCATGACTTTGCTCGTGCGCGACCTCCGTCACGCTATTGGCGAGTACAGCCGCAAGAATCTCTCCTCTTCTGCCCTCAGTGGTGATATATTGACCACTCAACACCTACCTGAGGCTGATGAAGAATGTCTGAAAATAACTCCACTCAAAGAGTTCGACTTAACAAATTAATCGCTGACGCCGGTCTTGCTTCCCGCCGTCATGCCGATCGCATGATTGAAGAAGGCCTTGTTACCGTCAATGGCAAACGCGTGTACGAGTTGGGAATCAAAGTAGATCCTCAATCAGACCGCATCCTTGTCGACGGCAAGCCTTTGCGCAAACCTCTGACTCAAAAACTTTACTTGGTTATGAACAAACCTAAAGGCGTCTTAACGACGATGGACGATCCCCATGAACGTCCAACGATTGCTGAATATCTTGAGGGAGTTCCTTCTCGCGTGTTCCCAGTGGGACGTCTGGATTGGGATTCCGAGGGTATGCTTCTTTTGACGAATGATGGTGATTTCGCCAACAAGGTTATGCATCCAAAAGCGGAAGTGACGAAAACATATCTTGTGAAATTGGATGGCCAGCCGCAACCTCATCAAATCGAAAAACTTAAAAAAGGCGTTTCGATCGTGGGCGGTAAAGTGTCAGCTCGCCATATCGAAAAAATCAAAAAAGCCGGCGACAATAAATCCGACAAGTACGAATGGTACAAAATCGTGATCACAGAGGGTAAAAACCGTCAGATCCGTCAAATGTTTGCGAAAGTGGGCTTTGACGTTTTGAAACTTCAACGTGTGGCGATTGGTCGCTTGCGTTTGGGAGCTTTGAAAACGGGCGAGTTGGTTTACTTAAACGAAGCCGCTATCGAACGCGTCTTCTTACCGGATGATCCAGAAGAAGTAAAAACAAAGCGCACTTACAAAGGACGCGCACCTTCCGTGAAAAAATCCGCAAAACCTGCCTCTCGTTTGAGAGTTAAAAAACCACGAGGCTAATTTCCATGGCCATGACCCCACGCTTGAGAGGAACGATTGAAATCTCCATCGCCAGCGTGGGTTTTGGTTTTTTAGGAATCTTCGGTAAATGGGCCTTTCAATCAGGCCTTTCCGTAGGCGAATTTCTTTCCTATCGCTTCACTCTGGCCGCTCTTCTGATTTGGATCTTTCTTCTTCTTTTCAAACCTGAATGGGTCAAACTGACAAAAAAGCAGATCTTCATTGCGGCTCTTTTGGGAATCTTCGGTTACGCTTTTTTCTCGACACTTTATTTTGAAGCTATCGAAGGTGTGAGTGTCACTCTCGCAGCCCTGTTGCTTTATACTTATCCATTTTGGGTGAATATCTTTTCGCATTTTTTTACTCACGATCGGATTTCAAAAAAAGAAGCTCTTTGCCTTGTTGCTGCTTCTGGCGGACTTGTTCTTTTGTTGTGGGGTCATATTGAAGTAAAAAATATTTGGGCTGTGGCGGCGGGACTTGGTTCTGCTATCAGCTACGCTATTTACGTTTTACTTTCGGGCCGTTTGCAAAAAAATGTCCGCCCTGTTTCTTCAGCTCTGTACGTGATTACCTTTGGCGCGATTGCTCTTTCACTGTTTCATCGTCCCGATTTTTCGTCCGTACAAAGTCTGACAAGTTTTCAAGCCAGCAGCATCTTGGGCATCGCTTTGATCTGTACAATCTTGCCTTTAAGTTTGGAACTGGCGGCTTTGCAGAAATTAAAAAGCACGGAAGTCGCTTTACTTATGATGATTGAGCCTCTCACGGCTGCGATCATGGGCGCGATTATTTTCCATGAAAGTCTGAGTCTGCGTCAGCTTTTAGGTGCCTTAGTGATTGCTGGCGCTCTCGTTGTGAATACTATTTCAAAAAATAAGGTCGAAACAGCATAAAGCTCGACCAGACTTTGTTCCAATTCAAGACAGTTTTTCGAATATGACCGAATAATCATACTCATTAGACTTTAAAAACCTGTCAAGAAACCGATAAGAAAGACATGAGAAATTGTACGTCACTGGTCTCATTTCTATTATTGCTTTTCAGTTCGCTAGGAGTCGCATCTCCGAATTCTTTTACCTATCAAGGTCGCATTCTTAAAACCGATGGAACCCCATTGGAATATGGTCATGTGAGTTTTCTTTTCGAAATTACGAATCCCACTGGAACTTGCGTAATCTATCGCGAACAAGTCGATGATGTGAACATGATCAATTCCAAAGGGATTTTCGATGTGCCCATCGGCTCGGGAACAAAGCTTTTCCCTGCTACTCCGACATTTAAACTTCTAGACGCTTTCAAAAATTCTGTGACTCAAAACTGTTCGGGAGGTTCGACTTACACTGCAGCCTCTGGAGACACTCGTCTTTTAAAAGTCCAGTTTCACGATGGCTCTGGTTGGAAAGTAATTTCTCCGTCGAATGAAATTCGCTCAGTACCTTTCTCAGCTTTCTCTTTATCTGCCGAAACATTAGGAGATAAAAACGCCGATGACTTCGTTTTAAAAACGGGAGTTCCAACCTGCGCCGCCAATGAATTTTTAACTTGGAATGGTTCGGCCCTTTCTTGTGCTCCTGTCAGTGGCGCCAGCGGAGGAACTGTGACGAATGTGACGTCCGGAAACTCTTATGTCACAATCACCAATAACACTTCCACTCCCCTTGTCACTTTGAATGTGGGAACCACTGCGGGAACTGTTGCTGCTGGTAACGATGCTCGTTTTACGGATGCCCGTGTTCCAATGGGAACAGCCGGTGGAGATTTAAGTGGAACTTATCCGAATCCTTCGGTTGGTAAAATTCAAGGTGTGGCGATTTCTGCTGCGGCTCCTACGAATGGTCACTTCTTAAAGTTTGATGGAACTCAGTGGTTGGGTTCTGCCATTGCGATGAGTGATGTGACGAATTTAAATTCTACTTTGAGTAACTATCATACTGTGGCTGCATTTAACTCTGCGGTGGGAAGTGCGAACTGTGCGGCTTATGAAACGCCGTACTGGAACTCAGTCTCCGGATCATTCCAATGTCAGGCGATCAACGTGTCTGTCGCGGGTGATGTGAGTGGTACGATTGGTGCAGTTTCTGTTAATAAAATCAAAGGTGTTGATGTTGATACAACAGGGTTAGCCGCTGGTCAGATTTTAAAATACGACGGAACTAAGTGGGCTCCGGCTGCGGATTCAAATGCTGGCGGTACTGTTACGAATATTGCGACGGGCACTGGCTTGAGTGGTGGTCCAATCACTTCTACTGGAACTCTTTCTTTGGCAAACACTGCTGTGAGTGCTGGATCATACGGTTCAACAACACAAGTTGGAACTTTCACGGTCGATGCCCAAGGTCGTTTGACTGCGGCTTCAAGTGCGGCGATTGCATTTCCTGTGACTTCTGTGGCAACAAAAACTGGTGCTGTGGTTCTCGATTATGGTGACATTAATAGTGCTGCTTCAAAATATCTGACTTACAAACCAAACAACGTCGCTTGTACTGACGGACAAGTTATTAAATGGGTGACGGCAAACTCTCGCTGGGAATGTGCGAATGACACAGACACTTCTTCAGGTGGAACAGTAACAAGTGTCACCGGTGCAAATAGTTATTTATCTGTAGCAACGGGAACGACGACTCCTGTTTTAACTGTGAATGTGGGAACTGCGGCAAACACTGTGGCTGCGGGTAATGATGCTCGTTTTACTGACGCGCGTACACCGACTGGAGCTGCAGGGGGAGATCTTAGCGGGACTTATCCCAATCCCACTGTCGCAAAACTTCAAACGAAACCCGTGAGTGCCACTGCACCAACAACAGGGCAAGTTTTAAAATTTGACGGCACAGACTGGGCACCGGCTGCGGATTCAAATGGGGGTGGTACAGTTACAAATATCGCAACGGGTACTGGTCTAAGTGGCGGACCTATTACTTCGACAGGAACTATTTCTCTCGCTAATACAGCGGTCACTCCTAACTCTTATGGCTCAACAACTCAAGTGGGCACATTCACTGTCGATGCTCAAGGTCGCTTAACTGCGGCATCCAATGCCGCGATTGCTTTCCCGGTGACGTCTGTTGCGACGAAGACTGGCGCTGTGACACTTGATTATGGGGATATCAACAGTGCTGCTTCTAAATATTTAACTTACAAACCGAACAACGTAGCTTGTACCGATGGACAAGTTATTAAATGGGTGACTGCAAACTCTCGCTGGGAATGTGCGAATGATACGGACACTTCTTCGGGTGGGACTGTTACGAATATCGCAACAGGCACGGGACTAAGTGGCGGTCCAATTACTTCCACTGGAACTATTTCACTTGCTAATACCGCTGTGACTGCGGGCTCATATACTCGCGCCAATATCACGGTCGATGCTCAAGGTCGTTTGACAGCAGCAAGCAACGGTGCAGCTGTGAATTTAGCAACTGAAGTCACGGGCACTTTGCCTATCGCCAACGGTGGCACAGGACAAACTACTGCAACAGCCGCATTTAACGGATTGTCTCCAAGCACAACTAAAGGTGATTTGATTGTTCACGATGGAACAAATGACATTCGTCTGCCTGTCGGAACAAATGGACAAGTTCTTTCTGCCAACTCGGCTCAAGCTTCCGGTCTTCAATGGATCACGCCAACAAATGGAACTGTGACGAATGTTACGGGTACGGCTCCCATTGTTGTAGCAACAGGATCAACAACTCCTGCGATTTCAATCAATGATGCAACTACAGGTGCAAAAGGCGCGGTTCAAGTCGGTGCTGGTATCGCAGTTTCTTCAGGAACTATCAGCGCTGATCCGGCAAACTTCCCTTCTGCAGTTCCTGTTTCTAAAGGTGGTACGGGAGCGACATCTCTTACGGCGAATAGACTTCTTGCCTCCAACGGAACGGGTTCAGCCGTCACAACATTTAACTGTGCTGTTGGACAAATGATTTCGTTTGATGCCACGGGTTTGATGATCTGTTCTACTTTCACAACAGGTTCTGTTTTCCTCAATGGCGGAAACTCGTTTGCGGGCACCGCCACTTTGGGAACAAACGATGCCCAATCTTTGGTCTTAGAAACTGCCAATACAGCTCGGGTCACAATTGACTCCTCTGGTAACGTCGGTCTTGGCACAGCATCGCCAAGTTATACACTCGATGTCGCTAGCACCGGAGCTAACGTAGCTCGTTTTACTGGAAATCAAGTCGTCGCCAATGCGACCTCAGGCAATCCGAATTTTTCTCTTCACGAAAATGGAACGTTGAAATGGTCTCTTGGAGAAATTGCCACAGACGATAGATTTAGAATTTCTAATGACTCTGCAGTCGAGAGATTTACGATTCTTCAAACTGGCAATGTCGGAATAGGGACGACTTCTCCGTCTCAGAAACTCGATGTTTCAGGTATAGTTCGCGCAGGCAGCGCAACGGCAACATCCGGAAGTCTTATGTTGGTCGACGCGTACACCAATGGAAATCTAACAACTTTCGGAACAGAGCAATCCAGCGGAGCTCCGGCAATTGGGTATGGTGTCTCTCCAGCAGCAACAAGTCAAAACTTCCTCTCCTCAACACCAAACTCAAATCAAGTTCGCGCAGCCCTGGTGCTAGGCGGTTCCGAAGGAATTCGTTTCTATAATGGAGCAGCACAAACTGTAGCCACGGGTTCTGCGGTCACTATGAACGAAGTTATGCGCATCACTTCCGCGGGATACGTCGGAATTGGCACAAACAATCCTGGGGCAAAATTTGAAATGACTCGAAACTTCAACGGCGAGAGCAATACCACGGCCGCATTCATCGGTGGAATAGACTCAGGCTATACAAATACCGGAGCGTACTTCGTTCAAAAAGACAATACTGGTTTGAGCTCCAACAACACGTATCTCTTTAACGTTGTGAGAAATGGTACAAGCCAATTTATGGTAACTGGTTCTGGCCGAGTTGGGGTGGGCACATCGACACCTAGCTATCCATTGCATGTTTCAGGAACTGGATATGTCAATGATGGAAGCTCCTACGTAGAGGTACTATCTCGCACTGACTCCGCTCTGAATGTGACGAACAATCACGCCACAAAACGTGGGTTTACAATTCACCATGAAAACAGCAGTGCTTATATTGCTCAGTGGTATCACTGTCCCGGTGGAACTTGCACACAGAAAATGTTCTTTGATTACGCTGGAAATATGACCATCGCGGGAACATTGTCTCAGTCTTCAGACATTCGCCTTAAGAAAGACATCCAGCCGTTAGAAAATAGTCTTAGCAAAATATTAGCGCTGCAAGGTGTTTCTTACTTCTGGAAAAATCCCGACGTGCCCGAAAAGCAAATTGGTCTGATTGCACAAGAGGTGGAAAAGAAATTCCCTGAAGCCATTCGCACTGACAAAGAGGGCTGGAAGTCCGTTGCCTACCAAAACTTGGTAGCTCCCATCATCAATTCGATTAAAGAACTTTACACTTTGATGATCTCAGAAAACAAAAAACAAGATCGAGAAATCGCATCCCTTAAGGAAAATAATCAGACCTTGAATATGAAAGTGGATGCGTTGGAAAAACAAAATCAAGAACTCAAAGAGGCTCTCTGCGAAATGAATCCTCAATCGAAGGTCTGCAAACGCAAATAAATGGTGAGAAATGTATGAAACACGGTACGTACTTGCATTCATTTCTGGTGATCTTGCTGATCCTGGCGACGAACGTTGCCCTGGCGGCCCCGAATTCACTGACCTATCAAGGACGCATTGTTAAGTCCGATGGGACATCTCTAGAATACAACAACGTGAGCTTTCTTTTTGAGATCACAAACAACAACGGTTCCTGCGTTATCTATCGTGAACAAAAAAATGGAATCAATATGGCAAACAGCCATGGTGTTTTCGATGTTCCCATTGGCACAGGAACTAAATTATTTCCCTCCTCTCCGACAAAAACTCTTCTCAGTGCATTTGACAATACCCTCATTCATGACTGTGCGGATGCGGATAACAATGTCTCTGGAACTTACACCCCTTCTGTTACCCATTCACGTTTACTGCGCGTGCAATTTCATGACGGCACAGGTTGGAAACTGATTAGTCCTGACAATGAAATCCGCACGGTTCCGTTTTCAGCCTTTGCGCAGTCCGCTGAAAAATTGGGCGACAAATCTGTCTCTGATTTCGTTTTAAAAACCGGAGTTCCTACTTGTAATGCCAACGAGTTCTTAACATGGAACGGAAGTACCTTAGCTTGTGCTCCTGTCACCGGTGCGAGCGGCGGAACTGTGACAACAGTGTCGTCCGCAAATGCTTATCTCAGTGTTACTAATCCAACTTCCACACCTCAGTTAACTTTGAATGTTGGTACGACGGCGGGAACTGTAGCAACTGGTGATGACTCACGTTTTACTGATGCACGCGTCCCGATGGGTGCGGCGGGAGGAGACCTGAGTGGAACTTATCCAAATCCTTCCGTTGCGAAACTTCAAAGTGTTGCTGTTTCAAATTCAGCACCGACCAATGGGCACTTTTTAAAATTCGATGGCACTCAATGGGGAAGTTCCGCGATTGCCATGAGCGATGTCACGAACTTAAATTCCACTTTGAGTAACTATCACACTGTCGCCGCATTTAATTCTGCCGTCGGAAGTGGAAACTGTGCCGCTCACCAAACTCCCTATTGGAATTCAGTTTCTGGTTCTTTCCAATGTCAGGCGATCAATGTCTCTGTAGCGGGTGACGTGAGCGGAACCATTGGCGCAGTCTCTGTAAATAAAATTAAAGGTGTTGATGTTGATACAACAGGACTCACTTCAGGTCAGGTCTTAAAATATGACGGAACTAAATGGACTCCGGCCGCCGACTCCAATGCTGGTGGCACGGTTACAAATATCGCCACGGGCACGGGTCTTTCTGGAGGACCGATTACTTCCACCGGCACCATTTCTCTTGCAAACACGGCTGTGACTGCCGGCTCGTATGGATCAACAACCCAAGTGGGAACCTTTACGGTCGATGCCCAAGGTCGCCTGACCGCAGCGTCTAGCTCGTCAATTGCATTTCCGGTCACCTCAGTTGCTTCGAAAACTGGGGCCGTGTCTTTAGACTATGGCGATATCAATAGTGCCGCATCTAAATATCTCACGTACAGACCAAACAATGTCGCTTGTGCCGATGGACAGGTTATTAAATGGATCGCTGCCAACTCTCGTTGGGAATGCGCAAACGACACAGATACTTCATCTGGAGGTACTGTCACTAACGTCGCAACAGGAACGGGATTAACTGGTGGTCCGATCTCTGCCACGGGAACTATTTCGCTTGCTGATACGGCTGTGACTGCAGGATCATACACACGCGCTAATATCACCGTCGACGCACAAGGTCGTTTGACTGCCGCAAGCAATGGAGCCTCTATAAATTTAGCGTCTGAAGTCACGGGAACTTTACCTATTGCAAATGGTGGTACTGGCGCTACATCACTCACTGCCAACAGACTGTTAGCCTCGAATGGAACAGGTTCTGCCGTGACAACATTCAACTGTGCTATCGGACAACTGGTTTCATTTGATGCCACGGGTTTAATGATCTGTTCGACTTTCACCACAGGCTCTGTGTTCATTAATGGTGGAAACTCTTTTGCGGGAGCAGCCACTCTCGGCACTAACGACAATTATGCATTAAGTTTTGAAACCAATGGCACGACGAAGATGAGCATTCTTGCCAATGGCTCAGTTGGGATTGGAACGGTCTCTCCTGGAAATAAGCTCGATGTTGTCGACGACTCCGATGCTGGAATAAAATATTCGATGTTTCAAACCTATCCCGCAGACATCAGAATCTTTAAAGGACGAGGCACACCCACTGCTCCCACAGCTGTGGTAAGCGGCGATCCTCTCGGCGGACTTCAATTTTATGGTTATGGATCAGGGGCATCCCCTACAGCTCGCAGCGCAGCTGTTGAAGCACTCGCTACAGAAAACTACACAGCAACTGCACGTGGAGCCGCTCTCTCGTTTAAAACTGCGGCGAATGGAACAACCACAACACCTGAACGACTTCGCATCGACCAAAGTGGTTACATTGGCATCAACCAATCCACTCCGTTATCGCTTCTTCACATCACGGAGCCGAATGACAACTGGGAGAGTGGCATTCGCATTGATCGCTCATGGGACTCGACAACAGACTATGTTCAAGTCATGTATGACTACGAAGGTCTCAAAATTCGCACAGCGGATGATGGAGACGACAAGGCCGATATTGTTTTTAAACCCAAAAATTCAGAAGCCCTACGCATTCGAGACAATGGTAATATCGGAATTGGAACTGCCAATCCCGCGCAAAAATTAACCATCGTTGGCACCTCGATAACCGGAGGGACGGAACAAACTAATATTTCGGCTTTTGCAAACAATGGTCTGCAAATCGCCGGAAGCGTGTCGAACTCGTCTCAAGATGCCATTACATACCAGGGCGGCGGCTCAGGTGGTGGTGCAGCTATGGCTTTCCGTCGAGGCGGATCTTACGACACCTACATCGATTTCTATACCAACAATGCAAATACAGCGGGCTCCATTTCACAAGCTATGACTATTTCAAATCTAGGAAATGTCGGTATCGGAACATCCTCGCCAGAAAGAATTCTTCATATTCTGGGAACTGGTGGCGTGGATGATGACCTGTATTTGCAATCTCAAGGCAACACCGCTGAAGGCGCATTGATTATAACCAAAGCGCGCGATAGTTCGGGCGCTCCCGCCGCAGTTCTCAACGGAGACAGTTTGGGTTTCCTTACCTTTAGAGGTTATGATGGCACAGACTATATTCAATCAGGATTCATCAAAGTTTCTGCGGCTTCAGACTATGCAACTTCCAAGTCCGCAGTCATGACCTTCTCGACAATAGCCGCTGGAGCAACTGCGGAGAGAATGAGAATCCACTCGGACGGGAATATCGGTATCGGCATGACGCCGACAAAAAAATTGGACGTTGCCGGAAGCATGGGCGCTACGGGTAATATCGTGAACGGTGGTTATGACTTTATTCTCGGAAACAGCGATCAAGTGACACGCGGAAATTCGGGCGGTTCTCGCGCGCTGGTGAAAGATTCTGGCGCGACACTGGTTATCAACTACGCGGGAGATTTCGTCGGAGGCACTGCTGTCAACGGACCCTCGCTTCGTCCTTATGCAGACAATGCATCCACACTGGGCACCGGCGCTCAGCGATGGTCTGCTGTTTATTCGGCAAATGGAACAATTCAAACTTCGGACCGTCGTTTGAAATCCAATATCACAAATCTGAATCAAGGCCTTGCCTTTATCGCAAGTCTTCGTCCTGTCTCCTTTAACTGGACACAGGAAACTTCGCAAACATCACCAAAACAACACTGGGGATTTATCGCCCAAGAACTCAATGACAATGTTCGAGCTGAAAACGTCGGCCTTCTTTATAAAGACGAAAACAGTTATTGGGGTGTGAACTATGGCGAGTTGATTGCTCCTCTTACAAAAGCCGTCCAGGAACTGCATGGCATTTGCAAAGCTTCAGACAGTCAGCTTCAGGCGATTTCGCAGAAGCTAGAAGATCATAACGAACGCATCAAGCACCTAGAAAACCAAATGGCGCAATTACAGAATCAAAATGAAGAGCTCCGTAAACAAAATGAGGAGCTTATGAAGTATATACGGTCTCAGAATGAGAAAACTCAAAGAAATCCGGCATCCAGCCGATAAGTATTAGGTCGGAGGTAGTACGTGAAAAAGCTAATTCTTCTTTCACTTCTTGTGGTCGCAACAGGCTGTTCTATGGAAGCATCTTTAGAGCAACTTGCAGAACTTGCACCCGCTCCAATTAAATTTCAAGATCCTGCTAAAACAACGGGTCTCGTTTCGGGTTCTACTCAAACGGGCACAGCCACTGGTGGCGGCGTAACTTACCATGTGCAAAGCACTGTGGGTAACTACATGTCAGGTATCGAACAGACGACCTCTGATAACACTTACAAGGTATATAGCTCTGTTCAAGGGGCCATCGTTTCCAACTAAGCCTTCTTTCACTGGACCTAGATCCTAGGTCCTCTTCCCGCCTCAAGTTTCAAAATAAGACAACCGATAAAGGTTTTGGATAAAACCATGGAAGGGTTTTCTTATGATGAAGATGTTTGTCTTTATTCTCACAATTGGATTTGCCACCTCAGCACGAGCGGCCGAGCCCACCGTCGTCGATGTTCGTCGCAATATCACACTTTCTGAAGACGATACCGTTTACAAAGATTTCTACATCAATGGCACTGCAGGATTGAAAAAGAATCTTGTTGTGACGGCTGTCCGCAAAATCAATATTCGCGATGCCAGTGGCGCGAGTGCAGTCGGAGAAATTTTTGTTCCGGTTGGGCAGCTTAAAATTATCGCTGTTTTTGACAAAGTAGCTGTGGCTCGTGAATACACCCTGCTCTCTCGCGATGAATTACCCATGCTTGAACAAACCGGAATTATGACTGGCGATCGCATTGAGGTTAAGGGTTCGTTCATTGATAATTCGAAGCCAAAACCAAAACGAAAAGTGGCTGAGGAAACTGGTGCCGCAACAACAACCGCGGTTGCAATAACAACAGTGATTGCTCCTGCTGCGAGTCCTCTCACCCCGGCACCAACGGCTGCGACCACGGGGAACCCTGTAGAAAGTGCAAATTTAAAGGTGGATTCAGCTCTTAAAACAACTAATCCAGCCTCCACCGCTGCTGCGGTTGCGGCATCTTCCGCTTCCGCGGGGGAAACCCTTGAAAAAACGGCGGATTCTGGTAACAACACTCTTCATGAGTGACAATTCTTACTTTCGTATCCGTTTAAGCCAAGTTCCTGCCGAACTTGAAGACATCATCACCACACATTGCTTTGAATGCGGAGCCTCTGGAGTTACAGAGGCTTTGGCTTTTACGCAGCCGGATCTGACTTACGATCCTCAGCTTTTGCATGTGCGCGCCCACGAAATGGACGTGTTCTTTCAAGAAAGACCTGAATGCAATTTCTTCGACGGTCTTTTGGAACACAGCCAAGGTATTAAATGGCATATCTACGAAGAAGAAAACAAAGACTGGCTTGAAGAGTGGAAAAAAGGTTTTAAACCTTTCAAACTTGTCGGCGATTTCTGGGTTGTGCCATCTTGGTTGCAACCTCCGGCTGAATGCAAACATGCGATCTACATTGATCCGGGCATGGCCTTCGGAACTGGCACTCACGCTACCACACAAATGATGGCGTTCTTTATTCACAAGCTTTCTGAAAAATATAAAAACGACATCGCCAACTGGGCCATGCTTGACGTCGGCACGGGCACTGCTATTCTCGCAATGCTCGCACAAATGAGCGGCATGGGCCTTGTTACGGGAATCGAGATTGATCCCGAAGCCCGTCGCGTGGCGCGTGAGAACGTAAAACTCAATAAACTTACACAAATCGAAATTCCTGAAACGCAAATTGAAGATATGCGCGAACAATACGACGTTGTTGTCGCCAATATCATCGACGGAGTTTTGATCAATATTAAAAAAGATCTTTTGCGCGTTCTCAAACCAGGTGGGCACATGCTCCTCACGGGAATTTTAGAAGAGCGTGATAATCACTTCTTTGAAAAATTCATGGAGAACTCCGGCCTTACCGTTATTCGCCGTCTTGAAAAAGACGAATGGGTCGGTTACTGGGTTCAGTCATGAGACGCTACTGGATCGAAAAAAAGGACATCTTTCAAAACCAAGTGAATTTCACGGGCGACGTCTTTCATCACATTTTCGATGTGTGTCGCCAAGAAGTGGGTTCCAAGTTTGAAGTCCTCACTGAAGACAGCAAAGCTTATTTCGTTGAAGTCACCCAAGTAACAAAGAAAACAGCAGCAGCTCAAATTCTTGAAGAGCGCGTGATCCCGGAACTTAAAACTCCTCACGTGCATTTGCTGCTTTCAATCTCTCGCTTTCCGGTGATGGATGCAGTGATGGAAAAAGCCGTCGAGTTGGGTGTTAAAAGCATCCAGCCGTTCTTTTCAGAGTTCAGCTTTGTTCGTAAGGGCGAAAAGATTTCCGAAAACAAGGTCGAACGCTGGGATAAAATTGTCCGCTCCGCCACTCAACAATCCGGTCGCGGCGATCTTATGAAAATTCACTCCCCTATTCCTTTTGAGAAAATTTCGGATTTGATTAACCAAAAGCCCGGTTCCGTGGGTCTATTTGCTTATGAGGGTCCGTCGACTCTTAGCATCAAGGATTATGTCACCAAGGTTAAATTAGAGCACCCTCAAGGGATCAAAGATCTCTGGATCATCGTAGGCAGCGAGGGAGGCTTCTCTCACAAAGAGGTCGAAGAATTTCAGAAACTAGGCCTTGATCCAGTGACCCTGGGACCCCAGGTTTTGCGAGTTGAAACGGCTTGCATGGCCCTGGTATCAGTCCTAAAGTATGACTTTGATCTGATGTGTTGAAAGGAGAGGGAATGGATCCCTTTGAGGAATTTGAATTTAAGCCGCTCACGGATGGTCTAGGTTTCCACAAAAAGAAATCTGCGACACCGGCCAAGGAAGATACAAAAGCAGCGGACACTTTCTCCAAAAATCTGATGAAGAACCAAGGTTTGGAATTGATCGAAGAATCTTCGACAGATCCACTCCGCCCTCCTCTTCCGCGCAAAAAAACGTCTTCTCCAATTCCTCCAGCTCCTGGTTCTTTAACAGAAGTGGGCGGAGACGGCTCAGCGGCTGTTGACGAGATTCTCAAGACTCTTCAGAAAAACCGTCGTTTGGATTTTGAAAACTCCAAACAAAAGATGGCGCAAACAGCGACAAAACAAGAATACAAAAAAACGACGTGGAGTTTTTCAGCAGCTATGTTGGATGCCATGTTGGTTGTAGCGGCAAGCCTTCTTTGCATGATCATTCTTTTGGTTGTGACGAAAGTGGACTTGATCGGCAATCTGACAAATCCAGACGCTCAAGGTATGATCTATCTTGCGACGGTGTCTTTGTTTGCGGGTGTTGCGTTCATCTACCTTGCATTGAATCGCATCTACGTGGGCTGCACTCCAGGCGAGTGGGCTTTTGATCAAAGAATTGGAAAACCAGAAGAGTTGAACAGAGCTTCTTACTCTTTGAAGGTTGTGGCTCGTTCGTTCCTCGTGATTGTGACTGGCTTCATCGTTTTCCCGATTCTTTCATCTTTATTCAATAAAGATTTTGCGGGCTCCATCACAGGCGCTCAGCTTTACAAAAAGGCATAGTTTTCATGGGCCAAGTTCGCAATTTTGATAACATTGAAGCGGCTTTGGCTCCTCTTCGTTCTCAAGGTAAAAAAATCGTTTTCACAAATGGCGTGTTTGATCTGCTTCACGTAGGTCACGTGCGCTATCTTCAAGAAGCTCGTTCTTTAGGTGATGCCTTGGTGGTCGGCGTGAATGCTGATGCTAGCGTGAAACGCCTGAAGGGCCCGACTCGTCCTGTGCAAACGGAAAACGATCGTGCCGAGATTCTCGCAGGTTTGTGGGCGGTGGATTTCACAGTGATTTTTACGGAAGACACTCCTGCAAATCTTATCGAAAAAGTTCGTCCTGATATTCTGGTTAAAGGTGGCGACTGGAAGATTGATCAGATCGTTGGCGCGCCCTTCGTGCAATCTTATGGTGGCAAGGTGATGTCTTTGCAGTTTGTGGATGGCAAATCCACCACCAAGATCATTGAAAAAGCTCAGAAGTAATTTACTCCGGACAAATCAAAGCGCGTTCGGCTGAGGTGATCGAGTATTTCAAGAGAGGCTTAAAGTCTTTGAGCTTCTTGCGAATGCTCGCAAATCCTGACGAATTTCCGTCTGTATTCATGACCCAGTAAGCGTCGACTTTCTCATTGCTCCAACCACAGAACTGCTTAAGAGCCATTCCCGAAATCAATCCCGAAGAATGCCAACCATTCCAACAGTGAGCATAAATAGGGCCATTCAGCTTTCCCTTAATACGATCGTAAATCATCGAAAGAATCTTATCATTCTCTCCCGCAGCCGCATATTGTTTGTACTGCAGTGTTTGATCTTGATGAGACGTGTTTTTACAAACAACGCTTTTAGGAGCCTTGGAAAAATTCTCAGAGTAAAGGTACACGGCGGCCGAAAAGTCTTCCTCACACAAATTCTTCAAGCCCACCGTCGGAAGAGGGTTCGCATTCGCACGAGGAGAATCGAGATACAAATTATTCGCTCCCCCGCGATACATCACCCCATGCAAAACCACACGAAAATTGCGAGTTCCGTAGAGATCGTCATTCCCTTGTCCTTTATTATCTGTAGCTTTGACAATGGGATCTTCCATTTCGTAGCGAAGTTTAAATTTTTCCACTTCCTCATCCAGACGAAATCCGACAATTTCTGGCTCAAGAGTTCCTGGAGTCGGCGTTGTGGTGGGTGTTTCAGGTTGTTCCTGACCAACGTTGGTATCTATCGCGTTTTCAAGGGCTTTCGTGATGCTTACTTTCGCACAGGCAATAAATTGGCTAGCGACGAAAGATAAAAATATTAATTTTTTGATAGTCATCGTTTGCATTCCTACATCTTGAGGGAATCACGGGGAAGTTCACAAGCTTTCTAGACCATAAAAAAGTGAATGTGAGGGAACAGTGCCATGTAGTTTGACAAAATTTTCTAATCTTTTTGTAAGATGCGTCGGATTTTTTTCGGGAGAAACATGGGGACATGGAAAAAATACGCAAAACCATTTTATTATCCCTTCTTTTACTAACTTCCTCTCAGGCCGTGGCATTGAATCTCGGCAATCTTCAGGGAGAATCTCGACGGGAATACAAATCCCCTCGTGGTCTCTCGGAGCTTTGCGTGATTCAAAAAAAATGGCCTGGAGCCGTCTACAGCAACAGTGATGTTTCAAAAGAAAACACGCTCTGCAACTATGATTTTTATCTGAACGTTGGACTTTGTCCGAAATATACGTCGACAAATCCTGCGATTTTACTTTTGGAACCCAATGCTCAATATAGCAAAGAAGCCATTGATGCTTCCGACTGCCAAATTAAATCGATGAAGCTAGAGACCGAGGCAAAATTCAAGCAAAGTGTCACTTGCTCTTACACTCCTGCGATCTTGGCTTACTATCATGTGTCCCGCGCTCTCGGAAATGTGGGCCGAGTGCCTACGACCGTCTTGCGAACAATGGATATTGTCACCCACGCAAAGCTCACACAAAAGGCCAACAACTATTTAAGCAACATCAATGACCCTATCAGATTGTCATGGGAGCAAGTGGCATTGGCTCATAAAAATCCCCGCATGCATCCGCGACTTTTTGAAAGCTCTCTTAACCAAATTTACGGAGCTCTTAGTGATAACATCAAAAAAGAAGAACAGTATACCGACGTCAGTGGACATGGCGACTATGACAGCCGCTATCAGCGCTTCCTTCGTCAAAAGCCTTTCTTAAGAGTCGCAAGCTCCCAAAGCGTTTCACAACAAGTAGGCACCACGGAATTCACTCAGGTTGCGCAAGTGGTATTGCAGATGAAAGACGTTGCCGATATGGTCCTGATCGATACGCTCTTAAATCAACAGGATCGTATCGGAAATATTCACTATAAATTTTTCTGGTACTATATCGATCCGCAGACAAATAAACTGGTCCGTCGTAAATCCGATGCAAAGGTCAAAAAAGATTCCGTGCAAATTCCCGAAGAAGAGAGCCGTGAAATGTCGGGCCTCCAAGCCGCCCTGCTTAAAGAAATGGTCCTTAAAGACAATGATTGCGGAGTTACCAAAACCAATATGATGAAAAAAATCGGCGCGCTTGATAAAGTCCGCCATTTTAGTTATGCGACTTACCGCGGGCTTCTTTATTTTGAACAAGCTCTCAATACTCCTGCCGCCAAAGACTACTTTATGACCGAGTTGCTCTTTGCGGCCTCGGAATACAAATCACTTTTGAAGAACACTCAGGAGGCCAAACGCATTCTTATGGCAAAATGCCAATCAGGCGACCTGCATTTTGATGTGGATCTTGAAACCTATATTCCAGGAACGCCACCGCCGACCATTTCGTGTGCGCTTTAGCGATACAAAATCCCTGGTGACACCACATCTGGGATTCCGAGATGCGTGGCCATGGAATTTCCGAACTTTGAAAAGGATCCACCTACAAGTTCAAAGCGGCGGATAAGTTCTACCATCCAAATTGGAATTTTCTTTTCGCACTTTAGTTCAAGAACCACTTTTTTACCCGGCTCCTCAAAGGAGTCGGGATGATCATAGTGGCATAGCTCTTTTTCATTGGGAGCCACACTCCAGTTTTGCATTTCTTGATAACGTAGATCTCGGTCGAAAGTCACCCGAGCATAGTCGTCCACTTCAGACAAATAGGCTTTCCTTCTATACTGCGTAAGGATCACCGGTCCCAGATTGTAGGTCATCTTCAGATGAAGAAAGTCCTGGAGGTTCTCGGCGGAAAATGCATCCATGTTTTCAGGAACTGCTTCACGCTCCACAATCTCCTGCCACTGATCAGTGAGAACTTTAGCTCTTTTTTTCTGCACAAATTCTCTCACCTTATACTTCACTTCAAAGAAGTAAGGCGGCGCAGTTCCCTCTCCATAGGAACGAATGCGCATATTAAAACTAAAAGCACCGGCAAATTCTTTGGAACGCAGTAAATATAAGTTCGGTGAATCTAGATAGAGGCTATTGATTGTATAAAAATGATCTGTCTGAATCGCCGAATAGTAGTCCATGCTACAGTAGGATTCGACAAATTTTGAAATGGGTGCAACCATTTCTGGAGCAATAAGGTATTTAAGTTCGTAGCGCTCTAAATTTAAGGGTGATACTTGCTGTCCCACTATATCTCCCCTTGTCTTTTATCTAAATAGTTTTTATTAGGAGCTTTAAGTAGGATCTCACTTTCAAGTAAATAATCGAGATACAGAGACGTGATTTCCTGTTGTTGGTTGAGAAGATCCAATTGCTCTTGTTGCTGGGTGATTTTTCTCTCGATATTGGCAAGAGAATCCAAAGTTCCCACCGAAATCTTTTCCATCTTCTTCGTCTTGCGATAGATGTCGACCAAGTTGAGAATTTGCACCTTCAAGGATTGCAGCTGATCACCACTTTCTTCCAAGTCCCTTTGCTTCAACGCTCTTTTTAGAATCAGTTCATTTTGTTTCTGCTTGGCTAGATCATCAGAACCAAGTCCAGGAATCTGCACTGTCAATTCAACCTTGTAGCGGGTTTCGTCATCCTTCCTGGTTTGGCTGACTTCAACAGCTTTGAACCACTGTTTTTCTCTGCCTTTGACAATTTCAAGCTCTTGTCCCATTTGTTCTATTTCTTCATTGGCAATTTTTCTGCTCAATGAATCTCCATTGGGATAATGCCCTTGCAGGAGCTGAGAAATATCGTCAACTTGCACCAACTCCAGTCCCACGAGGCTTCTGTCTTTTATTTCCGGGACCCAAGTTTTAACCCTTTTTTCCAGAATTTCTTTTTCCTGACGAAGAGCATTTTGAGTTCTTTGTAATTTATAGAGGTCCGACTTTGCCGACAAAAAAGATTTCGACGTTCCCCGGCCCGCCCGCAAAGACAAGCTCTGAGCTTGAATATAGAGTTCTGAAAGATGCAACGCCTCCTCCACACACTTCAACTTTTGCGAGTTCAGTTCCACCAAAAGCAGAGTGTTGTAGCGACTTCGCAGAGCCCACCCGAGGGATGTTTCCTTTAATAGCTTTTGTTCATTCCCCTGACCTTTTTTACCTGTCCATTCTGGCCAAGATTTAAATTGAAACTTAAGTCCGACCTCAACCTCGGCGGATCCGTTTTGCTCTTGCGAAAGAACCCCTTCCACATTGCGGAGAGGATTGCGGGAACCTGTGGGTTGAATCTCGTCATACGAAAGATAAGTCCTATCACTCCAAGCTGTTTTGAGAACTTGCTCGGAGGTATAGGCAAAAGCTCCTGAACAAAAAAACATCAGGATGCAGAAAATTTTCATTCACGCACCTTGGCCGACATATACGGAATCGTGATAAACTTTCCATTCTTCTTATTATCAAATACGCCATAGATCTGACGAGAAGCCGGAGCAACTGCAATACCTTCAAGCTTTCGCACGTCAAACTCTTGAACAAGTTCTGCCGTGGTCGCCCCAGGCATCACCTTCCACACGGCACTGCACTTATCACTGCGACAGGAAGACGCCACATAGACACTGTCACCCTCAAAGGTAATATCCGTTAAATAAAATTCGGAATCGGCCTGCGGCAACTTCAGCTGAAAGCGATAGGCAATACTGACATCGGAAGTTGCGACCTGCCCTTTGTCAAAAAGACTACCGAGGGACTTAATCCTTAAAATAAGTCCTTCGTGCTTTTGTAAAATAGGACGTTTAAGAGCTAAGTAGAGATCATCTCCTTTTACAAAATGTCCTTCGATTTCCAAGTCATCTTTCTTGGTGCCTCGCGAGTGTAAAAAGATACTTTTTAGCGCAGGGTCCGTTGAGTTTTTTAGCGCCGCCAAAAGAGCCCCTCGCAAATCGATCTCTTTTTCCATACGGAAATGCAAACCATCCCGCTTTACTTGAACAAAAAGTTGTCTCGCTTTTTTAAGATTCCCTTTTGTCGTCGCAGACAAGGAACTTAGTAGATAAATGTAAGGTCCTTGAAGAGAAATAGATTCGATATCTTCCATTTCATCAAGTCCCTCGATGGGCAAGGTTTGCTCCGCCACTTCGCCATTTTGATTCATCAAGAGAATCAACGGACGGGACTCCGGGTAGTCATCCGAGATCAACGCGAACTGACGAATCTCCGGCAAATACGCAATTCCCGATATCTCAGGTTGAAATTGATTGGTAATCCCCGACGGAAAACGAATATCCGCGAGAGACTGATGAACCACATCCCATTGCAGCTCTTTTTCGTCAGCCTGGGCACTGCTGAATAAAGACAGTCTCCAAGACTTTTTAACCGTGACTCTTTCGCCCAAAAGAAAGCCATTCGCCTTCGGAATTTTCACAACCACTTCGCGCCCCCAGGCCGGCAAAGACTGGATGCGTAAAAGTCGCTCAGGAATTGGAACAATACGTGACCCGACGCCAATCACTTGTCCCTGCACAACAGCTCCGCCGGCTGAAGAAACGTCGACGACTTGTCCAATAGAAATTGAGGAGCGAAGGTTCTCGTTGACGTAACCATTCACGTAGGTGGGATTAATTGGAACCAAGGTGACAAGCGGAGCAAATGCAGGGGCCTTTTCTCCGTCTTTATAATTTACAGCCGCGACCGCACCATCAACATCGGCAAAAACAAATAAATTGCGAAGTTTATTTTCTATGAGATCAATTTCGCGCCTTGTATCCACCAACTCAACCTGCAACGGATCGGCCTCATCGGGAAGACGAGTTACATCGCGGGTGAGACGATAAATTTGTCTGCGCAGTTTAAGTTCTGCCGAGAGACGATCCTGACGTGCTTTCAAGGTGCGAAGTTGCAAATCCAAATCTGCCTGACTGAGCTCAACCAATAAATCGCCTTTTTTAACAATTTGGTTGGGCATGACATGGACCCGTTTAATTTCTACGGGGTTGTCAAAATTCACATGATATTCGCGAGATTCTGCGACTCCTAAAATACTGACAGATTCAGACCCCAAGACAAGTCCCAACGCCAAAATCAGAACAACGGCACAACACCAACAACCAAAAAGGATTTTGTTGTCATGGCCAATAACATCTCCGAAAAACGACTTAAAAAAAGCTTTGAGGATTTTCATTTTTAAACCTCAATCACAGACTCTTGGTTCATAAAATTTAAGCCCCGCACTGACTGCACCTTACTAAGCTCTTCAATCAACTGAGCAGAGGTCGCTTGAGGCTTCAGACGAATTTGGTAAGAAAAATCCAAGCGATCCCCTTGCCCGACTTCCCGAATAGTGGCTAAGGCAAAGTGGCGGCATTGACCCTCCAAAATATTTTCTGCCAGTCGCTGTTCATCTGCAGAGCGCGCTAAATTAAATCGCAAGAGTCCGTCAAACTGAGGTCCTGATGCAAAGGACGACCCTTGTAAAACAACAAGGGCTACGACAAAACACGCCGTTCCTAGAATAGCGATACCATAAGCATGAACTCCCGAAGCAAGCCCCACGGCCAAAGACGCAAAGATAAAAAACATGTCTCTAGGATCTTTTACGTTGGTTCGAAAACGCAACAATGACAGTGCACCGATCATGCCGATACCACGAGCCACGTTATCACCAATGGCCTGCATGGCAATAGCAATAACAATGGGTAAAAGAACAAGTCCGTGCAAAAAATTAAGCGAGTATGAGAGCCCGCGAAAGGTTTTCACATAAATAAGCGCCAACACGGTTCCTAGAACAAAACTGAGAAGAAAAGCATAGATGATTGAAATCCACGTCGGGTTCGCAAAGGAAGAATTCAGCACTGAAAAATCCAACATCGAAGCCCCCCCAAAATCAAACGGCTCGGCCACTTTAATTGATGGAGTTCAGAGAACAATGAGTTTATGCATCTCCTGCTAATCAACAGGATATTTCTAAATAGAAATTATAGAACTAGAAACGGAAGCCGATTTTTCCGCTGTAGATGGAGTCGGTGTAACGATCAATTTGCAAAGCAATAAACATTTTTGAGACATCGACGCTGATGCCGAAAACGCTGTGTCCTTCGGTCACATCTTCTTCGACAGTTTCTTGACTGTCCGTAATGCCACCAGCACCACCGATAAACTTGCCAATGGCACGAATTTGCCCGGCACCGAAATAAATCGCGACATTGTCCATAGCAACAGTCGCAATAATATCTCCGCCCACAGTAGAAACATTGATCAAATTGGCAAAGTTAGCACCGCCCCCATAAATCATCGCTGTGAGGGTCAAAGGAAAAAAGCGAGCTTCGTAAAAGCCCCAGCGCACTTGCCCACCAAAACTCTGAATGTCTTCTCTTTGACCAAACGGAGTAAAGTACACGTGCGTGTCGACATTGTGAAAAAGACCTTTCCCAAAAGTCAGGGTGTAGTAGTTGTACTCACCTCTGTCATTGGTCTTACTGCCAAGGCTTGCCAAATCTTCGACAGGAATAAATTCGGAAGAAAGTCCCATCTCGACACCCGTGTAGCCCCCCAAAGGATACGGGTTGTCTAAAATTTTCGATGCAGAACCAAACCCCAAGATTTGCAAAGCACGAATACGGTCATCTTTATTCAGATTTTTAGGCAAAGAAGTCTCTGACCACGCCAAAAGTGCGTTAAAAGAAATAGCTAAAAAAACAATAAGGCGAAGAAACTTCATCGCCTTATTCTTGTCATAAATTAAAGGAGTGTCCAGCTTTAAAGAGCTGCAACCGTCGTTTGGATTTGACTCAAAGCTGTATTAGCCAAGTTCTTAATCGCCGGGTCTGAGCTTTGTGCAAGTTGTTGAAAGACCGGGATGAACTTAGAGTATCCTGCAATCGCATTCGTCGTAACGTCACCGCGTGAGTTACGTGGATCTGCCGGAGTCGAAACACCGTCTTTTGCTTTTGTGTGGCCTTCGATCACAACTTGAGCTGCTGTTTCAACAACAACTGCATTAGAGCTTTGCAGAGCCGACACCAACATCGGAAGACGCGCTGTCACGGCATAGCTCATAAGGTAAGTTTGTGCCTGTTGTTGCATATCTGTTGGCAATTGATCGTAGTACTGAGCCGTCACTGCGAAGCTTTTTGCGCTGTAAACAGACTTCACCGCCACCAAGCCCAAAGCTTGAGTTTCACCTTTATTAGAGCTGAAAAGATCCGTCACGATTTCATAAAAAGTTTGATCATCTACTTCTTTGCTATCGTAAGCTTGAAGCAATTTCGTCAAATTTTCTTTTGTCGGTTGAGCTCTCATCAAAGCTTTCCACTGAGTACCGCTCAAAGCATTTTTGTCTGGTTGCTGTTGTGGGGTCTTCTCAGAACCGTTACCCGCAACATCAGAGAATGGCTTTTGCGATGGCCCGCCGTCACCCATAAACCCATCGTCAGTCAAAGTCGTGCCTGGGTCTTCCCCTACGATTTGAACTTCAACATTCTTTTTATTAGGGTCTTCAGATTTTTTCGTCTCATTTTTCTTCTGCGCCACAGCCTTAGGAGCCACTGGAGCCGCAGGTTTCTTAGCTTCCGCTGTTTTCTTTGCTTCTTCTTTTTTCTTCGCAAATGGATTTACGTATTTTCTAGAAACTTCGCGATCGCCCAGATCGAATAAAGCCGCCAAGAAAGAGTTCTTGGGACGAGGCATTTCGTAGATCAGCTCTTGAACTTCAGCAACCGCCGTTTTAACAGGCTCTTTCACCAGATAGCCAAGACCCACCACCATCAAAGCGGATAGCCCAAGAATCGAAATTTCAATTTTTCTATCTGTGAAGCTCATAGTAGCCCCCTGTTCTTACAGTTAGTAAGAGCAGCGCTTGTGCCACCCTAGAGCGCATATACACCACTTGGCACAGCTCATTCTGAGACGGAGACAAACTTGCGTTCCTCCCTGTCAAGAAATCAGACAATCTCACTCTGAGACAGAGTTTAAAGCTACTGAGAAGCTCCTGGACAATATCCTGGGCGAGGCCCTATGGAAGGGAATTGGCGACACGTATCGGGACGCTTTTCATAGACTGTGCAAAGACGGGTTTTTGAGTCGAGAAAATGGCAATCACGATTGGCTTTTTGCGAGAGCATAAAGAACTCCGTGCCCTGGCGATAGGACACGATGTAGCCCTCTTTCATCAAACGTTTTGCAAGTTTTTTGACTGACCCCTGCGCCTCATCTTCCGTGCAGAGCTCTAAACGAATCAGATCGGAAAGTCTGACTTCGACCGGCATCGTGCAGCAGCCGCCCCAGCAGCCTTTGCACATATCTGTGCGATAGGGTTTCCATGTTGAGGGGCGGTCGACGTCGGGTCTTTTCATTTTCTAACTAAGGAAGTTTCTTTCTTACAAGTTTACTGTTGTAGCGTGCAGACGCATCTGATGACTGCAGTAATACAACACTGTACCCACGATTGTAAAGCTCACGAAGAAACTGTGGCATGATCTCAGCCGTTTTTCTTTGGATATCGTGGAATAAGACCATGCCTCTGCCACGAGCATCCAATTGCGCCAAAGTTTTATTGAGCATCGTTTCATTTGGCTGAGCTTTCCAGTCTTCACTGTCGATAGACCAGTAGAACTCACCCGTAGAGTTATTTCTTAGGAAGTTTTTAAGCTCCGGAGAAGACTCGCCGTAAGGGAAACGGAAGAAAGGATCAACCCAACCCAAAACGTCGTAAACAGCTTGGTGGCCACCTTTGATTTCGGCAACGGCTTCATCAAATGAGAACACCTTACCATTTGTTTTACGGCATGCTGAACTTGTGCCCAAGCAAGCGTGTGTCATCGAGTGAGTTCCCACGGCATGACCGTCGGCAGCCACTTTCTTCACGATCTCAGGGTTCAAACGAACGTTTTTCCCCATGTGGAAGAAGATGACTTTTGCATTTACTTCTTTAAGTGAACGCAAGATAGATTCCGTGTAAAGATCGCTCGGGCCGTCATCAAAACTAATGATCACTTCTTTACGAACGACGTCACCAGTAACGGCAAAGTATCCATTCGTCGTATCTCTTTTTTGAACATTCGTCGGGAATTGGAAGTTGTTCTTTGACCTCACCTGACTCAAGGCATCCACCGCCACAGCCAAAGTGGATCTTTCAGAAGCGTGATAAGCATCAAGCTTTTCAGCGAGCTGCTCTTTGCAAGAACTCACCAACGCTCTGTTATTCACATCGTTAATTTCGTTTTCAAAAATAGTCAGTGATTGACCATCCAAAGACGACAACTCGGCGCAAAGATCAGATTTGAGTTTCTCACGTTCAGACGCATCCATCATGAATTCTTGGCGCCATTGAGCGAAAAGAACTTCAGGATTGGCTTTAGACTGTTCCCACTCAAGCAAGGATTGAGCATTTTGATTGTCAATGACCGCCTGCTGAACGTTTTGTCCAACTTGACTGCCACAGCCGACAAGAGAGCTTACTGCTAAAAATGCGAATCCGCTAACTAACAACTTCTTCATAAGCACCTACTGAGATACGTCTGTTCCCTGCCCAACGTTAAGAACATTCCAAGCAACTTTCTGTTGCTCGTCCCCCTGTTCGGTTTCCTTATTAGCCTCTGGCTTTTTTAAACTAAATTTAATCTTGGAGTTTTCAATAATCACGCGTGGATCCACAGAGTGATTGTCGAAGATAACCAAGTTGCGGGACGCTTGCGCCGTCACCACATGAGGATTCCATAAGTATCTAAAATAGATCACCAATGAACCCGCGAACTGACTCAATAACAAAGACAAAAGTCCCAAACTTAAAAGACCGATCTGCGGCAAAGTCGTTTCCCAACGAGCTCTCTCCAACACTTCAAAACGTCCATCAATCGAAATCTTTTGCGCCTCTAATTTTGCCAAAGATGTGCTGAGCTCTTTATAACGATTGAATTCCAACTCAGACTTTTTCTTCAAATCCTCCACCATCTGCGCAGCAAACGGCAAAGTCTTTACTTCTTTTTTCAAACGAGTGATGGAGCCTTGGACCTGCGCCAGTTTTTCACCCAGCATATTATTTTCGATCCTCAACGCTTCGATCTTTCCACCGACGCCATAAAGAGCACTCTCTCTTTGACCAGTGCGACCACGCTCAAGATATTGGATCATTTTTTTATTTTCGGCCATCTTCAACTTGATTTCGTTGGCACGAACCAGAAGATCCGAAACGTAATCACCCATCTTGTCTTTCGAAGCCAACGGCAAAAGATTTTCGTCTTTGTTCTGCATTTCCGCAAGCTGCTTACCCAAAAGAACAAGCTTTTGATCAGCTTCCTCTTTTTGTTTCGTCATGAAGCTTTCAACACGGCCAATCTCTGCCAGTTCGCGTTTTTTTAAGGTCTCTGCAGCAAGTTCCGAAGCCGTGTTCGACAAGAACAAAGACATCGCCTTAATCGGAGTGACAGCTGACACTTTTATTTCAAAATCAGAATCCAATTGAATCTTAGTCCATCTATCCAAGCGTTGAAGAAGCTCGACCTTCACTTCTTCTTTATTCAAGTTTTTGAGATAGTTGTTCTTCAAGATCTCATAACCCTTGCGCTCTTCCATCGTGATCAAAGGGCTGCTTCCACGCTGTTGCAGACGGGTCAATAGAGTTTCATAAAACTCGCGTGTTTTCAGATACTCAATATGCTTCGAAAGCAAACTGCTGCCTTTTTTCGACTCTTGAACGGTTTTAGACAAACCAAAAAATTGATTAGAAAACGCCTGCATCGCCGAGTTCTGAGAATCGTGAATAACAATTGTTGAAGAAGCAACAAACGGGATTTTAACAACGTAAACAAGCACGCTGACAGCAAATAAAATGGCTGTAAACAACGCGAACATACGCCAATGGGATAAATATAGCTTAATAATTTCGCCCACGGTTAATTCCGGTTCAATATGTTGATCACTCATATTTCCCCACCTTCAAAGTGACTGTGACATGTCCCTTCAAGCACTGGTTGTGCCACTGAAAATCCGGCTTGGCTTGTGTTTAATCTGTAATGAGGATTAATGCTTTGAAATTACTTCAGGGCTGAGCCCTCATTTGACAACTTCCATAGGATGACGACCGCACCAATGAAAAAGCAGCCCACGAGAGGCCCAAATGCGAGGCTTAAACGAAAATAGGAGTTTTCAGGATCATCGACACGGGCCCATGCCAAAATTTGTCCCGTAACAGCCAAGGCCAGCCCCCGAGAAATCTTGCCAATCATCTTCCAAACACCGAAGTAGAGACCCAATTCGTCCTTCCCTGTGCGAACCTCCTCATCCTTCACGATATCCGTCAATAAGGACTCTAAAAGGACGGCGGATCCCACTAGGGCGCCACTAATACCTGAAGCAAAAAAGAGCGTCCACATGACGTCTTTAGGAGGCAAGAACGGATAGATAAAAGTGGCCGTGAGCCCAAGAACAAACACCCCTGCCATCAAGGCATTCCTCTTTGAAACAAAACGCACACTGTAGACCCACAGTGGAATCGACAACGTAAATACTAACAAGAAAACAAGAAGCACAAGACTCACTTGCTCTTCACTAAACTTTAGACGCAATCGATAGAAGTATAGAGCCAAAGAGGAATTAAAAGTTAGCCCCATGTTAGCAATAAAATACGCGGCTAGCAGAGGCATAAAGCGTTTATTTTTTATCGGCATGGTTAACGAAAATCCTCCCTCCTTAGAATCTTTAGGAGGAGGACGATTGAACTTACGCGCCGTGAACCAAGACACAAAAGTTCCTAGAGCCAAGAGTGCGACGATCATCCATGCCGTAACACCATAGGGTTTGTATTCTCGAGAGATCAAAAAATAACTGGGAATGGCGATGCCAAAAATCGCACCGATATTTCCAAATGCCAAACGCCAACCAATCAAGCGGGATCTTTCGTGCTCTCCGGACGCCAGATCACCTACGATCGCCGAATAAGGAACACTCAAAGTCGTATAAGCTGTATTCACTAATAATGAGAAAAATAAAAGGTAACAGAACTGTGACCATACTCCTTTAAGAAACGGCGGATTTAAGAGCCCTAAAATAGAGAGAGAAAGAAAAAGAAATCCCCAAGGCAAGAGTGAATAACGCTCCCCTCGGCGCATACGCAGGCGGTCGGAATAATGCCCGACAATGGGATCGATAATGGCATCCCAGAATATGGCCAACCCTAAAGCCAGCCCTGCCAAAGAGGAATTGAGTCCGACATGATCTGTATAAAAAACCAGTAGATGGAGTCGCAGGAAGATTTCAACACAGTTTATGCCGAGTTCAGCAAATCCGTATCCAACACCCTTCATGATTTCCCTGTCCGTGAGACAGAGGCTGCCACAAAACCGAAGACCATCCAATACAAACGGTCCGCCATGCCTCCGATGGACAAGTGAATATGATAAATTACAAGAATAGGAATATGCGCCAAAAGATAAATGGCAACTTGTCGCTTCGAGATGTCAAAGGACATCAACGCTTTCAATGAACCCACCAACATAAAGACCAAGGCAATTCCACTCAAAATTAATAACGGCCATCCGCCAATCACCCCCGCAGAAATAAAAATATTGTGGGGATCTTTCATCGCATTGTAGTTCGAAACATCCACATCATTTCCCGCAGCAAACTTGGAAAGAAGACCGTGTCCCAACCACGGTTCTTGAAGAAAGATTTGACTGCCACGTTCCACTTCCTCCCAGCGAGAGGCGATGCCATCTTGAGCCTCACGTCCTCCTAAAGAACTTTGTCCTGTTGCAATGCCGCGGGCGAAATAATAAGTCTGTGGACCGAAGAAAAGTGTAAAGGTCAGAATGAAAGCTAGGAATGCGAACTTAAAAATGCGCCCCTGATTGGTGGCCGTCTTGTGCAAAATCATCGTCACAACAAATGCGACGACCACTGCCGCAGCTGAGGAACGAGTTCCCGTAAGAATGATGGCCCAGAAGCTCGCCAATAAAACCAAGGCACTCCAAATCTTATGTTGCAATTTTGTGTCTTGCAGAAAGGTTCCCAAAGAAAATATGAAGGCCACCGTCGCACACGTCACCATGTGGGGAATATGTTTAAAGACGCCCACAAAACGCCCGCCTTTAAAAACACTTCCTCCAGCTACAACCAATAAAACTAGAGAAATAAGAACTAAAGCTCCCGACCAACGCTGCACATATTTTAAAAAATCGTCCATACTCCACAAACTCGGAATAAGCAGCCCGTAGATCACGATCATAAAAAGAGATACGGCCAAAGCGCCGATTTGCATCAAGGCGGATTCATTTGGATTTACATAGTGAGCCTGAAGCAACGTTTGCACCGTCAGAATCAGCATCAGAAAAAAAACAAAGAGTTTATAGAAACCGCTGAGATGATTGCGATCGCGAACTCTCAGCCACATAAAAATGAGCGGAATGCCAAAAAGAGCGCACAAGAAAACATTCACAAAAGGGTGAAGTCCTTGTTGGTAGATCAAAAATGAAAAGCTCTGGGGAATGGGTAATAAACTTCCTAAAGAGATTTTAGAAATAAACAGCAGGGCCACGAGGGCTTTTATTAAAAATAAAATGCGTCCGTCGCGGGCCTGAAGCATTACTTATCCGCGTTTTTATCAATGAGCACCGCAGTTAAGACGATCCCCAAAACGATGGAAACAATTGTGATATTGCGTGAAGCCTCGGAACTGATCCAAGGGGTTCTTGGTGGAACGTAAACGAAGTCATCCTGTTGCAGCTTCAAATTTTTAGCTCCACCAAACTTGATGATCTTCTCGGCATCCACTTCGTAAGCACCTTGGTATTCATTGATGGCTTTCGATTTGATCTCTGCCCAAGATTTAGGCTCCATTTTGCGAACCAACACTTCTGAAAGGTCTCCCCCGTTTGTAGTTCCACCTGCCAGGGTCAAAAGCTTCAAAAGATCTGTGTTGCTCGGAACGTAGTAGATCCCTGGTTTATTCACGGCACCCAATAATTGTACGGCAATCAGGGATTCTTTGGGAGAAGATCGGAAAATGTATTCAGAAGATTGTTGCGGCGGTTTGATGTCGCTTAACAAACCCACTTCTTGAGCGTGAACTGTTTGAGCACATGTCACCCAAAAGATAACAGCCATTAATAAGCGAACGGTTTTACGCAAGATCATGATTTCCTCCTAGAACAGCACACTCATTTCCCTGGACCTAAATCGAGAGCGTCAAAGGGTCAATGAATTTCGATGACTTGACTTCAGTCTATACCTCACAATGGAGTCTATGACGACTTCTGTCCCAGAGCACGAAAAACTTTTTGATGAAATCTGCAATAAACTGAACGAGTTAAGCACTCAGAATCAGGACGGCGAGGCTTTGCCGCCCCAACCTAAGTATGAGCAAATGCAAGTTCAGATGAAAAAATTCCATTCAGAACTCAAAGGTTCTCAAGAGGAATTGCGCGAAAAGATCAAAACCCTTGAGAACGTGTCTTACGGTCCTGAAACGTTGGACGCACAACTTAAGCAATTGGTTGATCAACTTTCCGCGGAAAGAGCCAGCAACACAAAGCTGAGCGCTGATCTTGCGAAATCTTTGGAGCTCAGTCTGCAATTGCAACTGGAGATCCAAGGTTTGAAAGCGCGTGCTCTGCAAATGCAAAGCGAAGAGAAAAAGTACAGTCAGGCTTTGTTTGAGAAAAACAAAATTTTGCAAAGAGACCTTGAGCTCAACCACGCTCTTAAAGATGAAACTGCTATGGAGCTGGTTAAAGCCAAGAGCGCTTTTTCTAAAGAACAAGAGCTTTGGGAAGAACAACGCGAACAGTTCGAGACTCAGATTCAAGCTTTGAAAACCGAGAAGCACGAGCTGGAACAAACTGTGGATGAACTTAAAGCTACAGTGGAAGAGCGCGACAACACGATCACTTCTTTGAATGAGGAAATCGAAAAAATTTCGGCCTCCTTCGGCGAAGTGGAATCTTCGGCAGCTCAACAAAACGACGTACTTAAAAATTTGATGTCGGTGGCGGAAACAAAAATCATCGAAATGAAGTTGGCGCTGGATAAAAAAGCTCTCGAAGCTCAAGACTATTACAGTCACTTGCAGCAGGCTCTCACTCAATTGGGAGTTCTAAAACAAGAAAATGCAGCCTTGAAAGAGTATGTCGCAAAACTCAACTACTACCACCAACAAGCGCAGCACGCGCAAATGGCGGTGGCTCAGATGGCACAAGTGGCAGCCGCTCAAGTTCAAGGCCAACCCCAACAAGGCCAAATCGCTTCCGTTCAAAAATAGTTTTTTAGAAACATTTAGAAAATAAAAAAGCCCCGTTTTTCAACGGGGCTTTTTTTTCTGATTTACTTTCTCGGTCCGCCGTTAGCATTCTGCGGGATCTGAGGATATGCGCGGCTTAATAAAACTTTTTTCGCCGCTTCACCGCTAATGCGGAAGTAAGGAATGTTGGTCGTGACATCGCCAAGTCCCAATTTGTTAAACGGATTCTTCGGATCCAACCAGCTAAAGAAACCAGAGTAGAAATCAAAGCGACCACGGCCTTTAATTCCACGGCCCTTGTCACGAATCACAAAATAGCCACTGTGCTTCGATCCATCAGGAAGTTCCAATCCGACAACAGCAGGAACAAAAATAACTTCACCCGGTTTGTAGATCGTAAGGTCGGCCGCCAAGGTATAGAAGGGATCAAGGCAAGAGCTGTTCACACCGTAACCAAAACGGCAACCGTCTTCTTCGATTTCAAAGAAACGATCTTGTCCGTCGAAACGGCCGATGATGTTGAACGTGTGAGTTTTTCCGTCCTGAATGATGGCACAAGAGCCTTGAAGAGCGCAGGCACTTTCAGTTTTCGCACAAACCGTCATTAATTTTTTTCCGCCAGCTCCGTACAAACCTGTTTTCTCGTTAGCGGCACATGATTTTTTATCTTCGTTAATCACTACAAAGTAATAAACCGTCGGCTTTAAAACACCCGGTCCGTCCATTTCAGCTTTCGATGGAGCAGCAATATCAGGCTTTGGCGCAGGTTTCGGAGTGGGTTTGGGTACTGCAGGAGTTTCTTCTTCAGACTTTGGATCTTCTTCTTTGGATTCTTGCGCTTTAGAAGCGTCGTTTTTTACAACTGTTGTCGGATTCTTTTCTTGAGATTCTCTGACTTCCGTAGCTTCACTGGCTTCGGCATAAAAAGAAGGATCTGGGTTGACGGGACTTTCTGAAATAGTTGAAGTCTCATCCCATCCGCCAGAAGGTTGCTCGATATTGGCTTGGAATTGACCACAAGAAACCAAAACCATCAATTGGCTAAGAAGAACGAGCATTCCTAAATTTTTCTTCTGTAGTGTCATGACAGACCCCTTTTCAAACAGGGCGTAGAATACCAAGTTCGTTAGGGGCGATGATGTTTTTTTGGATCCCTTGAAAAGAAGAAAAATGCGGTGACAAAGATGGGCGCCACCGCACTGTCATTATTTTAGACGAATTCGGAAACCACCAAAGGTCATAAGTTCTGAAAATTCATAACCATTTTCTGCCTTTACATGCTTTATTGCGCGGATCAATAACTCAACGTCTTGTGGCGTCTCTTTCTCTTTGGCAATCGCTACAGAATAGTCTTGTTGAACTCCACCTTGGTTTAACTGATCCAAAGAGGTCTCAAGAAGAACCTCGTAGCTTTTATTTACGAGAAGCATTTGATAATTGCTGTAAGTCACTTCGATTTGCATTCCATTAGGTGCCACGTACTTTTCAGATGTTGGCAACCGATCTGCAACCCACTGCCCCTTGTCACATTTCACAAGAGACACTTTCAAAGTAGCATCTTGATTTTGCTGAGTAGCTTTTTCATTCACGAGTTCAACACGAACAAATTTTTGACCGCCCGTAAAACTGGACTGAGCATTGCAATATGCAACAGATCCATCTAGGACCTTTAAAACTTGAACTTCAGCCTGCGCTGCTGTTCCTGTCCACAAAAATGCTCCCAACGACAATACAAAAAGCGCTTTCATAAATACCCTTCTTTGAAAAATAAAGTTATGAGGGCTTAACATAGCATTACGAAATATTAAAGAAGGATTCTTGTTGCTCTCTTTTTGTTGTCGCAACTCATTCTGGCCTCGACCATCCGGGTGAGTTCAATTGAGAAGGAGCCTAAACTTTGGTAATTTTTTTAAATGAGTTCTAACAGTTTTCTTTCCATCGACTTTGGCACGAGCAATTCGCTAGTTGGCGCCTATCATAAGGGTCAACGCTTCGAAGCCCTTCCCATTGACAACAAAGCCACTGATCCCTCGATGATGCGCACCCTCCTTTACTTCCCTCATCCGGATCTCTGCTATTACGGAGCAGAGGCAATTGAACAATACATTGATCAAGATATGGAAGGACGTCTGTTTCGTTCTTTTAAGTCGCACCTTCCCAATCAAAACTACCTCGGCACCGTTTTGGACAATCGCATTCTGACTTTGGAAAATCTTATTGGAGTTTTTCTTTTGGAACTAAAAAAGCGGGCGGAGAAAATTTTAAATACTCCTGTCGAAAAAGCGGTGATCGGCCGACCAGCCCGTTATTCGATGGATGCCGTGAATGACGGATTTGCCTTGCATCGCATGCAGAAAGCCGCCACGTTTGCTGGCTTTAAAGAAGTGCAATTTGTGCCAGAACCTTTGGCAGCGGCCTTCGACTATCGCCGTCAGCTCACTTCAGAAAAAACCGTGTTGATTGGTGACTTCGGCGGAGGAACCTCGGACTTTACCTTGATTAAACTTCGTCCCGATGGTTTTGCGAAAGAAGATGTCCTTGCCATTGATGGATGCCCTCTTGCCGGGGACGCTCTCGACAGTGTCTTTATGAGTCACAGACTGAATGAATACTTTGGCGCGAAGTCTCGCTATCGCCTGCCGATGGGAAGCAACGTTTTAACCATGCCTTTGGGAGTGACACAGCGACTGAATCACCCTGCGCACATCGTGCATCTGAAAGAAAAAGAAACTTACGAATTCATCCGCGAAGTTAAGAAATGCTCTTTGACGAAAAAAGATTCTGAAGCGGTTGAAAGGCTCTTTACGTTGATCGAAGATCAGCAAATCTTTCCGTTCTTTGAGAATATCGAAAAAACCAAACGCGCGCTCTCAAATAGTGACAGCACTCGATTTGAATTTGATTATCCGGGTCTAGAGATCGCAGAGCCCTTCACGATTTCCCAATTTATCGAATGGTCTGATGCAACTCGCGAGAAAATTTTCGCAGCTTTGGATGAGTGTCTAAAATCAGCCGGTGTGACTTCAGACCAAGTAGACTTGGTTTGTTTGACGGGTGGGACTGCAAAAGTGCCATTTATTCAAAAAGAACTGGAAAGCAGATTCGGAGCTCACCGCCTTCAAACCCAAGCGCACTTTCACTCTGTGCTCTCGGGCCTGACGGAGTCTGCGGGCTTTTGGGCCCAAGGACAAAAAGTCGTCTAAACGACGTAATGAACGTACATCTTTAAATAGAAACCTTCTGGGAACTGCATCAAGGTCGGATGATCCGCCGCATGTCCCCCGCGCAAAACACTTCGCACCTCTGAAAAGTTTCTGAGGGACGCTTTACGAATGGCATCGCGGAATTCTTCTTCTTCAAGCAATCCCGAACAAGAGCATGAGGCCACAAAGCCATTTTTCTTTACCACACGGAAAGCATGGGTGTTCATCTTAAGATAAGCATGTTTTCCAATAGGAATGTCTTTTTTAGACTTAATAAAAGCCGGAGGATCGGCAATCACGATATCATAGTGAGTGCTTGCAAGTTCTGTCAGTCCCGTTGAAACGTCCATTTCATGAACAACAACTTCGGCACCCTCGCGTTCCGCATTCTTTTTTGCAAAAGCCAACGCCGTTTTAGAGACATCCACCAAAGACACCTCCACATCAAAACCCAAAGACTTTAATGAACGAGAGATTTGCGTCGACCAATGTCCCACGTAACAGCAAAGATCCAACACACGCAGTTTTCTCTTTTCCTGCGTTTTTGCCCAGTTTTTGAAAAGGCCTACGGCCAAATGAATATTGTGAGTTTGATCTAAGAAGAAACCTGTCTTTTGTCCTTCTTGCAAATCACAACTCATGTGAACCAAACCGTCGTCACTTGCCGCATTCAAAAGAATCTCAACATCCGTCAAATTAAATTCTGGAAGATCCTTGATTGTGCGAGGTTCTTCAACTGTTAAACCTTCAAGCTTGCGAATGTTCACGTCATTGCGAATGACAACCGCCGTTTTATCCCATGAAAATTCAGAAAGCCCTTGAGCCTTGGCTTTTTCAACAAGACCTTTAAAAAAACCTTCAGCATCTTTCAAAGCCTCATTCATTCCGGCCGTCACAAGCTGAGCCGCAAAAACCTGCGCTCTTTGTCCCTTTTGCTCAATCACGTAGTAATCAAGAACAAGCCCCGGAATATAATCCGATTCCCCAAAAGCCAGACGGAAGCTGCCACGGAATCCCGCTGCTTTACGAACTTTCCAAGAATTCAAAACTTTGTCCTGCAGATATTCAAAACTCGTCGGAGCTTGATCTTGAGGGCTGAAACTCAAAGCACGAAACGCAATCAAAGAGTGAGGATTGCCGTAACCACGGGCAAGAAATTGACCTTTAGAATCCTGCAACTCCACCGGAGTTCCTGGAATAAGACCTTTCGGACTTGCCGAGAGTTCATTTGAGAAAACCCAAGGGTGTCCGCTGCGAATTCTTTTATCAGCTCCTGGGCGGAGTCTCCATACCGTCATCATCTCTTACTCACCTTCAACAGCAAACACGATCAGTTCTGTGATTTCTTTTTTTGAAAAATTATTGTCGCCCATTACGAGAAGACTGCGGCGACCATCAGCAAGCTTAGGTCCAAAAGTTAAAGCTTCAAAATTCTGAATAACCTTTGTACCACGCTCTTTAGTGAGGTCCGTTTCAAAGTCGATGAGCTTTACTTTCTCAACGCCTGTGAATTTTCCATCACTCAGTTTTGTAAGAGCCGTGACATCGGTTCCCTTAGAAAGATCCACCAAGTACAATGCCACCGTTTGCGCCCAAACATTTTTAGAAAACAAACGAACGCCTCTTTCCAAGACGATCAACTTTGTCTCAGAGATCGCAAGAATTTCCGATACACCTCGGAAAACTTCTTTTCCCTGTTGGTTGTCTTTGAAAGAATCGACACGGTAAGCGTATTCAGCCACGGGCTTATAGCCCTGCTGTCCTTTGTCTTCGTACTTCAAAATACGAATCCAATCGCCTTGAGCTTCTTCACCGGAAATATAATCCTGAGACAAAGCAGACTCTGTACTTGTATAGACAAACTTGCCATCCGCAAAACTTGTCAAACCTTCAAAAGCTGAATTGTTTTGAATGCCTTTTTTCTGCTGTCCTGTTGTTTCAGGCAAAAACTTATCGGGAATGGGAAAGTCGGATTTCCACGCACCCGCAGAACTTACACGAAAGATACGAGGCATCTCACGAGGCTTGGCATCGTTGTTTCCCTCTGAAGAAATCAAGAAATCTCCACTTGGCAAACGCACAAGTCCTTCCGGGTCCATGCCCGCGGGTTTCTCCCCTTGAGCCGGAAGTCCCGTGATAAAGTTCACGCTCTTTGGTGTGAGCGCCACCGTCTTTTTATCAATCTTCAAATCGAATTCAAAAAAACGCGGCTCACCCGCACGACCCTTATCGTCCGAAAGAGCAAAGAGTGTATTTTCACTCCATACGATGCCAGACAATCCACCAATGGTGGCTTTATTAAACTTTGTCCCGGTCGCAATCGAAGTTTCACCGACGTACTCTAAACGAAGAGCGAAAGCTTGCGCACTGACCAGAACCAATAAAAGAGATACGAGAACTTTAAACATATTTTCTAACTTCTCCAACGAAGTTCGGTTTCTTTCACCGGATGATGGAATTCGCGTTTTTGCTCAAGATGATCGTGATATTCCGTCTTAAGCGCATAATACCACTTCGCCTGAGTGTCGGCGTCTTTAATCAACATCAAACTTGGATCGTATTTAAGACCCTCTTGCTGTTTCGTCACGGCATCCATATCTTGGCCCAAGAAATTCTTCGAGAACAAATGCAGACCTGGCTTAATCAAGCTCAACCAAGGGATGTCCCAGTAAGCAAGTTGAGTCACTCTCGTGTTCATCTCATCCACCGGAGTCAATGCCGTGTAAGAATAGAAATTACGAGGACCCACTTCAATGTGTTCAACACGCACACACGGAAGAGTGAACGTGATTTCTGTCGTCGGAGCCCCACCCAAAACTTTATAAGCCTTGGAGTTCTTCGAAGGTTGATGGCGCACCATTTGGAAACCATAATTCACTGGCGCAAATTTCTTTTTCTTTTCTAGCATTGTTTTTTCAGAACGCCAGAACCAGCTTTTATGCACGTAGGGTCCGTGGGCTGGGTCCATCAATCCAATCACCGCGTGATCCACATGACATGGAAAATTCACAACGTAAGTAAGCTTCGGCTTTACATCCACCGGGAAAGCTTTCATCACGGGAACCTCAGGAGCTTTCGTGACGTCATAATCTTTGTCGCCCATGAAAATCCAAATCAACCCCTGTGCTTCATGAATCGGATAAGAGCGCACTTTGATTTTATTGGGATTAAGTTCTTGATCGGGGCACAAAGAAGGAATCTCGGTGCACATGCCCGTGCCATCAAATTTCCAACCATGATAAGGGCACTCAATCGTATCATTCACGACACGACCGTAGCTCAGAGGAATTCCGCGGTGCGGGCAAATATCTCGAACGGCAGAAACTTTTCCTTTGGAATCGCGAAAGAACACAATCGGTTCATTCATGATTTTACGAGCTTGAGATTTCCCAACAGCCAGCTCCTGGCTGGGAAGTCCCACATACCAAACATTCTTTAAAAATCCAGTGTACATGAAAGTCCTCTAACTAACGAAGTCCTGCTCTTTTTTCTGCTAGCAAACAGGTATTTTGCAATAACGTGGCTATTGTCATCGGACCGACTCCACCAGGAACGGGAGTCGCTGCCTTCACCCAGCCATCAAGTTCTTCAAAGCGCACATCTCCACACAGTTTTCCCGCAGGGCCTCCGTGATGCATACCCACGTCGACGACGATGGCGTCCTTTTTAAAATCTTCTTTTCCTAGCATGCGAGCTTTCCCCGCCGCGACCACAACCAAATCCGCTTCGCGAGTGACCGCAGAAAGATTTTTCGTCTTGGAATGACAAACAGTCACTGTCGCATTTGCCTCAGTCAGAAGCTGTGCCATGGGTTTTCCGACGATATTACTGCGCCCGACAACCACCGCGCGCATGCCTTCTACCGAAATGTCATAGTGCTTTAAAATCGTCATCACTCCCGCAGGAGTGCAGGGTTGTACAACAGGTTTTCCTGCAAAGAAATAACCTAATGAAACATACGTTAAACCGTCTGCATCTTTTTCAGAGGAGACCAAATTCAAAACTTCTTCGGAATTAAGATGCTTCGGCAAAGGAAACTGGACGAGGATTCCATCGACTTTGTCGTCTTGGTTTAAAGCGATGATTTTGTCGTTAAGTTCCTGTTGAGTCGTATTGGAAGGGAGAGAGTGAATCGTGGAAGACATTCCGACAGATTCGCAGGCAATTTTTTTATTTTTCACATAAATGTGGCTGGCACCGTCGTCACCCACAATGATGACTGACAAGTGAGGAGATCGCCCGATTTCTTTCACGAAACTCACCACGCGAGGGGCAAGAGATGAACGCACTTCTTTGGCTACTTCCTTACCATTGAGAATGAGCATCGAACCTCCCATTTTTGTGACCTCAATCTCACTTATTTACCCAAGAAATTCAATGGTTTAATAAGTGCATTCAGAAAAATAACAAAGTCCTAAAAAGAGCCGCAATTTCCCTGCAAGCCGCCATAGCGGACCCTCCCAAAACCCATTTTATTCTTGATTCAAGGCCGCTATTTAGGGTACAAACCCTTTAAAACATTAGGGGATTTAATAAATGGCTGAAAAAGTAAAGCTCTCAAAAGACGGCAGTTCTATCGATTTCGTTCAGTCAGACAGCCTTCCTACGTCCCTGAAAAAGTTCCGTCAAAGCCCTGAGATCGAAGGTTTCTACCGCTTTATTTTCGAAAACGACCTGCAAAAAGAAGCTTTTGAAATCTTGGACCGTATTATCATCCAGCGTAAGGCGAAAAAAGCCGGTGCGAAAAAAGAGGCCGCTGCCGCAGCTAAGGAAGAAAAAGCCGCTGCTGCTAAAAAAGAAGCTGCCGCTGCCAAAGGTAAAAAGAAGTAATCACACGAAGTCCGGACCTCCGGACTTTGTTTTTTGATTTTATCCGTTCTCACCTCTGACCCCATCTTGCTTTCACTTCTCCGCACTGGAGATAACTATGAAAGCAAATAAGATTTTAAAAAATAAAAAAGGCCAAGGCCTTATCGAATATCTGATCATTGTAGCGATTGTCGCCGTGGGTAGCATGGCGATCATCAAAGTGGTTGGTGGAAATGTGAACGCCAAGTTCGCAAATGTCGCTAACGTCCTGGGTGGTAAAGCCGCAGGCACGAACGTGACCTCTCACGAAGTAACTGAGTCCATGACAAAGAAAAGGGATTTCAGCAATTTCTTTGAAGGTGCCTCCAATAAAGCCGAAAAATCCGACAAAAACTAATGAAGCGCTTTCTTTCGCAACAAGGTCAGAGCACGATCGAAGCCGCTCTGACCTTGCCTCTTCTTATCGTGGTTATCACGGCCTTTACCCTCCTGCTCTATCGTGGGATGGTGTTTTATTTCGCCGACTACAACTTGCATGAGGCATTGATTTGCGCCGAAAGCTCTCCTCTGATTTCTTGCGAGCGAGAACTCAAAAACCGTCTGGCAAACGTTCTTATCACAAATGTTCATTACGAAGTCCACTTGAGAAAATCCGGACGAAGTTTCCAAGGAACTCTCTCGGTGGATTTTAATCCGCCTCTGAAGCTCGAACAAACATTGAAGAAGGCCTCTCTATGGTGATCAAAAATCAAAAAGGCTCAGCCCTCGCCATCATTCTTGCGATCCTTCCTGTCTTTATCGCCGGAGCTCTTTTATGTTTTTCTCTTCTAGGTCTTGTGCAAAATGATTTAGCCCTAAAATATGAATGTCGTACCGAAGGACAAAAGGGGCAAAAGAGAGTCAGTCCTTTGTTATCTACTCTTCTGGCACTCAATCCCATGGCCATCGCTCTGAAGGCAGAGCTTGCAAAAGCAATTGCAGAATTGGCCACCGCCGTGGCAAGTGAAAACCCTGTCGCCATTGCCAAAGCAACCTCTCACTACACCAAAGTTCTTGAGAAGCGAGACAAACTCGACCGCCGCCAAAAACAGTTGGTTAAACAAAGTAATTTACTCTTACAGCAATCCCACACTTTTACAGCCCTAAGTTTACGTCGGACGGGTGCCATGACCTCCAATATTCTACTTAAGACAGAGTTGGGACCTGTGCGTGGTAAGGCCCCGAAATTGGCTGTCCGTCCGGATTCACCGGACATTGCTCCGACATATAGCCTTGTCGATGATTTCGAAAACAAACAAGCCTTGGCCCATGAATGGCAGTACCGGGTTCAAGTCCGGCCTCCTTTTTCAAATTTTCTAAAAGGAGAATTCATTTTCAAAAAAGCGTGTGCGGTATCACTCGCTAAGGAGACCTCTTCATGGCATCCCAAAATCATCGTGGGCAAATTCTCATTGAAGTCTGTTTGGTGATGTTCTTTGTCGCTTTGGCCGGATTTGCCGCCATCAACGAACTTTCCAAACTCAAAAATTCTCAAAAAAAATATCACCTGACTGAGGATAAAAATCATGCAGCAAAAAATTCTTATCGCTCTAAAAAATAACTACCTTCTTCTCGCCTTCATTTGCCTCGGGGCCATTTCATATTTCGTCTCTCGCCCGACAGAGGAAATTCCGCAAAAAGACAGCTTTCTTCCCGAACCTCAATCTGTAGATACATTTATCCCGAGTGGTTTTGTTCTCGTTCCCATCGAAATTTCCAATGCCGAGTCCTTGGCATCTTTGGTGGGCGATATGGGTGGAGTCGTAGATCTTTACTTGGCTTCAAATGAAAGACAAAAAGGCGGTCTTAAAGTGGGTGCTAAGTTAAAACTCTTAAGAGCGCCTTTGAATCCGCAGCAATACGCGGTTTTAGTTAAAGAGACTGAAAGCTCCAAACTTCTCAGTTACGCCGGCCCCTTTATTGCCGTTGTTCAAAATCCTGATGCGAAGGGCACTCAACTGAGTTCCTCAGGGCCAGCCCGCGTGCGCGTGGACTATCAAAACTAAAGAGGTTTCATATGAAAAACTTTTTTCTGCCACTTCTATTTGTATTTCCGTCCAATGTTTTCGCGCAAAGTATTCTTTTGCAATCTCCTGGTTCGTCGTCGACGGCTTATCAGGAATTTATCAAATCTCACAAGGACTCGATTTCGTTTGTCGATCACACCCAGACCCGTTTGCAAAAGAACGAACGTCAAGAAACTCAGCTCTTTCAATTAGGCGATTCATTTAGTCAGAATGTGCAAGCCACTGTGGCACAACTTAAAGCCATCCAAAATGAAGGTCCATTAACTCTTCTAAGCCTGCGTTACGTGCGTGATCTCACCGAAAAAAGCTTGGCACTTAAAATTTCTTCAACAGAACGCCAAGAGCTTCTGCACTTCTATTGTAAAAGTGTGGCTCTGTTAAGTGAGGGCCCTGTTTTATTCCCCTGCCCGACTCAATTCACGTCCTTGCAAAAACTGGCAAAGAAATATCCTAACTTAGATAAAGTTTTTATCGAATCGCAAGGATTTGCTTTAGAAGATACAGCACCTTTGTCACCGAAGACCGCTTATCAATGGACTTTGGTTTCCAACTCACAAGCACCTGTCACTTTTTTTGGAACCTTTGAACAGCTTTTGAACCAACAGTTTGTCTTTGCAAATTTTGTTGAGGGAAGCTGCGAAGGCTTTACGACGCGGGACCTGGATTTCGAGCTGACAAATCGTGGGGTACTTTATTTCTCTGACGAATGCGTGCGCAGAATTCAATCCCACGAAGAAACGAAATCTTGGGTCGCTGAAAATAAAACGTGGCTTTACACCGCAGGCGCCATCGTTCTGGGAGGAATAGTCTATTCAATGAAAGACAAAAAGATGGTGATTAACACATCCTCATTCAAGTGAGATCTTGCGACCATCAAAGACGATCTCTTTCACAACGCCATCTTCAATTACCGAGTGTGAATCCGCAAAAGTAGAATCCGGGTGAGAATGTGTAACTGCCAGATCTCCCGTAAACTTTTTGATCTTGGCTTTGACACTTTCATCCAAGGCGATTTTATTCCGCCAGAATGATGGTGGCTCAATCGGACTGTCACAACCAAACGACAACGGAATTTGTGCGGCCCTTAACGCTTCCCAAGGGAAAACGTATTTATAAAGTTCACCAAGCTTTGCCTCCAACCACACACGATCACTTAGCCAATGGCAGGGTTGCATATGACAGCGTACATGAAGCGGCTTCATCATTTGAATCGTTTCCGGTCTTAGCAATTGCACATGTTCTAAATTCAAACGGCCGACAGAACCTTGTGCAGAAATTTTACGAGCGAGCTGCACGATGTGATGAGCTGCTTCGTCGCCAATCGTGTGAATTGAAAACTCAAGCCCTGCGGCCCAAGTTCTTTTCATGACTTCTTCGACATGGGAAAGATCCCACAAAGTCATTCCACGAGGGCCTTCGGTTTTTCCGTTATAAGGTTTTGAAAGATACGCGGTCTCGGAACCCAAAGAGCCATCGTAGAAAATCTTAATGCCCTTCATGCGCACGTAAGGCGTTTCACTCTTTTTTCCATGAAGACAAAGCTGCAACATCTTATCAAAGTCGTTAAGATCGTGGGATGTTACGTTTTCTTCAATCGCCAACGTCAGCTCTTTTGCCTCTGACATCTCGACCAAAAGATTCCACAGAGACTCATTGCACGACATATCACGTACATGTGTAAAACCAGCTTGATTGTAGACTCGGCACGCCGACAGTATATGACCGCGCTGTTGTTCTTTTGTGAATGAAGGTAAACGATCCCAAGCCTGAAGATGTTCTTTCTCGATAAGAACACCCGTCTCTGAAGTGAACCCAAGAAGCTCCAAGGCTTTTGAATTCACCCAGCAGCGATGACCATCCATGCGCGCAAAGAAAACAGGATTGTTCGGAAAGATCTGATCGAGAATTTTCTTATGCGGTGGTGTGGGCCACTTTGTTTCATCCCAACCAAAACCCACCAACCAGTCGCCGCGATAATAGGACTTCTTGAGCGGAATCGTCGCTAAGTCCTCGGGCTTTTGCAAAGAACCCAAAGCAAGACCTGAAGCAAATTCCCCGGTCGCGAGGAAGTGAGTGTGGCTGTCGTAAAGACGCGGGATTTTAAAAAGCATAAGGCCCTCTGTTTTAGCAGAGGGCCCTCTTAATTTTAACTAAATAATTTTATTAGCGAGGTGCAGGGATCGGAGCTGCGCCGCCACCTGATCCTGGTAAACCCGGCAATCCGCCACCGACACCGCCAGAGCCTGGAAGTGGAGTGATAATTCCTCCGCCGCTCACGCCGCCGACACCGATGCCTGTGCCAATTCCAATACCGCCGCCGATAGAGCCACCAATGTAGCCTCCGCCGCCGTATGAAACTTGTTGGATTCTATATAACAAACCGTAAAGCTCTTGTTGAAGGCTTGCCACAACTTGCTGTCTTTGCATTTGTTGTTGCATGTAAGACTGCTGTTGTTGGATGTACATTTGGTATTGTTGCATCTGCATTTGCATCATTTGTTGCTGCATTTGCATTGCACCCAAACCACCGTTCATACCACCCATCATAGGCATTCCCATCATACCACCGGCCATTCCGCCCATCATTGGCATTCCCATCATGCCACCAGCCATACCGCCCATCATCGGCATGCCCATCATTCCACCCATTGGCATACCCATCATACCGCCGGCCATTCCGCCCATCGGCATTCCCATCATTCCACCCATTGGCATGCCCATAGCTCCGCCGATCATTCCACCGGCCATAGCTCCCATAGGCATTCCCATCATTCCGCCCATTGGCATACCCATCATACCGCCGGCCATTCCGCCCATCGGCATTCCCATCATTCCACCCATTGGCATGCCCATCATACCGCCGCCCATAGGCATTCCCATGACGCCACCGATGATTCCACCAGCCATGGCTCCCATAGGCATTCCCATCATTCCGCCCATCGGCATACCCATCATACCGCCGCCCATAGGCATTCCCATCATTCCACCCATTGGCATACCCATCATGCCACCGCCCATAGGCATTCCCATGACGCCGCCCATGACTCCGCCGATCATATTACCCATCGGCATACCCATCATACCGCCCATCATTGGATAGCCCATCGCTCCTGGGAACGGTCCACCCATTCCCCAAGGACCGGCCATACCCCAAGGGCCCATACCAGGCATAAAGATTCCGCCACCCATTCCGCCGCCCATGCCAGCCATCGCATATGGGTTACCCCACATACCACCACCGTTCATGCCACCGAAAGGTCCCATCATTCCGTACGCACCACCATTTGCACCAGCGCAACCGAAACCACCGGCACCGATGCCGCCACCGATTGCTCCGTAGATACCACTCCCCCCACCGATCATTTGACCGACACCTTGTGCAAGGAATGGGAAGCCGTAACCCCAAGCAGGATATGGCTGAGTTGGCCAACCGATATTTGCATTGGCATTCGCAACCATTTTATTTGTCTGATAACCCATGTAAGTCGCTGCAAGGCCAAGACCGATATTACCGATCACTGAACCCCAGTCTGTTTCAGGTTTTTGATAAGAGTAGCCTGAACCTTGTTGCATACACTCGATACAGATTCCACCCTCAGCCATTTCACGCTGTCTTTCACGTTGTTCATCAGCGTAATTTGTACGGGCATCTTGAATATCACGTTTGCTATTTTTGATTCCATTTTCCAAAGCTTCAATTTCACGTTGAAGTTTGTTGGACTGAGCGTAGCCTTTTTTGTAATCGCTCAAACCTTTTTTACAATCTTGAGCCGTCGCACGACCTTTTTCAGGCTGACGGAAACGAGCGCCATCACAGACAAGGCCACCCACGGAACCCGCTTTGTTTTCGTCACAAAGAACATCCCATTCTTTGATTGTGAATGCACGAACGTCTACAGAGTTTGCAATATCACCATTTGTTTGCGGAGTAACGATGGCAACGCCACCTTGTTCACCAGAAACGTTTCCACCGTCATCTGTTTGACCCAAATTGCTTTTGTGTCCTTTATACGAACGGCAAGTTCTGTTGTTTTCCATGTGATCGAAAACGAATTCAGAGAAGTCTTCAGAGACAACTTCTTCGACATCCCTGCGGGATTTCTCCATGTTCTTTTCGACTCTCTTCTTTTCAGATTTTTTTGCACGAAGTTGCTTTTCAGCTTCACGAATGTTGGCTTGTGCTTCTTTGATTTCATCTAGATAGCTCGAAGAACCTGCAGCAGCACCGTAATTGTAAGGGCAGGATTGCATCCCACCGTACATACCGGTTCCCCACATCTGAGCCTGAGCACCAACTGCAAAACTCATCACCAACGTGAAAGGAGCTGCAATGCGCATCCAAAATTTCATACTCGATCTCCTGAAAAGGATAAAAACACTTCTACCGTTTCACTCATCGTCAGGAGGGGATGCAGACTTGACTCATTTCTGAGCAAAATTGTTGAAAGATTGTGAAACTAGACTGTAGTCCAGCACAGTTCCCCGAACCTTTCCCATCATCATCCATGACAACAAGAGGGCCCGTGCAAAATCCTTTGCACTGCTCTTTTTCAAATCCTACACTACATTATATGACGAAGCACACAATTCTTTGTGTAGATGATGAAATAGATAATGTAGACGCTCTTGAGAGGCTGTTTCGAAAGAAATTTACAGTACTAAAGGCCACCTCAGGAAAAGAAGCATTGGAAGTCCTCGACAAAAATCCAGGACCTGTTTCACTCATCATCACTGATCAACGCATGCCTGAGATGACGGGAGTGGAGTTTTTAGAAAAAACTCTGAATTCTCATCCTGAGACAGTTCGCATTCTTCTAACTGGTTACACGGATCTTGAGTCCGTCATCATGGCTGTGAATAAAGGTCAGATCTTTAGATATCTCACAAAACCCTGGGACCCTGTGGATTTGAGCAACACCGTTGAACATGCTGTTGAACGATTTGCTTTAGGCCAAGAGTTGAAACAGAAAAATGCGGAGCTTGCGAAAGCTTTGGAAGATCTCAAAAGTTTGGATGTCGCAAAATCCAACTTTATGATTTTGATCAACCACGAATTGAAGACACCACTCACTTCGATCTTAAGTTTTTCTTCTCTTCTTTCTGAATCCAATTTGGGTGATGAAGATAAATTGATGGTCAATCGTATTACGAAGAGCGCAGAGAGACTTAAGAACCTTGTCGAAGACGTCCTTCTTGTCGTTCGTGCTGAAACTAATCAATTGAAGATCGACATGCAAAGCATCGCTTTTTCTCAATTCGATGAAGGCTTAAGTAAAGAAGTTGTCGACTTGATGACGAAGAAACAGCAGAAACTTGTGAGTAAGTTAGAACCCGTCAATGTGAAGGCCGATGTTCGTTTAATCAAACAAGTTGTCCAACGTCTTATCCACAATGCCGCCAAGTTTGGTGTTGAATCTAGCGAGATTCATCTTGAGAGCATTCGCAACGGAAACCTGCTTCGTTTCTTGGTTTCCAATAAGGGCCCTCACCTCCCCGCTTCTGTGATTGATAAAATTACAAAGCCTTTTTATATCGACGAAGATGTTATGCACCATTCAACGGGGACGGGCCTGGGTCTTACGATTTGCCAGTCCATTTTGAAATCCCATAACTCCCAACTGCAATTTAAGAATACAGATCAGGGAGTCATGGTTTTCTTCGAATTGACGGTCGGCTAGTCCGGACGGACACCGGCCCTCTTGTTTTCCTAAGTTTTAAGGCGTCGCCGCGCAAAGATTGCTCTTTGCTCGCGGCATGAAAAACTTAATCGCACTCATCACATTTATTTCATCCCTCAGCTTCGCACAAACCAAAGAGATCACGTTATCTCTTGGAGAATCTCAGAATTTATCTCTTAAAGGAAATTCTTCGGTATGGATTCAGGATCGTGACATCTTAAAAGCCGAAGGCCAAGGCTCCCGCCTTGTTATCAAAGGTTCTCGCGAAGGCAAAACGGTTTTAAAACTTGGTGATGAAACCTACCACGTGCAAGTTCTTCATCCCAATAAGACAAATTCCCTCGCGGACTTGAAAAAAGATCTGCAAGGTATCGTTGGCCTTTCAGCTCAGGTTGCAGACGGAGATCTTTTAATCAAAGGACATCTTTATCGTCTTCAAGACTGGCTAAAACTCGCCGACTTTGCACGCAGTAAATATTTTTCTTATCAAATGCGTGCAGAGATTTCTTTGGAACTGCAAAGTGCCGCCCAAAAACATCTTCAAGATTTATTTGAGCGCGCCAAACTTCCTCCTCAAACCGTTATTTTTGAGCCCTCTCCTGAAGTACGCGTCAGCGCACCTGAGCTCGCTTTTAAAAAGTATCAACAACTCTTATCGCCCTTTGGAATTGCCGTGATTCGCGATGAGAACAGTTTGGATGTTGCTCCCACAGTGAAAGTGCAAATCACCGTCGCCGAAATTAAAAGAGATCTCACTATGAAGTACGGTCTTCGCTGGCCCTCTAGTTATTCAGCTAAAATTTTGAGTACGGGGCAGCGCGAGTTGGATGATCTTCCATTCAATCTGACAGCTTTGGAAGGACAAGGTTATGGGAAAATCTTAGCAAGTCCAAACATCCTTTGCCGCAGCGGAAAGGAAGCGGAGTTTTTGGCCGGTGGAGAGTTCCCTATTAAAATTATGAATTACAAAGCTCAAGACGTCGTGTGGAAACGTTATGGAATTCTTTTGCGTGTGAAACCGAAAGCAGATGCCGCAGGACGAATCAGTCTTTCTATTGAAACAGAAGTGACGACTCTGGATGATTCTCGCAAAGTCGACGATATCCCGGGAATTCTTACTAATCGTGTCTCTAGCCACTTTGATCTGACTCGCCCACAGACAATTGCCCTTTCAGGTTTGCTTAAGAGTGAAGATGGCAATAGCTCCGAAGGACTTCCTTTTCTATCGCGCTTGCCGGTTTTAGGAGCCCTCTTTTCCAGCAAAGACTTTCGCGAAAATCGCTCTGAGCTTGTGATCTTTGTGCGTCCGACAATTCTTAAAGAAGGTGACGACGGTGAAGGTACTGAACACTTGCAAGGGAGAGCTCGTCTATGATGACCGCTGCTAAAAAAGTTTATGACTTGATTCAAGAAGATATTCAAAAAATGCCTTTGAATGAATTCTTATTGTCACCGGATGAAGCCAACAATCTGCGTTCACAAAAAGTCGAACAAATTTTAACTCGCCGTACACAAAATATGGAAAGCGACGTGCAAAAGCGTGTCCGAGTAGAAATGGAGTCCTGGGGTCCTTTATGCGAACCTATGGCGGATGAAAGTATCACGGAAATTATCGTCAACAGTCCGACTTCCATCTGGATAGAGAAAGAAGGGCGCTTACACAGGCATCCTGATTCTTTCTTTTCGGAACTGAGCTTTCGCAATTGCTTAGATCGCATCTGTCATGAAGCGAAAACTCATATTACCACTGAGTACCCTTGTGCTGACGGGAGCTTTCAGGATTTCCGTTTAAGTTTGATCGGTGCAGATTTGACAAACTCTTCCGCACACTTTTCTTTGCGCCGTCATCCTAAGAATCCTTGGACATTCTTAAAACTTGCGGAAAGGGAATGGTGTTCTCAAAAGGATCTTCATTTATTTCAACAAATCATGGAGCAACGAAAGAACTTTTTGGTGGTGGGTGCCACAGGCTCCGGTAAAACGTCCGTTCTAAATTCATTCTTAAATTTGCTTCCTGAAAATGAACGCGTGGTTGTCATTGAAGACACTTCTGAGATTGCTCTCCCCAATAAAGCCAGTATGAAATTGCTGACTCGTGAAGATCCCCAAGGAGTTCTGCCTAATGTGGATCAAACACAACTGGTGAAACGATCCTTGCGCTTAAGACCGGATCGCATCGTGATGGGCGAAGTCCGTGGCTCTGAAGCCAAAGACTTTTTGATGGCGTTGGCAACAGGTCATGCCGGAAGTTTTGGAACTCTTCATGCTCAAGATGCGGGACAGGCTTTGATTCGTCTTGAGATGCTGATTCAAATGGGCGCCCCGCAATGGAGTCTTTCGGCCATTCGCCGTTTGATACAATTGTCCCTCGACTATGTGATTGTGACAGGCAAAGACAAATCCGGGAAAAGATGTTTCAAAGGCGCTTATCGACTTTGTTCGTTGGAAGAAAACGGAATACTTTTGGAGCCCGCTGAATTTTAATTGTGAAAAATCAGGTTGTCTTCTTTATCTGATTCATCTTTCGCAATAGGAGGAGTTTCTTCCTCGACAATCACTTCCGACACAATTGCGGCTTTAAATACAGGACGTTTTATCCAGTAATAAATGACGGCCGAGACAACACCAATGAAGAAACCGATCAAGTGCGCTCGATAACTGACTTGTGGATCAAAAGCTGTAGAAGGCATAAAAACCGCTAAAGCGACTCCTACGGATCTTAGGGATCTTTGTAAAACGGTGCGCTGCTGATCTAAAAGTAAATAAAGCACCAACCACATCCCGCCCATCCAATAGACGACTCCGGAAACACCGATAAGATTTACTTGGGGATTGTAACTTAAAAGAACGAACGCATTTGTGAGACCGCCTAAAACAAAAGCGGTGATGGGAAAAACGACAAGCCCGAAATAGCCCGCAAGAAAATAACCAAATATAAAGAATAAAAGAGAATTTGAAATGAGATGTCCCAGATCCGCGTGGGCGAACAATGTCGTCCACAATCTCCAGTATTCACCTTGTGAAAATACAAAGTCGCGAGATGCTGGCATCCATTGAGAAGCTTTGGCGACGTCTTGCCAATACAGAACGCTCCCGGCTATGAGAGCTAACACGGACCACGCCGCCGCAAACCAACCGCGACCATGAGGTTTTTTCGTTAACCAAGTAGCGCGTATAACGGTCCACGACCGCGTTGCTGGCTCCATGAAGCCTCCCGTGAGGTTGAATTTGAGGCCTCAGCGGGAGATGTCAAGGTAAGGTCTTATTTATTATCCTGAACAGGATTTAAAGCGGGTTCCTGGGGACGAAGCTCTTTTTCGACAATGAAAAGTCCTTCATTGCTGTCCACTTTCTTGAGAGCCTCCTCAGATTTCGCCAAATCGCTATCGCGGGCAATATCCTTAGGGTTCGCAAAGAACTTCTGATTGAGATCTTCAATCACTTTAAGCTTCTTCACTTCACCAGGGTTTTTATAAACGGGAGAGGCCGCTGGTTCAGGAACTTGTCCTGTCTGTCTGAGTTCTTCAAGCTGTTTACTCAGAGTGATTCGATCTCCCAAGGAATTTTTTCCCATGGGTCGACCGAGTGCAGGAGCTCCTGGTCGCGCCGGTTGAGCTACCGAAATATCGGCCACTCGAGTTCGAGCGCTAGCTGGAAGAATTCCACTGATCTTTTCCATTCCACACCTCCGTGTGTGCTTAAGAAAGCCATCCATAGCTCTCTTAGAAGACGTATCGGAATAGAACGTTCAAACTTGAGACAGGGGGAAGAAAACTGGAGCTAGGTCCAGTTGATGAACTGCCAAGGGCTCGCGGGATGCCCGAGAAGTCTTTCACAAATGGATTTTACCTGGGGATCTGCCCCACCCGACCAAAAAGTGCGACCGATAAGAAAGCTCTGAGAAAATTCCATCCAAGAACCAAAACGGTCTTCAATGATCGGCGCGAGTTTTAAAATCTCAGCCCAAGCTTCATTATCTGAAAGATAGCCAGAGACAAAACTTAAACGCACGAGATGAATGTAACGAGCGGCATCCCAGGCAAGAATGTTCGACTCTTTCAGATACTTATTCGTGCTTTGCAACCAAGTCGCAAGTTTGCGATAGTCATCGTCGCTCATTTGCATCTCTTGATTTTCTGCGAAGTCGAAACAAAAGATCTGTTTAAACTTTTCCATCGCTGCAAAGTCGATATTTCCATCAGATGGCAGAGTGGATTTCAAGACATTGAACTTCGTGCGATGCCCTTGGGTACGAATGTTCTCTAAGTTACCCAGAGCGGATTTTTTATCATGAACCGCCCAAAATTCTTCAAGAATGCCGATGCAATCCGCTTTAATATCGGGTCCGTAGTTCATATCCAGACGGAAAAAGTACTCACCGATTTCGTTAAGAACTTGTTCCTTAATTTCAGGTGCTAATTCCTGGCCTTCAACCAGATCAGACCCGACAACTTGAAACAGCTCATCAAGAACTTGATTTTCTTCGACAAAAACAGCACCAAGACACATTAATTTTTTTTCTAAATCTGTTTCTGGAAGAATACGCTGCATGAAAGCTCCTTACCATCCATTCAATTACGTTTAACTTTCCATTTCAAGGTGATAGTTTATACAGATGCTTAAGAAGTTTCTACTAGGTCTAGGAGCCCTGTTTTTTATTTTGGTGGGATCGCTGATTCTCATCATGGGGTACGTTTTTAATAATCCTGACTCTGTCTTTAATGCTTTCAACTCTGTGACTGATAAGATTTTGCAGGGACAGAAATATGAGGAGAATGAAGAATTTTTTCTTCAGGGAATGAATCGTTTAACGCTGTCCTCGCGACGTGTAGATTTATCTTTGAAAATTCATGCGGGAAATACCTTAAAAGTTCACATGCACGGGAAAGTGCCGCGCTTTGAACAGGGACCATTTGTTTTACAAACGGCAGAAAAAGATGCCGTGCACATTCAGTTTCAAGAGCCCATTGCCAGCAGTTGGATTCAAATGAACGTGAATGGCCAAGAGCTGACGAAAGAATCCGATTCAAAGTTGAAAGCCGACGTGTATTTGCCGGAATCTTTCAAAGGGCAAGTCACAATTGAAACCCGCGATGGCAACGTGCACTTGCAAATTCCAGAAGATCTTCTCTATGAATTAGAACTGCAGTCCGTCTCAGGAAAGATTCAAAACAATTTAAAAACCAAGCCTGTTGCCGAAATTCTTCCTCAGGAAGTGGGGCACATCAAAGTTCAAACAACGGAAGGCTCTATCTCCGTAAATATTCCCTCGGAAGATTAAAGGAATATAAAAAAACCCCGGAGATCTTCCGGGGTTTTTATTTTCAACTATACTTTTTTCATCTCTTCTAGATTTTTCTCTGCCAGCGGGCTCAGACGAACACCGACTTCCGTCAACTGATCGCGACTGACTTCGCTTGGGCAATCCGCCATCAAGTCCGAAGCTTTCGCCGTTTTCGGGAAGGCAATCACTTCGCGGATGGCGTCTGTTCCGCACAACAGCATCACAAGGCGGTCCATACCCCAAGCAATACCACCGTGAGGAGGCGCTCCGTATTTCAAAGCATCCAACAAGAATCCAAACTTCGCTTCTTGTTGTTCTTTGTTCATACCTAAAAGACGGAACATCGCTTGTTGCAGTTCCGTGCGATAGATACGGATACTTCCGCCACCCATCTCGTAACCGTTACAAACCAAGTCGTAAGCTTTCGCGAGCATTTTCCCGTAAGAAGCTTCGTTGCCATCAATCAGATCTTGCATGAACTCGTCTTTGGGAGACGTGAACGGATGATGTCTAGACACCCAACGTTTTTCCTCGGGAGAGTACTCAAATGCCGGGAAGTCGATCACCCACAAGAAATGATCTTTAGACGTATCAATCAAGTTCAATTCTTTACCCAAGTGCAAACGCAATGTCGACAAAGCGGCGCAAGCCGTATCGAAATCATCTGCAACCACCAAAGCGCAGTCGCCGTTATTCGCGCCCACAGCTTTAAACATCTCCGCCAATTTTTCAGGGCTGAAGAATTTGGAAACTGGAGACGTCAAAGAGCCATCTGCTTCCGATTTGATCCACACAAGGCCTTTGGCTCCTGCGCGTTTCGCCATATCCGTCAATTTATCGAATTGACCGCGAGAGTATGTACCACCTTTAGGAACCGCAATACCACGCACGATTCCGCCACGAGCTAAAACGTCGTCAAAAACTTTAAAACCAGAACCTGTGACTACTTTTTGCAGATCTTTGATCTCCATACCAAAACGTGTATCAGGTTTGTCGATACCATAACGATCCATCGCTTCTTGGTAAGACATGCGCGGGATATCGCCAACGTCGACACCTTTGATTTCTTTCCAAATCGTACGCAAAAGTTTTTCGTTGATCTGCATGATGTCTTCTTGGTCAATGAAAGACATCTCCATGTCGATTTGCGAGAATTCCGGTTGACGGTCTGCACGCAAGTCTTCGTCACGGAAGCAACGAGCGATTTGGAAATAGCGGTCGTAACCAGACACCATCAAAAGCTGTTTCAAAATTTGCGGCGACTGAGGCAACGCATAGAAAGTTCCTTGATTCACGCGTGACGGAACAAGGTAATCTCTGGCGCCTTCTGGAGTGGATTTGAAAAGAATCGGAGTTTCAACCTCAACAAAGCCATTCTCAGATAAGAAACGACGAACCAACTGCGCCACTTTATGGCGAGTCAAAAGATGTTTCGTCAAACGGGGTGAACGCAGGTCCAAATAACGATGCTTCAAGCGCAAAGTCTCATTTACGTTTTCATCATCAACTTGGAATGGAGGAACCGCAGACTCATTAAGAATTTCGCAACGAACTGCTTCGATTTCGATAGCTCCTGTCGCGATTTTGTTATTCTTCATTCCCTCAGGACGCGCGCGAACAACACCCTCAACAGCAAGAACGAATTCCCCACGAAGATTTTTAGCTGAAGATGTTTCGGCTTTGTTCGGGTCCAATACAACTTGCACGATTCCTTCACGGTCACGAAGGTCGATGAAAACAAGACTTCCGTGATCTCGGCGAACATCCACCCATCCCATCAAGACAACTTTTTGTCCGACTTGGGATAAACCTAGACTTCCGCAATAGTGTGTTCTTTTAAGCTCTTTTACAAACTTCATAGCTGTGCCTTTTTTTGTGAAGGAAATACGAGCCACAGAGTGGCATATTGTCTAGGCACAGTCAAAAAGCATCTTTTTATCCCTCCCAAAATCAAGCCTTATGCTAGCAAGCACTGCAAGGCTTTGCTCTTAGGTGATACGGGCGATATACTTTTCTTCTGAACCAAGTAAAGGATGTCTGAATGCCTAAGTTTACTATTGATCACCAAAGCAGCCACAATGCCGAAGATGCCTACAAGAAAATCAAAGAATTCCTAGCAAACGATCAGGATATTCGACGCTTTGACCCAAAACTTCAGTGCTCATTTGATGATGGATCTAAGAGCGCCGCACTAAAGGGATCGCAATTTAAAGCGGATATGGCGGTCGCGGCGGCTGGCGCAGGCAGTAAAGTCTCTGTCACGGTGGATCTGCCATTGATGCTCACTCCGTTCAAAGGTAAAGTCCAAGAAACTTTGCAAAGGAAACTAGCTAAGTACCTAGGCTAAAAACTCTATGGCAAAAACCAAGGCGAAATCCTCCACTCCTGAAAAATCGACTGTAGCGAAGAAGGTTGCAAAAAAAGCATCTTCATCAAAAGCTGCGTCCGAAAATGGAAAAAAGGTCGAGCCTAAAAGCGTTGTTGCCGAAATCGTAGACGATCACAGCCACGAGGACGTCAATCCGTCGGCGGAGGCAGAAAAGGCTTACGCCGTCTCTGGACCTGAAGAAGATTTCGACGTCCATGAGCCTGCTGAAGATTCTAAATCTTTAGCAGTCAGTGATTCTTCCAAAGCCATCACCTCGGCAGATCCTTTGGTGATGTATCTGAATGAAATTCGTCGTTATAAAGTTTTAACGAGAGAAGAAGAAACGGCTCTTGCAAAAAAATATTTTGAATCTAAAGATCCCGCAGCGGCCGAAGCGTTGGTGAAAGCCAACTTACGCTTCGTCG